>CAZINL010000116.1:0-9700 GCA_964540595.1 uncultured Clostridia bacterium
ATTTCGTTCTTACCACGTCTCCTTCCTTCACTAAGGCGAGGCAGCGCAACCTGGGTAATGCTCAGCAGGGACGGGCAACGGTCGATCTTGGGCAGTGTCAAAGGGAAGAGCCTGGCAGCTGTAATCTGAGTTGCTGTCCGTGCAAGCGTCTAGACTTTTAGCAAGCCGCGGAATCCCCTGACGGAATAGTAAGAGGGCGCACTGTTGTGGTACACGAAGACAGTGTTATAACGGCGATCAGCAAAGAGGGCGCCTCCGAGTTCCCTGATTGCAGAAGGTGTTTTCACCCAACTCGACGTTGTCGTATCAAAGCTTCCAAGTCTCTGAAGCTCCCGGTATTGCTCTTCCGTTAGGAGCTCAATGCCCATGTCTGCTGCCATATCAATGGCGTTATGTTCTGGCTTATGCTCTTTCCTTGACTCCTGGCCTTCGCGATCGTAACAGACACTTCTGCGGCCTTTGGGGCTTTGCGCCGAACAATCAAAGAAGACGTACTCCCCGGTCTTTTCATTACAACCAACCACATCCGGCTCTCCGCCAGTTCTCTCCATTTCGTTGAGTGACCACAGTTTTTCGGCATTAGCTTCCAGCCTAGCCAGTACGTCGGCCCATTCGAGGCCTTCATGGCGGCTCATGTTTTTCTCAAAACGTGCTTTCATCACACTAAGAAGTTGCTCCTGTTGTTCTGGCGACAACCCATTTTTGTTGCTGGTGATGCTATCCACAGTTCAATACCTCCTCATGGTGACTGATCTTTGTTGGTAGGTTCCCCCTGACGCTGTGGTCAGCCATGTCATACCGCTGAAGGGCAGTATGCGCCAATGGAGATTCGCTGTCACTTATGGTACGATTCCCCGTATCATACCATGCTTCTGATCCCATCCGTTGAGACGCGATTCCAGCCTGCCCTATCATGGCACGATAATTGCACATCACGATAGGAGATCACAGCCGGGCTCTATGGGCTTCGTTTCGCTGCGGACTGGTAAATGGAGAGAAAGGATAGGGTGAAACAGATCATGATTGAGGAGGCACTAAGGCACTATGATTTTTCTGATCCAACCGCCGAACTGATACGCCACAATGAGAATATGACCTATCGTGTCGGTGGCAGATATCTGCTACGCATACATAAGCATATCGAAGGCTTTTCGACCGCTCCACTGTATGACGGCGTCGACCGGGCGGAGATATGTCGGGGAGAACTGCGGTTCTTGGAGCACCTCAAAGACCGCGGGCTGCATGTCCAAGCACCTGTCAGAAACAAAAACGGCGAACTCGTCACTGTCCTGCAGGACGGCACGCCAGTCACGGTACTGACATGGCTAGAGGGACGGACGCTCGACAAAAGTGACCTCACACCCGAGCTTTGCCGCGAGATCGGTATGCTGACCGGCCGACTGCACATTGCTGCGCGGGGTTACAGTGACCACCGCATGATCCGATACGACCATGCGCTGTGTGAACGCATGAAGAAGTTGCTGGCCGGATTACGTGACAGTGGCCGGCTTACGGCGCACTACTGCGATCCCATGACAGCGGCGGTAACCATCATCGGCGACTATCTGCATAGGACGGAGCCGGAGTTCATTCTCGTGCACTCCGACCTTTCGCTGTCGAACATGCTGATCACCGAAAACGGACTCGCACCCATCGACTTCTCGCTCTTGGGTTACAGTCATCCGCTGCTGGATATCGGTGGGCTCTATGGCAGTATAAGCGCTGCAGAGTGTAGGCGAGCAATAGTTGATGGTTATGAGACGGCAACCGGCAACAAGATCGACTGCGGTGCGGTCAGTAAGCTTCTCGCACTACAGGTACTGCTGAGTATTGTGATACATTGCGAGCTCTGGTCAAAGAAGGATTGGTTTGAGGAAAAGCTCCGCGGCTGGAGCCGCGAGATTTTCGAGCCGCTTATCGCCCGCACCGAATGACAAGGCGAGGCTTTTTCACTAGTCAAGGCACTAGGTTCCGGGCTCCTTTCACCCGACCTCAACGATTCTGCTGTAAAGCCGCAGGGCGTAGTCACCATCGTGAGCTTCCCCCGCAGTCGTACGGCTCATCTCACCAGCCTCGGTGATACGCACGACCCCTGCCCTAGCAAGGTGATCGCTGAGCGGGAGGCGGTCGTGCTCACCGCACAGCAGACCACAGGTCTGCAGATAGCCCTTCATGCCTTTGAGGGCGGGCACAATCTGTTCCCTCGGCAGAGGCTTTACCCAGCAGTTGCGAAACAAGCAAGAAAGAACGAGACTGCTATCCGCCGTCACTAACACGCTGACCCCGTCGCCACGGTAGACGGTGTTGCCCGTGATATGCTGTTCCAGCTCCTCATTGTAGAGGGTGAGAGTCGCCTTGGCACGCATGCCGAGCGGCACCGGTGGATAGGCAGCGCTGACAGACCGCAAAATCTCATAAAACCGCTTGCCGAAGTCTTCCAGTATACTGCGATCAACGGTGTCTACATAGATGCCCTGACAGGAGCTGCACAACAGCTGCCTAGTCTGGCAGATGTGGTGAGCGAGGGCAGTCAGGTCTTCGTCGGTAGCGTCCAGAGTGGCATAGGCGAAACTTAACTTATGTCCCCACGAAATGACCTTGGTGTTACAGGACGCCAGGTTGCGGGCGGCGGAGACGGCCTCGTCACCGCCCCATACCACCACCGCATCTGCTACGGCGGCGAATCTCTGCAGGCTGCTCAGATCCGTAGAAGGCAGGTCGAAAACGTAGACAAAATCAGCCAGGGCAGGCTCGATCTTGCATAGCTCCGACAGGAGCAGAACGGAGATACCGCTGTCGGCGGAGGGGAGCTTTAGGATGTTGATATTCCCCGCCAGTAGTCCCTCAATAACGCTGTAAGCAGGCAGACCATCCACATTGCCTGCGGCGATGTGGAACAGCACCCCTAAGGGGTAGCGCTGCCGCTGGATCTCACGGTGTCCGTCATGGCGGAGTGGTTCCATGGTGTCGCCCAACTCCATGCGGCACTTGTACTGCAAGCTCTGACGGGAGAACAACTGCAACGCGGCCGAGAGGTGCGCCTCACTGATCTGCAAGTCCGTCATGAACTGCTTGAGAATGCGGTCGTAGCTTCCGGCCGCAATCCGCTTGCCGAGGGTATCGCAGGCGGCAATCACCTGTTCCTGCGTGATCGACTGAGTGGCAATGGTGCGGGTACAGTCCGCTTCCAAGGTGTCCAGCAGCACCGAGAGGACTGAATCCTCATACAGCCTGCCATGGGCTAAGATCATCGGTCACACCTCCGTCAACAGCTGCTCGGCGCCAGCGGCGCAGGTGGTAATGTCTTGGACACCAACACGTCCGATGATCTCTAGATAGGGGGAACCAATGCCGCAGCCGCAGTCCTCTCGGATAACACCGAGATCGTCGGTCATCACACTGAGGATGGGCATGCTCATGGTCATCGGGGAGAGAAGATTCACCAGTCCCACCGTGCCGTGGGGCACAGGCTTAAGGGTGTCGGGATCACGGATGATCACCCGGCTGTAGACCGGGATATGGAAATGGTGTTTGGCGCAGGTGGTGTAGAGAATGGGGTGCTCCACTGCGCCGAAGAACTCGACACAATGCGTTTCGGGGATGCCCAGCAGGTCCCACGCCAGCTGATAGAGCACTTGCTTCTCTACCCTCTGGGCGTGAAACTGCTTCCACCCACCACCCATGGTAATCATCGACCCGCGAGGCAGCTTCAGGGAGATCCCCTCTTCTTTCAGCCGAGACAGGAGCATATGGGTGTAGGCGGGAAAGCCGATGGTACGAGTGGGAAAGAGACTGCGCCCACAGCGGCGCAGTTGCTTGATGAGCCCATCGAGGTTGAGTTCGTACCTGCCGTCCTTCCACACTAGCGCGTAGGTGCGCGACAGGGCGGGGGCTAGGTATGTAAAGCCGTAGCCAGTCTTGGAAAAGGCAGTCTGGTTATGCTTGGTGGGTTGGTAACCGAGAATGATATAGTGGCAAGGGACGGCCGACAACAGCTTGTGGTGGCGTCCGACCCGCAATACCATGGACAAGCCATGCAACAGACTGCGGGTGTCAAAACCGATCTTGCTCATCTTGCCGCTGGTGCCAGAGGATGTGGCTCTGATCAGCATTCTTTCCTTAGGCATGGCAACCAGCTCATGGTGTTTGAAATACAAGGTGGGCAGCACCGGCAGTTTCGCAACATCATCCATGGTGCGGATGCTGTTCAGGTCGACCCCCTGCATCTGGCAAATGCGCCGGTAGTCGGCACAGTTGGCGTACTGATACTGGGCGTTCTGCGCCATAGCCTCCACAAAGAGCTGCTCCGTGCCCTGCAGATCGTATGGGTCCTTGTGACGGAAGAGCCTCGTCCGCTTATCCATCTCGATGCTACTCACTCCTCATGCACATTCATCGCTCCTTAACACGTCGGCGATAGCTCCAGCCCAGCAAACCTACCCTTATACGCACACACCCAGGCAGGATAATAGCCAGCACGGTGCGCGACGCGCTGCGAAGCGATGTTTGAGGAAGCGGTACCGTAATAGGGCAGGTACCCCCGTTCCAGCACTTCAAGTGTCAACCGGTTGACAAGATAGGCCGCCAGCCCGTAGTGGCGGTATGCCGGCAGTACATCCATTCCGATCTGCCACATCCTAGCGCAGTCGTTACTCGCCCCCGCCATGCCGACGATATGACCGTCCTTCTTCGCCAGCGTCACCAAGACGTCGGGGCGGGGATGATTTGTGTCATATTGGACGGCGTTACGGAATCCCTCATATTGGTACAACGCCGGTATATCATCCTGCTCCACCATCTCATACGCGAAGCCGTCAGGCGAAGCAAGCGGCTTGATCTGCGCCAAGTCAGGCAGGTAATAGAGGCTATGGCCGTACACAAAAGGCAGTGAGAACGCGTCATCGCGGCCTTGACCGTCAAGTAAGGGTTTTACAATGCCGAGTATATCCGGCGTTGCCGATACGACGATGGATCTGCCCATGGACAGCATCTCAAAATGCTGTTCGCTGCGGGGAAACGGCCGGCGGCCGGGATTGGCCCGCGTTTCTGTAAATATGAAGCTATCCTTTTCTCCGTTCAGATCGTCGGGCCTGCAGTTTAGGTCTATCGCAAGCTGCGACTGCGCGATGCGCAGCATCTCCTGCATTGTCATGTGAAACGTTTGCATCAGACACCCTCCCGACATACAAAGTGTTGAACACCCTCGCTATATCGCTTCATCATCTGTTCGATAGACCACAAGTAGTCCTCGTAGCTCTCATGGGGTACCGGTTCGCCCAGGCGGTAGTCGATCGGTGCGGTTCACAACTATCCTCACTGACGAGGACGAACTCGATTGCGTGTGCCGGCCTCAAAGGACCTGTTTCGCTACTCACGGACCAATCTCCTTGAAGCCCGTGAGACAGTAGAAGACCACGTCGAGAGCACTCGACGTGGTCTTTCATACTGGCGTATCCGTCGATATTTACCTGGCGAGGGATGCATCATGACTCTTCGGTGGAGGAACACCAACTCCGTCTGTGGAAATAGATGTAAACCACAAGAAGGGAGAGAGTATCTTGCGTCCTGCTCCCCGACTGATGCTCATCATTATGCTTCTGCTTACGGTTCTGGGTGGTTCTTGGGTCTTGGCTAGCGGCAGTCCAGTATCGTGGGGCTCCTATCAGATGGGGCAGTTGCTTGCTGATCGGTCGACAGCTATCAGTGTCGACGGCGAGCTGCTTCGCTTTACGCTGACCGACAATCTGTCTGAGGCGGAGGTCCTCGTCCGCTACACCCTCACCAACCAGAGTGACCAACACAAGGCGGTCAAGATGGGCTTACTTCTGGCCGGAGACAAGCCAAGGGTTCAGCTGGGCGAGGATGAGCTGGCGGTGGAGATGACCGACACCAAGGCCGGGTTTCCGCCGTTGTTTGACCTACGCTCGGCGCGAGCCATCGATCCCGTCAGTGGAAGGCCAATAGATATCAGTAGTGACCTATCCGACCGTTTCAAAATCGCCCGCTTCGATCTGAACCTCGAACCTCAAACCACCATCCCTCTTACGATCAGGTTCAGCCAACCGGGATGGGGTGACCCCCGCCGTTATGCCAATTATCTCATCACCTACTCCTACCTGCTGCAGCCTGCCTCTGCCTTTCAATCCTTCCGCGACCTGACCATCGAGATCGATTGCCCGTCCAACACCCTTATCGGCCACAGCCTCCCGCTGACCAAGGTGCAACAGACCGACGGTCGGCAACTCCTGCGCGGCGAGTTTGCTGAACTCCCCAAGGATGATCTCCATTTCTCCATCATGTCCAAGACAGGCCTCTGGCTAGGGCAGACGAAGAAATCGTTCTACGAGGGCTTTGCCATGGTAAGCTTCCTCGTCCTTGGGATATTGGCTGCCTACACCAGCGCTTACATCATCGGGAGCATCGCCAACGCGCCCACCGCCCGGGTGATCAGTGCGTTCCTCTCGCCCGCTGCCGCCATGCTCTCCGCCTGGACTTTTTACCGCACGATGGAAAAAAGCATTCGCGTACAGAACTTTGGCACTTACTTTGAGGACTTTTTCGTCTTCGTATTGGCGTCGGTGGTACTTGCCATTATCAGCTGCATCCTCGGCATAGCGGTCACATCCCGCCGCTGGAAGGCGCGACAGCCGAAAGCACCGTACGGGTAAGGTGAGGTTCCCTGAATGTCCGACACGCGGTGTCGCAGTAGAATAGGAGCGATCGAATGAGCCGATACAATGAAGCAATCAGCATACTGGCTGAGCGGTTTGGGCGCGACACGCTCATCTCGCTTGCGACGGTGGAAGGCCATCGCCCAACTGTCCGAGTCGTAAACGGATACTTTGAGGGTGGCTCGTTCTATGTCGTCACACACGCGCTCTCGGGCAAGATGCAACAGATCAAGAACGCTCCTGACGTGGCGGTTTGCGGGGAATGGTTTACGGCCCACGGCATCGGCGAAAACATCGGACACCCTTGTGATAAGCATAACACCGCCTTAATGACAAAACTGCGCGAGGTCTTCGCTGCATGGTACAGCAACGGTCATACCGACGAGAGTGATCCGGACACCTGTATACTTCGTGTTCGCCTGACGGACGGTGTGCTTATGAGCCACGGGACAAAGTATGCGATAGATTTTGCCAATGAGAAAACGCAGTAATGCCGGGCGCACGGTCCATGGGCTGGATGCCGTCATTTGACCGAAGGCATTTCCAGCCCTTTAAAACTGCATCGCCAGTCAGAAACCCACGCAACATAATATCCGGCTCTGTGAGCTACTCTTTGTGAAGCAAGGTTGCTGGCGATGGCATCATAGCTCGGAACATGACCGCGCTCCAATATCTCAAAGGTTAATCTGTTTACAAGATAAGTTGCCAATCCGTAATTGCGGTATTGAGGCAGCACATCGACGCCAACTTGCCGTAACTTCGCACAGGTCTTGCTTGCCCCGGATACAGCAACTATATTACCGCTTTTCTTGGCAACCACGGCCAAGCCAGTTTGATAAGGATGATTCGTATCATATATGATGGCGTTGTCAAATCCCTTAACATCAAGTAGGCGACCAACTTCATCATGCTCAACCATTTCGAATGAGAAACCATGTGGTGGTGAGAGTGGTTCTAGTATTTTCAGGTCTGGCAAATAGTGCAGGTAAAGCCCCCTGATAAACGGCAGGGAGAAGACGGTATCCCGATCCTTACCTTGCATCTGCTCTTTGGCAATTGACAGCCGTTCCGGCGTAGCTGATACCACAATTGACCTACCCATGGACAGAATCTCAAAATAGGCGCTCTTTCTGTGAAACGGTCTTCGTCCAGGATTCTCCTTTGCTTCAACAAAAACGATACTGTCCTTTTCACCATTCAGGTCGTCGACGGTACAGTTCAGGTCAACCGCAAGCTGAGATTGCACAATGTCTAGCATTTCCTTATGTGTCATCACCTTCTATAGCCCCCATCTCGCGAATCGTGACGTGTATGCTGTCGCCCGGCTGTTTGCCGATTTTCGCCCGGATCTCTTTGCGAACGCCGATGATGTAACAGATCGCGGTCGGCTGCTGAAAGCAACGATCCGCATCCTCTGTTTCGCGGCTCTGCCGCCTCATTTGGCCGTCGTCGTTCTTTACGCCCATATTGACAATGCTGCCGTCGTAAGGCTCGCCGTCAAATGTCGCATGAACTTTGACCCGCCCCATGCCCAACTCGGCGCGAAGGTCATAGGGGAACGGGACATACGCACCGCCTCTGTCTGCGGGTTCCATCACCGCATCATATTCGTAGGTTTTGGTGATCAACCTGCACCGCCCTCATTTCAGCATAACAAGGCATCCAGTTCAAACCAGTGTTCTGTCAGCCACAGCATCTCCTCTTTGAAACGCTTGGGGATTGGGTCGCATTCTCCGAAAAACTCCGGTCGGATCCACCACGGTGTTTCAATGCACCACGAAAGCCGCAGAGCATCTGCGATATTAGCCAAAGTCAGCGCTAAGTGCTGTGCATAGCCTGCACGGAAAGCCTGTACCTTTTCGACGTTCAGGGTATTGCCTTCCAGAGCAAAAGAGAGTATCGCTCTTCCGATGTCATGCCAGATATAGCTGTGACAGCTACGGTCGAAATCAACGATAGCAGATACGCCCTCCAGATCGAACAGGACGTTGCCGGAGTGGAGGTCTTCATGGGCTAATCCTTGGGGAAGCTTGGCAAAAAACCCGGGGCTAAGCTGCTGCAAAATCGGCTCAAGCGCAATCAAGGATCTCCGATAGTCAACATGAGCGTCTGGCGGGCATTGCATTATATGGGAGTTAAGGTTCTCCCACAATGAATCCATCGTATAGCCACCAGAAACGGGCAAGTTCAAGTCTTTTGACTCCGGCAATCGTGAGAACGCACTGTGCATTACAGCGCAGGCGCTGCCGAGACTGTGCATTTGCTTTAGTGTGATTGTGTGGGGGCTTTCTGTCTTTCCTGAGCGAAAATCCATGACCATATAGGCTGTTTTGTCATCCAGCCAACGAATGATACGGTCTCCGCATCGCCAGAGAAACGGGCAAGGAACGCCGTTTCTTTCGAGGATAATCTGCCGCCGTAGCGCGGACTCGATTCTCTCAATCTGTTCTCTGCGGAATCGCTTAGGGCTGTATTGTTTGACCAATAACTCGCCTTTTTCAGTGGAGACTTTCCATTTCAGATTCAACAAGCCTCCTGTTACCGGCGTGATCTGCTTACAAGTCAGCCCATAACTCGCCTGCAAATCATCTATAATACTGGGCTCCATCCATACACCGCCTAATATGAGAATAAGCCATCAAGTGGGTTGTGGCGTCTGCCTTTATCCTTTAGATCCAGGTACCTCCGCAGGGCAACAATGTGCATTGGATAGAACCGGCTGTCATCCGCCATGAGCAATGAGTCTAGCTCGTCTAGAGAGATCCACCTGAGGTTAATGGATTCGCTGCTGTGGCATAGTAGTTCACCTACCGCCGTGCAGATGAACGTTTGCACCATTATCGGGTAGTAGCCTACTACATTCTGAGCCGAGTTAAACGGCATATAGTTGATCACCTTGTATCCATTTGCTTCAACAATCTTGGACTCGCGTTCCCCCTGTATCTCGGCTATGTCCAGCCCAGTTTCCTCCTTGATCTCACGCCTCAGACAGTCAAATACACTCTCGTACTGCCTTACCTTCCCGGCTG
>CAZINL010000117.1:0-9681 GCA_964540595.1 uncultured Clostridia bacterium
CGGCTACTAGCCGGCCTTTCTCTGTTTGCGGCCACTGCTGAACCCTCGGCTGTCATATTTGTCATCCCTGTCCAATATACTTTAGCGTCATGCGTAACTCGTCCTTTCGGAACTTGCATGACGTGAATTGGAGTATTGACACGATTAACCTCGTGTCATCTAGATCAGGGGCGCTGACGTATGCATGATGAAGTCATGCAAGTTCCTGACATAAGTAAGCATGGAGACGCTGCAATCCACCATCAAGGGGGTCTACTGATGAGTATCAACAGCAGCTTGGGGAGGCGTCCCAGTCGACCAGCGTATCGATCCCGCTATCGCCGCCGGGATCAGGAGTCATTTCATCTCGAGGCATCTAAGCATCTGCGCAATCTAGTGATTGCGCTAAGCGTTTATCTAGTCTTATATGGCTGCATTGTGCTGCCATGGAGCTTCGGTGCCCGTGTCCAGGACCTTTTGGATAGGGCCTTCAGCATCAACTACGATTGGAATACCGTCAAAGAACAAGCGGTCAAGGTCAGCAGCTGGCGGCCCGGGAGCGTATGGCCGCTGACGAAGAAACCAGCGGCTGATCTGGTCCTCGAACCGCCATTGACCGGTCAGGTCACCTCTGGCTTTGGAGCCCGACTCAATCCACTGACTAAGGTGGCAGAGCAACATACCGGCATTGACCTGGAAGGCAAAGTCGGCGCCGTGATCGCTGCGGCTGGCGATGGCGTGGTCCTTTCGGTGGGGGAGGAGAATGGCTATGGCAAATGCATCCGCATCGACCATGGCAACGGCATCGTCACGCTCTACGCCCACCTGTTGCGTGATGCCTCGCTCAAGCCTCAAGAACTGGTTACTCGCGGGCAGACCATTGGTTGGGTAGGCAACTCCGGGACGTCGCTAGGCTACCACCTGCACTTCGAGGTGATCCAAAACGGTCAGCCGATCGATCCCACTCTGTGGATCAAGTTTTGAGTAACGGGGGGAGCCCATGAGCCGTTTCTCCCTAAGCCTTGGAACGTTCTTAGGCATGCGCATCAAGGTGCATGCCGTTTTTCTTCTGTTGCTGCTGCTCTATGGCGTCATGAACCTACTAGGAGAAGCTCTGATGGTCTTTGCCATCGTGGCCTTTCATGAGCTAGGGCACACCATGGCGGCCCGGGGCTATGGGATCCGCGTTCGCGAGATCGAACTGCTCCCCATCGGTGGTGTCGCTCGCCTAGAAGACCTGATGAGCATTGATCCGCAGGTGGAAGCGGCGGTGGCGGTGGCAGGACCGATCAACAACGTGCTCCTGATCGCAGCTGCTCTCTTTTTACGTAATGTCTTGCATCTACCCGAAGAGACTACTTCCTTTTTTCTGCAAGCCAATCTGATGATCATGGGCTTCAACCTTATCCCAGCTTTGCCTCTCGATGGTGGGAGGATCTACCGCGCTACTCTAACAAAACGCCTGGGCTTCCGTAAAGCCACCGAACGGGCTGCACGCTTAGGCCAATGGGCATCGGCCTTCTTCCTGGTCGGGTGTGTTTTGATGGCAGCCCTGGGTCGCCTAAACCTTGTGCTCATGGTTACGGCTTACTATATATGCCAGGTAGCAGGGAAGGAGCAGAACTTAGCGGCCTACAGCTTGATGAGCTATCTAGGGCGTAAGCGGGACGAGGTGAGCCGTCACCGAGTGCTTGGTGTGGAGCAGTTGGTGGCGCATCCCACAACTCCGATCAAGGAAGTGATCAAGCACTTCGTTCCCCAGAAATACCATATCATCTGGATCATGGTGGATGAGAGGCTGGAGCGAAGCATCACGGAAGCGGAACTGCTCCACGCGATGATGGAGCAGGGGATTGATACGCCGGTGGGGGAGATCGGACGCTAGGGTCCACAGACCACGGTGATGGATGAGAGATGGGTAACCACCGCGAGCGGTGGTTACTTTGTATTTCCCTTGTGCAGACCCTTAAGACTGTGCTATCTTTTGGTAGGGACAAGCACGGATGGGAATACTGCAAACCGATAGATCAGTGTTTACTGCTTGTACCATGTTATCACTCGGCTCCGCTCACGACGAACCCACGCTCGTCTTGCGCCTATTGCAGACTGTGGGCTACGGTCTTTGGGCTGTGGACTCATATATAAGGAGGTCTCTCTTTGAACA
Organism: uncultured Clostridia bacterium; assembly: GCA_964540595.1. Taxonomy (GTDB): domain Bacteria; phylum Bacillota; class JAAYKD01; order JAAYKD01; family CAYOCI01; genus CAYOCI01. The sequence goes on from CAZINL010000117.1 coordinate 2,144, forward strand.
ACGTTCTAACCGACAAGCACCTGCGCAGAGTGACCAAGCCGACGCGCTATGTGGGTGGTGAGTATAATGCCATCAAGAAGGACCTAACTAAGGTCCGGGTTAAGATGGCTATGGCTTTTCCCGATGTCTACGAAGTGGGGATGTCGCACCTAGGCTCAAAGATCCTTTACCATGTCGTCAACGGTATCGATGGCGTGGCCATGGAGCGTGTCTTTGCTCCCTGGGTCGACATGGAAGAGCTCCTCAAGGCCGATGATATCTCCCTGGTTAGTCTGGAATCGCAGCTCCCCTTAAACGAGTTTGATATCGTCGGCTTCAGCCTGCAGTATGAGCTAAGCTTCAGCAATGTAATCAACATGCTGGCCTTGGGACGTGTCCCGCTTCTGGCGAAAGACCGGGGTCCCAAGGACCCCCTCGTTATCGCCGGCGGACCCAATGCCTTCAACCCTGAGCCACTGGCAGACTTTCTAGACGTGGTGGTGATCGGCGACGGAGAGGAGATCATCGTCCAACTGATCACGGCCTATGACCGCTGGAAGGCTAGCGGCTCCACAGACCGTCGTGTGCTATTGCTCGATCTAGTCAAGCTTGATGGCGTCTATGTGCCATCGTTCTATCAAGACCAGTATGATGAGCAGGGGCGTTTCAAGGGCGTGGTCAAGCTCGAAGAGCAGGCGCCATCGTTCATTCGCCGTAATCTGATCCCTGATCTAGATCAGGCCCCCTTTCCTACCAATCCGATCGTCCCCTTTACGGAGGTCATCCACGATCGCGTGATGCTGGAGCTGTTTCGTGGCTGCAGCCGCGGTTGCCGTTTCTGCCAGGCTGGGGTGCTGTATCGCCCGGTCCGTGAGCGGTCCTTGGAGCAACTGATGGAGACCGCCGAGAAGGCAGTCCGGGCCACTGGCTACAATGATATTTCCTTGACCTCGCTCTCGACCATGGACTACTCCCAAGTGGAGAAGCTGGTCGATGGGCTCTTGGCCAAGCACTCCTGTGAAGGCGTAGGCCTATCGCTCCCCTCATTGCGGGTGGACTCGTTCTCCGTGGCCTTGGCCAACAAGGTGCAGCAGGTACGCAAGACCGGTCTGACCCTTGCGCCGGAAGCGGGCACCCAGCGTCTGCGCGATGTGATCAATAAGAACGTAACCGAGGAAGAACTGATCACCGCGGTCAAAGGTGCCTTCGAGGCGGGTTGGAATGCGGTCAAGCTCTATTTCATGTTGGGCTTGCCTACGGAAACCGATGCCGATCTCGAGGGAATCGCCGACCTAGCGCAAAAGGTAGTGGACACATATCGCAGTCTGAACCTCAAGCGGCGTCAAGGGCTCAGGGTCACGATCAGTGTCTCAACCTTTGTTCCCAAACCCCATACCCCCTTCCAATGGGAGCCCCAGGTGGAGCTGGATGAGGTACGGCGCCGGCAGCAGTTCCTGAAGAGCAAGATCAAGAGTCGGGTGATCGACTACAACTATCACGACCCACAAACCAGCTTCCTCGAGGCTGTCTTCGCCAAAGGCGACCGACGGCTAGGTAGGACCTTGATGCGGGCCTGGGAACTGGGCTGCCGGTTTGATGGGTGGTCGGAGCATTTCAAACCGCAGCTCTGGAAGCAAGCGTTAGATGAGACCGGTATTGACCCCCGTGAGTATGCGAATCGTGTATTACTCCCATCGGATCCGCTCCCATGGGATCATCTCGATAGCGGGGTCACCAAGGAATGGCTGTGGGAAGAGCGCGAGCGCGCCTATGCCGGGATCACCACCGAGGACTGCCGTGAGGGCAGCTGCTCAAATTGTGGCGTCTGCCCTGGATACGGGGTGACTCCGATCGTACGTGAGGATTAATGCTATGAAACTGAAAGCGAGACTGAACAAGGGACCCCAGGTAAAATTCATCTCTCATCTAGACCTGATGAAGACGATTGAAAAGGCACTCAGGCGGGCACAGATCCCCATTGCCTTCTCGCAGGGCTTCAACCCACACCCGAAGTTATCGCTGGCCTCAGCGCTAGCGGTCGGGGTGACCAGTGAGGCAGAGTACTTGGAGATGGAGTTGGCGCAGGAAGTGCCTGTCCGCGAGGTCATGGAGCGGCTCAATCGGGTGCTGCCCCCGGGTCTTGAGCTGACGGCTATTGGGTTGGCCGAAGAGAAAGAGAAGCCCTTGATGGCGACTGTGAACGCGGCCAGTTATGAGCTGCAGCTGCGGGTGCCGGATGTCGAGTGTGGACGCCTAAGCAGCTCCCTCGAAAGCTTTCTGGCTCTTGCGACCATCCCCTTTACCAAGGACAGCAAGAGCGGCAAGGCGGTGACCGTCGATCTGCGACCAGGCATTTGGCAGATGACGATCAGTCGATGTGATCACGGGGAAGCTACTGTGGAGATGCTGGTGGAGACTGGCAGCAGGCTCAATGTTAAGCCGCAGGAGCTGGTAGCGCTATGGCTAGAGCACGCGGGGATCGGCTTTGATGCCGGTGAGCTCGTGATTCACCGCCGAGGTCTTTATATTCATGCGGATGGGAAGATGATCGAACCCGTCCCGCTGGAGCGATGAGAATGACCAAGCAGTTGGTTGCCAATTGTGGCTCGCGTGAGACGCGGGTCGCGCTGCTCGAAGATGGCTTGCTGATGGAGATGATGGTGGAACGTCCTGTCAGCCAACGTGTCTCCGGCAATATCTACAAGGGGCGCGTTGAAAACGTGCTGCCAGGGATGCAGGCTGCCTTTGTCAATATCGGTCTGGCGCGCAATGCCTTTCTCTATGTGGGCGACGCCCAGGCCAGCTATCCGGGGGAAGACGGGGAGACTGGTCCGACGCCTCAGCTCTCTATCTCGCAGGTGGTGCGCCCTGGGCAAGAGCTGATCGTCCAGGTTAGCAAGGACCCCATGGGCTCGAAGGGGGCTCGTGTCACCACGCACATTACGCTACCAGGACGGCACTTGGTCTTGATGCCTACCGTCGACTATGTCGGCGTCTCGCGACGCATCGCCGATGAGGGTGAGCGCGAACGATTGCGCCAAGCCGCCAGTCGGCTGAAGCCTGCCGGAATGGGGCTGATCGTGCGGACGGTGGCCGAAGGGGTCAGCGAGGAAGAGCTGTTGAGCGACGTGAGGTTCCTAGTACCGCTCTGGGAGAGGATCTGTCAGCTGGCAGGACGCAGCTCTGGTCCGGGCTTGATCTATCGGGACTTGGAGCTTCTGGAGCGCGTGGTCCGAGATCTCTTCTCGGAAGAGATCGACCAGCTGCTGATCGATAACAAGGTGGAGTATCAGCGGATCCGTGAGTTGGTCCAGGAGGTCACCCCTGATCTGGTCGAGCGGGTTTCTCATTACTCTGGCCAAACACCAGTGTTCGATCAGCTTGGTATCGAGGAAGAGTTGGCCAAGGCGCTAAAGAGAAAGGTCTGGCTCCAGTGTGGTGGGTACCTGGTCTTTGACCATACCGAGGCCTTGACCGTGATCGACGTCAATACCGGCAAGTATGTTGGCGGAGCCAACTTGGCTGAGACCGTTTTCAAGACCAATCTTGATGCAGTGAATGAGATTGCGCGGCAGCTCCGTCTGCGCGACCTCGGTGGCATCATCATTATCGATTTCATCGATATGGCCGATGAGGAAGACCGAGCGAGATTGCTGGAGGCCTTGGGCGAAGCGGTGCGCCGTGATCGGACCAAGTGCATCATTCTCGGTCTAACCCGCCTAGGCCTAGTCGAGATGACACGCAAGAAGATCCGACAGTCGTTGGATGAGATCCTACAGCGGCCATGTCCCTGCTGTGAAGGACGCGGTAAGGTTTTGGCCGTTGAGACCATTGCTGCCGGTATCGAACGAGAACTAAAGCAGACCCTACAGAACCATCGCGCTGATGCCATGCTGGTCGAGGTGAATCCTGATGTGGCGTCAGTCCTCATCGGCAGCGGCGGCAGCAATCTGCAACAATTTGCCGAGGATACCGGGCGCAAGGTCTTTCTCAAAGGCAACCATCAGTTGTCGCTGGAGGCCTATCGGTTGGTGTATGTGGGTGATGAGGAGCAGGCGGCACAGCTGGCGGTGCCCGTCAGCGTCGGGCAGCAGCTACGGCTGCGCGTAGAGGAGCCCCACGCCGCTAATCCGACGGATGGGATCGCGCGTATCGATGGATATATCATTGATATCTCCGATGGTGGTACCGCCGTCGGCCGCGATGTCGATCTGGTGGTGGAGAAGGCGTTCCGCACTTACGCCAAGGCCAGGATGGTGTAGCGCGGGCATTTGTCTGGTGTCTCGCGATCGCGTTGACAGCTTGTGTTAGCTGTGCTACAATCTACTCTCGTAGGCTTGTGCTCTCATGAGGGCATACCGCACGCAGTAGGCTTTAAAATACTCGCATCCGAGCAGGATCGAGTTGCCGTGCTGTGGCGAGTCTTGTGAAGGAGGTGCAGTTTTAATGTACGCTATCATCCAAACCGGTGGTAAACAGTATCGTGTCAAACAAGGTGATGTTATCTGGGTGGAGAAGCTCGAGACCGAGGTCGGTCAGACCTATGACTTCGACCAAGTCTTGGCCGTCTGCAAAGATGATGTCATGACTGTAGGGACACCTGTGGTTCAAGGAGCCAAGGTTGTCGCCAAGGTGGTTGAACATGGTAAGGGAGACAAGATCCTTGTCTTCAAGTACAAATCCAAGTCCAACTATCGTAAGCGCTACGGTCATCGCCAACCTTACACCAAGCTCACTGTTGAAAAGATCGAAGCCTAAGCATGCTAGTCATCAAGGTCGAAGGGCCGTCAGATGACGCCCTGATCGGTTTTGAGGTTAAGGGGCATGCCGGGTATGCCGACGCCGGTGAAGACATCGTCTGCGCCGGGGTATCGGCGATTTTGCAGACAGCAGCCTTGGCTTTGGAGCAGCTTTTTGTGATCAAACCGCACCTGGTGGTCAAACCGGGTCACATGGTTTGTCGGTTGCCAGATTACGATGACCCGGTGGAACGGCTGAGGGCGCAGACTATTCTGCAGACCGCCGTCTTGGGGTGTCGTAACATCGCGACGCAATATCCTAGTCATATCCAATTTCATGAGGGAGGTGGATCTCATGCTGATGATTAACCTGCAGCTCTTCGCTCATAAGAAGGGTGTTGGTAGCTCCCGTAACGGCCGCGACAGCGAGTCGAAGCGTCTTGGTGTCAAGCGTTACAGTGGCCAATTGGTTTCCGCCGGCAGCATCTTGGTTCGTCAACGCGGCACCCAGGTGCACCCTGGTCTTAACGTTGGTATCGGTAAGGACGATACACTTTTCGCTAAGGTCGACGGTGTCGTCGCTTTCACGACCCGCAATGCCAAGAAGACCGTCAACATTAACCCAGTTGAGGCAGCTCTCTAATCGACTGGCCGATCCCCAAGCGCTGCTTGGGGATTTTTTCTACGTCTGGGTAATGGAAGAATCTTCTGCTTGCTAACCAAAGCCTCGGGAGGCGATGATCTTGGACGACCAGGCCATACTGGATATCATCCGCCGACAGCGGCATAATTTCATGAACCACCTGCAGGTGCTGTATGGTTATGCTCAACTCAACCGCATCGACGCCATGGGTGACTATTTCAATCGTCTGGTACAGAATCTGGTTCAACAGAGTCAGCTCAGTGGCTTAGCAGACCCGAGCCTTGCCATCGCCCTACTCAAATGGTGTATCGTGGCCGAAGATGAGGGGATCGACCTCAAGCTGGAGACGGCTCCGCAATTGTCGATGATGAAACTGGCTCGGGGTGAAGATATTGAGGAACTCGACCGGCGGATGGAGCTTGCCATCAAGGCGGTCAGCGATTGCCCGGAGGAAGAACGATCAGTCAGCATCCAAGTCGCCTTTAGCAAAGGGAAGCTGGATGTACGCATCGTCACGTCGGACACTAGGCAGGACAAGCGCGCGGTGCAGCCATCACCCGAACCCAGGTAGTATAGTCACGCTGCCAAATGGGTGGAGGCAACATGGGAGCACCGCTCTTTTTGGCATACTATCGACAGAGGGTCGATCAAGAGCCCATATACTATCTGGGAGAAAGCATGGTTTGGCCTCGCAAGCGAGCGGCCATGACTGTTTGAGGTGACATGGATGTTTATTGATCAAGCGAAGATTCTCGTCAAAGGTGGCGACGGGGGCAATGGGATGGTAGCCTTCCGACGCGAGGCGCACGTCCCTGAAGGCGGTCCTTGGGGTGGTGACGGCGGCCGTGGCGGCAGTGTGATCGCCAAAGTGGATACTGGTTTGCAGACACTGATCGACTTTCGCTATCGGCGCCATTATCGAGCCGAGCGAGGCGAGAATGGGCAGATCAAGGACATGCACGGCCGTAACGCCGAAGACCTGATGTTCAAGGTTCCGCCTGGCACGATTATCAGGGACGCGGCGACCAATGAGATATTTGCCGACCTGACCGAGCCGGGACAAGAGGTGATCGTTGCCAAGGGCGGGCGGGGCGGGCGCGGTAATGCCCGGTTCCGCAGCTCGACCAACCGCGTCCCGCAGATTGCGGAGAAAGGCGAACCCGGTCAAGAGCGTGAGATCCTACTGGAGCTTAAGATGATCGCGTCAGTGGGTCTGGTCGGCTTCCCCAATGCGGGCAAGTCGACGCTTTTGGCTCAGGTCAGCGCAGCGCGTCCGAAGATCGCGGACTATCCCTTTACGACCCTTCACCCCAATCTAGGCGTGGTGACCAGTGGCGAGCGCAGCTTTGTCATGGCTGATATTCCAGGGTTGATCGAAGGCGCTCATGAAGGCGTCGGCTTAGGCCATGACTTTCTGCGCCATATTGAACGCACCAAACTGCTCCTGCATGTGATCGACACCGCCAGCCTCGATGGGCGTGACCCGGTCGAGGACTATGAGAAGATCAACCGCGAGCTGACGCTATATAGCCCGGAGTTGGGCCAACGCGCTCAGATTGTGGCGCTAAACAAGGTCGACCTTCCTGACGCGCAAGAGAATCTGCCGCGGGTTCGGCAATATCTCGAGCAGAAGGGTGTCCAGTCCTATCCTATCTCAGCTGCCACTGGAGCAGGGGTTCAACAACTCATGCACAAGGTGGCGGACCGTCTAGCCGAGATCCCCGATCTGCCACCGCTGACGTTCACCGATGAAGCCCTGCATACCTTCAGTGACGATGGTCGCTTCGAAGTTACGCTCGACGATGGCGTCTATGTGGTTTCTGGACAGAGGCTGAACCGCTTTGTGGCCATGACCAACTTTGAAAACGAAGCTGCGGTGAAGCGTCTGCAGAACATCATGCGCAAGATGGGTGTTGAGGATGAACTGCGCAAGGCTGGAGTGAAACCTGGCGACACGGTTCGGATCAGGGATATGGAGTTTACCTATGCCGAACATGATGAGGCTGAATAGGAGGTTCGCATGCTGACAGGAAAACAGAAACGTTACCTGCGTTCCTTGGCTGTCACTGAACCCGCCATTGTCCAGATCGGGAAGGGCGGGATTACGGATACTTTGATCACTCAACTGCAGGATGCCATCGCAGCCAGGGAACTGGTCAAGATCAAGCTACTGCCAA
>CAZINL010000118.1:0-844 GCA_964540595.1 uncultured Clostridia bacterium
TCGAAGAGCTGCGCCAACAGCTGAACCAATTGATTAGCACAGGACACGCCCTTCAGGATGAACCTGTCCTACGCATTAGCACGCGCCTGGATGAGCTGATTCTGCGTTATTCGGCACTGGAACATCGCTCGGCAAACTCTTAGTCAGAGGACTCAGCCTGTGATTTTTGCCTGCTAAGCTATTTGACAAAGGCCTCACTTACGTGGGGCCTTTTGCTATTGACCTACGACTTGCGGAGTGTGACATCGCCAGCCAAGACGCGGGTCATCCCGCTAGCTGTATCGACCAGAAGCGCACCATCTTCATCGATCTCCCTGGCTACTCCTTCGATACGTCCTGACGGCGTGGTTACCTGCACCTGGCTCCCCAAGGTCAGATTGCTGGCGCGCCATTGGGCCAAGACTTGCTCCCAGTGGCCTGCGCTAAGTCTATGATACCCATCTCCTATCTGGTCGAGCATCTCGGCAATTAGGGCGTTGCGATCGATCGCGTACCCTAGCTCATGTTGAAGGGTGGTGGCACTGCCAGCCAGATCGGAAGGCAGTGCGTCTACAGATAGGTTGGCGTTGACCCCGATCCCTACCACAACCCAGGCGATCTGATCCATATCAGCGCTCATCTCAGTCAGGATCCCACAGAGCTTACGCCCATCTACAAGGATGTCGTTGGGCCACTTGATCCCGACGGCCAGCTTCGTCACCTTTCTGATGGCTTCTGCAACCGCCACGGCCGCTAGTAAAGTCAACCGTGCGGCTTGGCTGGGGGCTAGGTGCGGACGAAGGACGAGCGATGTCCAGATGCCACCCGTGGGAGAACTCCAATCCCGCCCTAGCCGCCCCCGACC
>CAZINL010000118.1:854-9616 GCA_964540595.1 uncultured Clostridia bacterium
AGCGTCCCTTCAGGGGCGCCTTGCAGAGCCAACTGCTTGGCGACTCGATTAGTCGAGTCCACTTCGTCAAAACGCACAACCTCGCCGTCCCCCCATGGCGATTGGCGTAGGATTGAGATCGCCTCACTCTGGATCCGATCAGGTCTTGCCACTAGGCGGTAACCTTGGCGTGGAACCGCCTCAATGGTATATCCTAGCTCACGAAGATACTCGATCTGTTTCCAGATGGCCGTGCGAGAGATGCCTAACTGCTGTCCCAGTTCCTGCCCCGACACAAAGCCATCGCTCAGCAATCGCCCGAGCACGCCGACCTGCGTCGCCGTCACACGCTGTTTGCCGCTCGCTCCATCGGATTTGGTCATCGCTGATCATCCTCTCCCCTAACGTTAGCATCTTGTGATACGAAAAGAGGTCTACCCAGAGGGTAGACCCGATTTAGTGCTGGGGGATCGCTTTCTCTTGGCAATCGGGACAAGTGCCGTAATACTCCAAGCGGTGATGAGTCACCCGAAAACCAAGTTTCTCTGCCTCTTCTTCTAGTTGCCGCTGCACGGGGATAGGAAGATCGAAGACGTTCCCACAGGTATCGCAGGTAAAATGATAATGGTTACGCGCATTGCCATCAAATCGGCTATATGAACTACCGAAGTTCAGCTCCATGATCTCGCCCATCTCCGTCAGGCGCCGAAGATTGCTGTAGACGGTCCCAAGGCTGACATTGGGCAGTTGCTCGCGCACATGCTCATAGATCCAGTCGGCGGTCGGATGGCAGGTCGTGCCGCGGAGCACGTCCAGGATCACCCGCCTTTGGTTGGTCATGCGGATAAAGCCCTTCGGTTCTTTGCTCATGACGATTCCCCTTATGAAGAGTAATTACTATTTCTAATCATAGGGTAGCTCATCCGTTCTGTCAAGGCTAGATCGTAAAATGCTGATATCGGGTTGGTTCCTACCTAATACCGGTCGGTCCCCAGGTAGCGCATCGCTAGATCGGCGATAACGCGATCGGCGCCCTGAACAATATCGAGGATGATCTCCCGCGCTGGCTCGACTTTCTTCACCATCGCAGCCACTTGACCAGCCATGAGCGATCCGTTATCCACGTCACCATCGATCACCGCACTCCTAAGCTTGCCCGAACCGATCTTGTCGAGCTCGCTTAGATCCGTCAAGGTCTTCTCCAACTGAGCTACCTCGCGGGAGAAGCGGTTTTCAATGACGCGCACCGGGTGCCCCACACTTCTGCCGGTAATCACCGTAGAACGGTCCTTGGCCTTGATCACGGCTTGTTTGAAGTTGGGATGGGCGATACACTCCTCGGCACAGACAAATCTTGTTCCCACCTGTACTCCTACCGCGCCCAGCGCCAACGCCGCCGCTAACCCCCTACCATCAGCGATGCCGCCAGCCGCAATCACAGGGATCGAGACAGCATCGACGATCTGAGGGACGAGCGCCATGGTGGTGATCTCGCCGATATGGCCGCCGCACTCCATCCCCTCGGCGATCACCGCATCGACGCCCGCACGCTCCAAGCGTTGGGCCAAGACCACGGACGCAACCACCGGGATGACCTTGGTTCCGGCTGCTTTGAGCCGGGGCATGTATTTGCCTGGATTGCCTGCACCCGTCGTGATCACCGGGATGCGTTCTTCGATCACCAGGTCAATGATCTGCTCAACAAAGGGCGAGATGAAATAGACATTTACCCCAAAAGGCTTGTTAGTCAGCGCCCGCGCTTTCTGGATCTCGCGCCTCACTACTTCGACTGGAGCGTTGCCCGCACCGATAATGCCCAAGCCCCCGGCTTCTGAAACGGCGGCCGCTAGTTCTGCGGTGGCAACCCAGGCCATTCCCCCTTGGATGATCGGATATTCGATGCCCAGCATGGTACAAAGTTCTGTTTTCATAGTCATCTCCTCACGCTGCTCGACCCTCTCGGGGAGTGGCTTAGTATACAATCTGGTACTATGATCTACTCACATTCGACCCGTTACCACGCGAATCCTGCTTCCCAAAAACAATCTGAGCATCTATAATGTGATCATATGCCTTAATGGCCTAATGCCCTAATGGACTAATGGCCTAATGGACTAATGCCAATCGAGGAGGACCGACAGTGAACTACAACACTCCGAACGAAGTTGCCGCCTACACAGTGTCCACTGGCGAGAAGAAGGCTAATCTTGGCCTTACACAGCTCTTGCTGCTTGGGTTTCTTGCCGGCGCCTATGTGGCCTTTGCAGGACATGTATCCAACATTGTCACGCATGACCTAACAGCTTACGTCGGCTACGGCCTCACCAAGTTGATCAATGGACTCGTCTTTTCTACGGGACTAATTCTTGTCATAGTCTGTGGTGGAGAGCTCTTTACCGGTAACTGCCTGATGCTGATGGGCTACATCGAAGGTAAGTTCAGCTTGGCGAAAATGCTGCGCAACTGGGTGATAGTCTACCTAGCCAATCTCGTCGGCTCATTGACTGTCGTTGGTCTCGCTTGGGCGGGAGGCCTGTTTGCAGGTCACGACAGCTTGATCGGCGCAGCGATCGTTAAGACGGCGTCAACCAAGGTCAGCTTGGATATGAGCCAGTTGCTAGTCAGGGGCATCATATGTAACTGGCTGGTCTGCCTGGGGGTCTGGATCGGCTACGCAGCCCACGATGTGGCAGGCAAGGTCATGGGCATGATGGTCGTCATCACAGCATTTGTCATTAGCAGCACTGAACACAGTATTGCCAATATGTATACCATTCCTGCAGGAATCATCTTGCGCCATGATCCGGGAGTCGTTCAGGCTCTGGGGAAGACTGTGGTCTCTGATGCACTCAGCTGGATGGGAATGCTACGACATCTTGTGCCAGTGACCATCGGCAATATCATCGGTGGCTCGGTTCTGGTCGGTGGGATGTATTCCGCGATCTACCGCCGTGGCGCCAAGATGGTGGAGGACAAAGCCGCCACCATCGGCCGTCAGCGGGAGCGCATCGCTTAAGGCCACTACCGTAATACTGAGACCCGGACCATCTGGTCCGGGTCTTAACGTTTGTCAGGGACCCACCACTCAAGGAGACGGACGTAGTAAGTCGTGATCGGGAAGAACACCATGGCGCTGACTAGGTTGAAGACGGTGTGGGTGTTGGCCACCTGACGCCCAGGGTCAAGGCTGGTCAGCGACATTAGACGCGCGAAAGGTGTGAGGATGGCCAGAGCGAGGACCGAGCCGATGACATTGTATAGGGTGTGCGCCCACGCCGTCCGGCGGGCGGCCACACTGCCGCGTATACTGGCAAACTGAGCCGTTGCGCAGGTGCCGATATTGTCGCCAAGGGTGAGCGCAATGGCGGCCCGGAGATCGATGATCCCACTTTGAGCGAGGATGATGGTTAGTCCCACCGTTGCACTGCTGGATTGGACCAAGATGGTCGTGATCATTCCAACCAAGCAGGCTGTGACGGGGTTACTAGATAATGAGGCAAATAGTTCGCGGGCTAGGGGTGACTGCTCGATATACGGTACCCCTCCACTGAGGGTCTGGAGCCCGATGTAGAGGAGTCCGAGTCCGATCAGGGCTATGCCGACATTGCGAATGCGTTTACCCCGCCCATATGATTTGATCAGCAGGCCGATGGCTACCAATGGGAGAGCCAGATTGGTCAGTTGGAAAGCCATCAGTTGAGCTGTGATGGTCGTCCCGATGTTGGCCCCATAGACGATGCCGATGGCCTGCCTAAGGGTCAAGAGACCCAACTGCACGAAATTGACGGTCATCAATGTGACGGCTGTGCTGCTTTGCAGAGCGGCAGTCACAAAGACACCGACGAGGAAGGCGGACCAGAGCTTCCCCGTGAGCGAGCGCAGGATCTCCTGCAGTGCGGAACCAGCCGCCTGCTCTAGTCCCTCACTCATGAGATCTACCCCATAGATGACAAGTGCCGAGCCACCTAGAGCACCAAAAACAAACTCCAGCATAGCGTCCTCCATGGCTAGACTTGTGCCTATGCTTATGCAACCCTAGTTCAGATTATGAAGGGCGATGGGTAGACTATCTGTGCACCACCTGATATGGTAGAATGGCACAAATCAATGGTCTGCCCGTGGCCCCGTTCTCTCTGTCTCCCGAAGAGCGGGGACCCATGCTGTAGGCTGTTTATGGAGGTCAGCATCATGCGCCGGACGCTTGCCCTATTACTTATCGTCATCTTAGCCGCTGGGGGCGCGGTATGGTACCGCCGTGCTCATCCGTCACTGATCACCGAGAAGTGGGATGTCATTGTCGTCGGCTCAGAGCCAGAAGCAGTCATGGCCGGGATTTCCGCCGCACGCTCTGGAGCCAAGACCCTACTGGTCACGCCAGACCCCATCCTTGGCCACACCATGACCATGGCCAAGCTGAATTCACTAGATATGAGCTTCAACGCCAGGAATGAGCTTCTCACCCGAGGGCTGTTTGAAGAATGGTGGCAGCAGATTGATCGAGCGTTCTCATTTGTGATCGAAGATGCCATCGCCGCCTTCGATGCCATGGCGGGTTCGGAAGCGAACCTGATGGTACGGAGACAAACAGAACTCGTTCGCATCGAACAAGCAAAAGCGCACGATACGATCACTGGGCTAATACTGAAAGATATGGGCTCTGGTCAAGTCTACCGCAGCGAAGCCCCCATATTCATTGACGGTACCGCCGATGCCAACCTTGCCGCTGCATCGGGCGTGCCCTATACCATTGGACGCGAGGATGTCGGGCAACCTGGGGTCTATATGGCGCCTACTCTGGTCTTCGAGGTCGCCGGGGTGGACTGGAACGAAGTGGTGCGCTATGTACGCAACCTCAACGACCCGCGGTATGGGGTCACGCAGGACTCCGCGTGGGCCTATTGGGAGATCGCCGCGCGCTATCGCCCTGCTGACCCGCGCACCTATCTACGCGGCCTCAATGTCGGCCGCCAAGGTCCTGACCGGGTACTGATCAACGCGTTGCTGATCTTTGATGTGGACGTCCTCAGCGAGGAGTCAAAGCAGCAGGGGATTGCCCGCGGGAGCGCCGAGGCGCAACGGATCGTGGAGTTCTTGCGCCAGGAGGCGCCTGGCTTCGCCAACGCCAGCCTGGACGGCGTTGCTCCGAAGCTTTATGTCCGCGAGAGCCGCTATATTCAGGGTCTCTATCGCCTGACGCTGGATGACGTCTTAAGTGAGAGGCATCACTGGGATGAGATCGCCGTGGGAGCGTATCCCGTCGACATTCAAGCGGTCAGCCCAGAAGAGAAGGAAAAGACGCTCTACGTTCCTCAAGAGGGATACGGCATCCCCTTCCGCTGTTTAATCCCTGCTCAAGGGCCTAACAATCTGCTGGTGATCGGGCGATCTGCCTCCTACGGCTCTCAACCGGCGGGCAGCGCTCGCGTCATTCCGGTCGGGATGGTCGAGGGACAAGCAGCGGGGGTGGCCGCGGTACAGGCCCTGCAAAAGAAGATTGGATTTCGCGAGTTGGCAGCCGACAGATCAGCCATCGCCCAGTTGCAGCAGACTCTACTAGGGCAGGGCGCCTACCTGAAACCCACGGAATAGACGAGAGCGTGACCGATGAGATCGGTCACGCTCTCTTTATCTATGGGGAGGTGGTCACTAGCGCAGGTCGACACCCTGTTTGGTCAGGATCTCCTTCATATCAGCAGCCCGAACACCGCCTTGACCATACTTGCGCGAGATATGCTCGCCCCAGCCATAGTCGTTGTAGGTGACCTTATCCTCTTCCGAATTACGACGGGGGATCTTGCCGTTCAGATTACGATAGTAGCCTTCGCGGATCAGTCCAGCGTCCATGATCGATAGAGAACGAGCCACTCCTTTTTCGTCGAGTTCACGGTATTCGTCCCAATGCAGAACGTTGTCCAGGGGGATCCGTGGGCGGGCTCCGGGACGTTCATCAGGATAGCCCATCACCAGACCTACCATTGGCCAAACTCGTGACGGGAGTTTGAAGATCTCGGCCATTCTCTCAGTATACCAGGGAGCTGAGCCCAGGAAGACGGAGCCCAGACCAAGACTCTCGGCAGCAGTAACGATGTTCTGCGCAAAGTAGCTGGCATCCTGAATGCCCAGGATCATCATCCAGTCATCGTGAAAACTATTGGTCCGACCTTTGCTGGCAATGAACTTCTCCAGTCGGCTAAAGTCAACACAGATAAGCATGAAGACCGGAGCTGCAGTGGGTAGACGGCCGAATAGTTTCGCCATCTCCTCACGTTTGGCCAGGTCCTTCGTCACAACCACGGAATACATCTGACCAGTAAAGGGCGCTTGTTGTCCCGCACGGACAATGGTCTCAATGACACTATCCTCTACGTCCTGGGTAGTGAACCGGCGGATGGAGACCCGGTTCATCAGGTTCTCAAGAACGGGGTTGGTCACATCTCTCTCCCCTTTCATTGCCTTCTCCTGCCTACGCTCAGATCATCGCCGTAGACACCGCTTTGCTGCCGGTGGTGATGTTCATACTGATATCCAATGACTTCACTGAGTGGGTCAGACAGCCAAGCGAGATGTAGTCAACTCCCGTCTTGGCCACCTCAACAATATTACCCTCAGTGATCCCACCTGACGCCTCCGTGATGGCTCGTTCACCGATCATCTCCACAGCTTTGCGCATGGTCTCGGGGGACATGTTGTCCAGCATGATAATGTCGGCCGATGATTCCAGTGCTTCCGCAACTTGCTCCAGGGTCTCAACCTCGACCTCAATCTTGATCGTGTGGCCAGCTCTTTGGCGCGCTGCGGCAACCACGCTCCTGATCCCGCCCGCCACGGCGATATGATTATCCTTAATCAAGACTGCATCATACAGGCCAAACCGATGGTTGCTGCCGCCGCCGAGCCGTACCGCATATTTCTCCAAGAGCCTTAATCCAGGCGTTGTCTTGCGCGTGTCAGTGATACGCGTATTGTAGTAGCGGATTAATTCTACCATGGAGCTTGTTCGGGTCGCGATTCCGGAAAGGCGTTGGATGAAATTCAAAGCCACGCGTTCAGCGATCAGCAGACCCCGGGCAGGCCCGGTAACCCGAGCGATGAGCTGCCCCCGGTTAATTCGTTCGCCTTCTTTAACCAAAGGCTCAAAGACGATCCGCTGGTCAACCAAGGCGAAGACCCTTTGCGCTGCTGTTAGTCCGCAGATCACACCGTCATCCTTCGCTTTGAAGGTTGCCTCCCCCATCAGCTCTGCGGGAATGGTAGCTTCGCTAGTGATATCACCGGTACCGATATCCTCATTGAGAGCACGCGTGATGATCTCGTCTAGTTGTCGTTGTTCGATCATCTGCTTACCTCCTATCTACGGGACTGTATGATGACATGACGGTGAACCTACGCCCCCCACGTTGGTCTCCCCTACAGCCCTTCATATGGTAGGGTATGCCTGCTGCTAGTATGCTTCTAAGGTCAAGACCACATATCCTTCTTTTCTAGTCTGAGCAACCCCAGTACCAATGTGAAATATCTATGAAGACTTCGCGGCGTCCCACCGCGAAGCCTACCTCTAGGTCGCTGCATAGCCGGCGGCTGACTTGACCGTTAGCATCCGTTATGTTGGGACTCACCTCCATCTCGTCCACGTGAGACCAATCCCAACCCATTGTAAAATCTCGATCTGGTTATTTCGATTGAGCCGGAGGTAGCAGGCAGTGAAACAGGCTCCAGTGGCATGCGCCACTGGAGCCTGTTTGGTGGGTGTGCAGATCTGAAATTAGCCAGTCAACCGCCCATCCTTCGTCACAACTGTCTCTCACGACCTATTCAGGTCGTTGCCGACATCGCGTCTAGCCGACGCTAGTTGTTCGCTCGGTGGGCGTGCGAATTTCCTTACGGATATTCGCGGATTAGAACAATCCTACAATCTTGCCATTCTCGTCGATGTCGATGACCTCAGCAGAGGGCACCTTGGGCAGACCAGGCATGGTCATGACCTCGCCAGTCAACGCGACCACGAAGCCAGCGCCAGCTGATAGCTTGACCTCACGAACATGAATGGTGAAGCCAGTAGGGCGACCGAGCAGGGTGGGGTCATCAGCAAGCGAGTATTGGGTCTTAGCCATGCAGATCGGCAGCTGATCGTAACCCTGACGGGTAAAGGTCCGTAGGCTGGTCTCAGCTTCCTTGTCAAAGGTCACTCCATCGGCACCGTAGATCTCTTTGGCGATGGTCTCGATCTTCTTTTTCAGCGGCATGTCGCTAGGATAGAGGGTGGTGAAGGCAGATGGTTGCTCATCGATCGCCTTGATCACCTCTTGAGCGAGCGCGATGCCGCCCTCGCCGCCCTTAGCCCAGACCTCTGAGAGTGCCACGCGGACACCGATCTTCTGGCAGAGCTCCTTGATCAGATTTAGCTCGGCTTCGGTATCGGTCGGGAAGGCGTTGATCGCGACCACGGCCGGGAGCTGGAATTTGCGCACGTTCTCAACCTGCTTTTCCAGGTTGGCGAAACCCTTGGCAAGTGCCTCGAGGTTTTCCCCTTTAAGGTTGTCCTTCTCGACCCCGCCATGCATCTTCAGCGCACGGGCGGTAGCCACGATCACGGCGACATCGGGCTTGAGATTGCCATAGCGGCACTTGATATCAAAGAACTTCTCCGCACCCAAGTCAGCACCAAAGCCAGCTTCGGTGACGAAGTAATCAGCCAACTTCAGCCCATGCATGGTCGCCTGGATGCTGTTGCAGCCGTGAGCGATGTTGGCGAAAGGACCGCCATGGACAAAGGCGGGCACGTT
>CAZINL010000119.1:0-9611 GCA_964540595.1 uncultured Clostridia bacterium
GCAGCTTAATGACCTACTGCAGCAGGCGGTACATATGGGAGCATCCGATATCCATATCTGTGCCGAGATGCCGCCGGTCTTTCGTGTCGATGGCCATCTGCGAGCGAGCGATCTGCCCAAAGTGCCCTATCAGAGCTGTGCCGAACTACTGGATTTGATCCTAAGTGACCAACAGCGCGCTCGCTTTGCCGAGCATGGTGATATCGACCTCTCTTACAGCATCCCTGGCCTAGGTCGCTTTCGCGTCAATGGCTATCGTCAGCGCGGGGCAGTGGGGATCGCCCTGCGTGTGGTGCCCAATACTGCCCGATCCTTGGCCGAGCTGGGGCTGCCTGAGGTGGTAGCGGGTCTCGCGCGCAAGGTCAATGGCCTGGTGTTGGTCACCGGGCCCACCGGCAGCGGCAAGTCCACCACCCTGGCCTCGATGATTGATCTGATCAACAACGAACGCTCTTGCCATATCATGACCATCGAGGACCCAATCGAGTTTCTCCATCGCCATAGGAAGAGTATCGTCAATCAGCGTGAGATCGGCAGCGATACCCAGAGCTTTGCCAATGCCCTGCGTGCCGCCATGCGTCAGGATCCCGATGTGATCCTGGTGGGCGAGATGCGTGACCTCGAGACCACTCAGACCGCTATCTCCGCCGCCGAGACCGGGCATCTCGTCCTAGCCACGCTGCACTCCTCGGATGCTCCGCAGACCATCGAGCGTCTGATCGATATCTTCCCTCCGCACCAACAGCAGCAGATCCGTATCCAGCTGGCCGAGTGCCTGCAGGGAGTCATCTCCCAACAGCTGATCCCGCGATCCGATAAGCCTGGGCGGGTAGCGGCGCTAGAAATCATGACCGCGACGCCCGCGGTGCGCAACCTGATCCGCGAGGGCAAAACGCACCAGCTCTATTCGGTGATCCAAACCAGTGGCAAGCACGGGATGCAAACCATGGATAGCTCCCTGCGTAACCTCTACCAGCGGGGTACCATCAGCATCCAGGAATACCAAGACCGCACTAGCGATACCGAGAAGATGTCCCGGGGTGTGATGCTCTAGACGATCAACCGTCGGAGACATCCGTCTGCAAACGGTGTCGGATTTCCTGACTGTGGGTTAACAATGCCTTACCATAGGCATTGGATTAACCATAAGGCACCTCTTGTAATCTCTTTAGGGGCCGCTTGGCAACGTCTTAGCTCTTCTAGTGTCTAGTGTCTTGGTCTAGTGTCTGGTGTCCTAAATACTTACTGGAGGCCTCATCCATGCCTCTCTATTCTTACAGAGTCCGCAGCAGAGACGGCCAAACCTTTGACGGAACCATCGATGCCACTAGCGAATCGGATGCGGCTACCAAACTCCGCGCTCAGGGTTTCATCATTACTCAGCTCGAACGGAACCGGGATATCCTAGCCAATGCTCGGCGCGAGCACCAAGCTAGTGGGCGGGTGACGCTCAAGGATCTTGCGATCTTCTCCCGCCAACTGGCGACCTTGATAAATGCTGGCGTGGCGATCCTAGTTTCGCTACGGGTATTACAAAAGCAAACCAGTTCTCGGAAGCTCCGGAGTATCATCGGTGAACTCTGTATCGACTTGGAGGGGGGTGCTAGTCTCGCCACCGCACTGCGGAAACACCAGCTGGTTTTTCCCGAGATCATGATCAATACCATCGCAGCTGGTGAGGTGAGCGGTGCACTGGATGAGGTGCTAAATCGAGTAGCAGATCACTTCGAAAAAGAGTATGAGATGAACCAGAAGATCAAGACCGCCATGTTTTACCCATCGCTGGTCTTGATCATGTCAGTCCTAGTGGTGATCTTCCTGGTCACCGTGGTACTGCCAAACTTCGTCAGCATGTTTGAGAGCATGGGGGCGACGCTACCCCTACCGACCAGGATCCTAATCGAGGTCGGCAGCTTCATGCGCCGCTTCTGGTACATCGTCCTAGGCAGTGTAGTCGGTTCTGTGGCCGCCTTTCGCTGGTGGGGACGGACCGACCAGGGGAGGCATACCCTCGACAGCCTCAAGCTGCGCCTACCGGTCTTTGGTCCCCTGATCCTCGGCACCACCATCTCCCGCTTCGCCCGCACCATGGCCACCCTCTCGCAGAGCGGGGTGCCGATCTTGGTGACGCTGGGCGTACTGCAGAAGGTGGTGGACAATGTCCTGATCGCCGATGCCCTGCAGAGTGCTGAGGCCAGCATTCGCGCCGGGCAGAGCCTGACGTCCCCGCTGGTGAATAGCGGCGTCTTCCCGCCGATTGTCACGCAGATGATCAGCGTAGGCGAGGAGACTGGGCAGTTGGATTCGCTGTTGGAGAAGGTTGCTGAGTTCTACGATCGTGAGGTTAAGGCGATCGTGGAAAGGCTGGGGAGTATGCTGGAGCCGCTAATGATTGGGATATTGGGACTAATCGTTGGAGGGATTGCTATTGCGGTAGTAATGCCAATGTTCCAGCAGTTTGGCATTGTTTTTAGGTAATGATGGCCTCCACTATTGAGAAAGGCGGATGAGATTCGTGAGAAAACTGAAAAACCAATCGGGCTTTACTTTGATTGAACTGCTTGTCGTTGTGGCAATCTTGGCACTGCTCGGTGGTCTTGCTCTCCCCCAGGTGATTGGTGTGTTTGGTCGGGCAAAGGGAGATGTGAGTACCGCTGACAAGAGTATGGTACAGGCAGCGGTGGACCGTTGGTTCATTGATTTGGAGCTAGGGAAAACGCCTACAGGCTATGTCAAAGTTGCGGACGGCTGGCCGGTAACTGGTGGCACGAAGGTAACTGGAACCGACCGAGTTCTGATCGACACTCAGCTGTTAGTAACGTACGACTATCTTAGTAAGGCACCAACGGTAGGGTACACTATCTCGGCGTCGAAGAAGGTAACTACAGACCCTGTCTCGCCTTAGGATGTACACTCCGTGTGCATGCGGTCTCATCCTCGGTTCCTTCATCAACATGGCCGCGTGGCGTATTCCACGCGGCCTTTCGATAGTGGCCCCCCGTTCACGGTGCATTCACTGCGGCCGTGAACTGGGGCCGCTTGACCTCGTCCCGGTGCTGAGCTATCTCTTCCTCGGAGGGCGCTGCCGCACCTGTCGGCAGCCGATCCCGGTCCGCTATCTACTAACGGAGCTGGGCTGTGGGCTGCTCTGGTGGCTGGCCTTTGCCACGACACCATCACTGCCCGTGGCGATTCTCCATGCCCTCTTTGCCAGTGTGCTGCTCTTGGCGACGGTTATCGATCTCGAGCATCAGCGCATCCCGGACTCTGTCTCGCTCTCCGGGCTGATCCTCGCCCTGGTCCAGTGGGGGATGGCAGGCTTTCCATGGACGAGCTTGGGCGTCGCTGCAGGTGTCTTTGTCTTTACCTACTTCCTGGCAGGGTTTGGCTTTGGTGGCGGCGATATCAAGCTGGGGACGCTGATCGGGCTCTATCTCGGTTGGCCTTATGGTCTGCTGGCGCTTTTCCTGTCGTTTCTAGTCGGTGGCGGGGCAGGAGTCGTGCTCTTGGCGTTGAAGTTAAAATCGAGAAAAGACGCTATTCCGTTTGGTCCCTTTTTGGCCTTGGGAGCTTGGCTCGCCCTCTTCTGGGGCGAGCCACTATGGACCTGGTATCTACGTTTAGCTGGTTGGTAGGGGGAAGAACGATGCGCTGCAAGAATCAGAGCGGGATGACCCTCGTCGAGGTGCTCGTCTCCGTAGCCCTGATCGCCATCGTGGCGGTCCCCCTGCTGCAACTTTTCACCGCCAGTGCCTTGAGTGGCAACTCCGGCCGCTATGTCTCCATCGCCACCTCGGTGGGGCGGGCAACCCTTGAGGAGGTCCGGGCGGGGGCCTATCATGTCAACAAGAAGCTGATCAACGGGGTGTACAACCCGTCCCCGCTGCCCACCCATCCCGATTTCACCCGCCAGATCACCATTAGTAATGATCCCAATGACAGTGACCCAAATAGTGGTGTCAGGAAAGTGGTCGCCAAGGTGAGCTGGACCAAGGGATCCAAGACTGACTCGATCGAGATCACGACACTGATCTATTAGCGTTGTAGCCTCGTGCCCTCACCGCGGACTTGTGCACTCACTCTTCCCCTAGGTGGTATAGCGTGCATCGTATCATTCGCAATGACAAAGGACTGACCCTCATCGAGACGCTGGTAACGCTGGCGATCATGGCCAGCATCGCCGGGGTCCTGGTTTCGTTTCAGTGGACGACCCTCACCTCCTGGTGCCGGGGCGACAATCAGGCCGAACTGCAACAGAGTCTGCGCCTGGGGCTCAACCAGATGACCCGGATCGCCCGTCTGTCCAGCAAGGTGACGGTGATCAATCCCAATCTGCTGGAGTTTGAGTACAAGGATATGGATAACAATGTTGCCGCTCGGAAGCGCACCCGCTTCTATGTCGAAGGCAGCATCCTATATATGGAGACCAGCAACTATTTCAAGCAGAGCGAGACCAGTGGCTATTGGCTGCCGCCGGGAAAGAACCAGGTGGCACTGTACATCACCAGCTTGACGCAGAGCTGGAATAGCCAGTACATGTACGCCGATTTCCGTTTAGAGGGCAAAATGCCCGATGGTCAGACATACACGGTCCAGACGCGCATGACCCCGCGTTTGGTCGACCGTTAGGAGGGATCCCCCGATGCGGCTGCGAAACGACCGGGGGAGCATCCTGGTCACGGCCCTAGTCCTGGTGGCGATCATGTCGCTGCTGGGCTTGGCGGTGCTCAATACCAGCTCCAGTGAGATGAAGATCGCTGCCAATGAGCTGCGCGCCGCCAGGGCACTGAATCTAGCTGAGGCCGGGCTCCAGCATGCTATCAGACGTCTAGAGTTGGACCGTCAATGGCGGGCGAACGGAGCCACGTTCCCATTGGGCGATGGTTTCTATCGCATCACCGTTCCCGATCCTGATAAAGGTATCTACACCTTGACCAGCGAGGGACTGGTTGGCTCGGTCACTAACCCGACCGCGTACCACCAGCTAGAGGTTAAGGCTGGCCGCGGGGTGGGGGTCGGTGTCGGGGATGCGGGTGGGCTGATGGAGTATGCCACCCACGCCGCCACTGCTCTGAAGCTCAATGCGGTCGCCACTGGTCTTTGGCCACACGTCACCATCGAAGGAAATGTCTACGTCTATGGTGATGTCAGTCTCAAGAATAACACCACCATCTCGGCTCCTAACAACCCCGACCCGACGCTTTTTCCTGATGGCAAGGCGACTGTGTATGCGACGGGTAGCATCTCGGGGGCACCCGATAATCCACCCTATCGCATTCAGGCAGGTGTGCCGGTGGTCGAGCAGCCTACGCTGACCGCCGACCAGTTGCGCTCCTTCGCGACCCATGTTGTGCGGCCGGCGAACGGCGTTGCCGAATACCTAGACGGGATCAACACCAGCATCTTTCCCAATGACGCGGTCGTCTTTGTGGAGGGTGACGTCCGGATTCAGGGGCAGGTATCTAGCCGTGCCACCATTATCGCCACCAAGAAGGTGACGGTCACCCACGATCTGACCTACAGTCCCGACTCCGGTCCCAATCAGGGAGGACCCATCTATCTGATCGGCATGCAGGGGATTGTCTTCACTACGGCATCCAACCAGAGGCGCAACTTTGTGGGTATGTACTACTCTCCAGAGAGTCTCAGCAACCCCAATGACAAGGAGTTCACGCTCCTTGGAGCCTTGGTTGTCGGCACCATACCGAACATGCCCAACTGGACCGTTCTGCGCCATGATGCCCGCCTGGAGCAGTATGCACCACCTTTTTTCCGCACCAACTCCTTTGGGCTGGTTGATTACTATGACGAATATTAGTCCCACCCACTTCAGCCACTGACACTATCCAGCTGCGCCACTCAGGAAAGGAGGGGACTGTCGTGGAGATCTCCCGGATTGCCCAGAAACGCAAGCAGCGTACACGGCAGTGCTCCCGCCTGTTTCGACGTTTCCTGTTCATAGGCGCTCCTTTGGCTGTCTGCCTCCTCGTCGGACTCGGCTACCTCGCCTGGGTATGGTTGCAGATGGGAGCTCCGTATTTGCAGTACACCCTGGGGGGGGCGGGTGCCGTAACCCTGCTGCCACTCTTCTTTTTCGGAGTGAGGAGGCTCAAGGCTCGTCACTCCGCCCAGCCACGTCGGCCTAAGTTCCATAGACCTGGCTTCTCCCTCGGCAGCGGGCCCAAGGAGTCCTATATCGGTCTGGACGTAGGCACGAGCTCGATCAAAGTGGTGCAGGTGGTGAACAGCAAGCAGGGGCCAAAGGTCGTCCAGTATGGGATCCTGCCCACCCCGGCCAAGGCCGTGGAGAATGGCCAGATCAAGGATCGCGAAGTGGTGGTCCACGCGGTCAAACAGCTCTTCTCCGAGCGTAGGATCAAGCAGAACCGCGTGATCACAGTGCTCACCGGGCAAAACCTGATCGTCCGGCACGTAGAGTTTCCGCAGATGAGCGAGAACGAGTTGCGCGAGGCGCTGAAGTGGGAGGCAGAGCAGTACATCCCGATCCCGAAAGATGATAGTGTCGTGGATTTCCAGGTACTGCCCGAGAGCGTTGGACAGAGTGCGGCTTCCGACAAGATGCAGGTGATGCTGGTCGCTACCTATCGCCAACCGATCCAGGACTATATCGACCTAGTCAAGGCGGCCCGGCTAAAGCCCCAGGCGATCGATATCGAGCCTCTGGCCGTACTGCGCGCCCTGCATATCGGTCAACCACCGGCTGCAGGTGTGACCGTGGTGGTCGATATGGGGGCGGGGACGACCAATCTCTCCATCTTTGCCCGTGGGGTGCTGCAGATGGCCCGTGTCATCCCCGTCGCGGGTAACGATCTCAGCCAGGCTGTGGCCGACGGGCTAAGGGTTTCTTTCGCCGATGCTGACCAGCGCAAGAAAGCAGGTGGGCTGCTAGACGATGAACTCACTCCTCTCTTACAGCCGATCGTGGAGCGTCAGATCAGTGAGATTACACGCTCGATCGAGTTCTTCCTATTTAGAAATCGCGACCTCCTCCTCGCCACGGTGTGGCTGGTGGGAGGTGGAGCCTCACTCAAAGGGTTCCAGCAGACGCTGGCGCAAGAGTTGGGCCTGATGTTGGACAAGATGGGAGTCAGCGAACCCGCGCTGGTCGAGATCGGTCATCCAGCTCAACATCTGGAGTTGGAGCCTCAGATCGCTGCTGAGTTCCGACTGTTGGACACCATCCTCACACCGGCCTTGGGTCTGGCTCTCAGGGAGGTGGTCTGATGAAAATCAATCTCCTGCCCATGGACACCATGCGACCCAACCGCCCCAGTCCGCGCCTGCTGGCAGCGGCGCTGGCTGCCTTTGTCCTCGTTTCGGGGATGGGCTATGGCTTCTGGAGCTTTAAACAGCAAGTGACCGCCAAACGCGCCATTCTGGCGGAACTGCAGGCGACCTATGCGACCTTGCGCCCGATCGAGGCCAAGGTCTACCAGCTGGAACAGGCCCGCCAGCGCCTCCAGCAGGCCGAGACCGCCAAGGCGTTTCTGGTGCAGCCGCTTTTGGTCAGCGAGCTGTTGGTCGAACTGACCCAGCTCATCCCTCAGGAGGTAGTGATCCGCAGCGTGAGCGTAGCGGCCGATGGTTCGGTGCAGATCCGCTGCCAGGGACCCGTCATGGGTTCGGCAGCTCGGCTGCTGGCGCAGATCGGGCAGAGCAAACATCTCACGGCGACTCGAGTGACCGCGATCAGCAACGATGGATCAGGCTACGTGTTTGACCTAGTAGCACGCCTCGCTAAAGGGGGTGTCGGGTCATGAAATGGCAGTGGGTTCGACAACTGACCGCTCGTGAGAAGCTGATGCTCCAGGTTCTGGCGGTGGTGGCTATCCTGACCTTTGGCACCGTCTACGGCATCCTGCCGCTGATCGTGGCAAGCAGCCAGCTGGATGAGCAGATCGCCACGTCCAGTCAGACCAACTCGCGACTGATGGCGCAGGTGCGCCAGGAGCAGGAGATCGAGACTGAGCTGCTTGCCATCAGTGAGAAGCTGGAACGATTGGCTGGCCAACTGCCCACCAAGAAGGAGCTGCCGCAGTTTATCCTGCAGCTGGAGCAGGCTGGCGCCGACTCCAAGGTGCAGTTGCGCAACGTCGTTCTAGGCGACCCGGTAGACAAGACCACCCACGGTGAGATCCCTGTGAACCTCAGTCTGAGCGGTGACTACCTAGCTCTAGTGCAGTTTGTTAGGCAGATGGAGACCATGCCTCGTCATACCCGTGTCGGTCAGTGGCAGATCATGGCCGCGTCCGGCGCCAAGCTTGAGATGGTGATCAGCCTGGTGATCTTCGTCGACCCCCAGGCGCTGCGAGATCCTGCCGGTGACAGCTTGCCGGCCGGCTATCCGATCGGACGAGCAAACCCCTTCTAGTTCTCGCTCCCGAGGTGAATTATCATGCACAATCGCGGCCGTCTCTTGCGGGGCACCGACGGCTTCACCCTGATGGAGCTGCTGGCTGCGTTGGCTATCTTGGCCCTAATGGCCTCCATGGCGGTACCCGCTTACAGCCGCTTTATGGCCAATCTACAACTTGATGTTGCTTGCCGCTCGTTGATCACTGAGATTCGCTATGGCCAGCAGGCAGCGATGACCGAGTTTACCCGCTGGCGGCTGACTTACTATCACGCTGGCTTCCGTCTCGACGCCCTTGATCGTCAGGCCAATAAATACGTGCCACGGCGTGATCTCGTCGCCCTACCGCCTGGGGTTCGTTATCTCGGTCTGCCCGTGCCTCATAGCATGAATTTTACCGAGGCTGGTGGCGTATCGGTCACCAACTCGGATCTGTGGACCATCGGGTTCATTAACCAATACGGAGTCATCCGCTATGTGATCATCACTCCGGTGACCGGTCGCGCGATCATCAGCGATACTCCGCCCAGATAATCCTACGAGCCTGATCATCGACCCGGCGTCTTAACGCCGGGTTATCTGTTGCTCCGTAGGATTTGCGCTGGCGCTGGCGAAACTACAGATGGTATCGTCTTGCGTAACCCATTCTTCTGCAACCTACATGACGTAACAAGTTAGTATTGACGCTATATAGGTTGTCCACAATCCAGTCATGCAAGTTCCTGAGCTGAGATGATCGATCCGTGAAGGTAGGGTGATCGAGATGGGGGTTCATCGGTCCATTGCCCTGATCGGCATGATGGGGGCAGGGAAGACGCGCGTCGGGCGTGAGCTGGCTGCCGCTTTGAGCTGGCGATTTGTGGACTTAGATCGATGGATCGAAGAGCAAGAGAACTGTTCGGTCTCAGAGCTATTTGCCAGGTGCGGGGAAGAGTACTTCCGTCGGCGAGAGGCCGAAGCGCTCAGCCACTGGGGGCGAGCGGATCGAGTGGTGCTGGCAACAGGCGGGGGGATCGTGCAGCGTATTGAGAATCGCTTGTCGCTGGGGGAGAACTATCGTATTATCTTTCTAGAGGCCTCAGTCACTACTCTGTGGGAAAGAGTGCGGCGCAGCCGTCACCGTCCCCTGCTCATGGTAGAGAACCCACGGTCGAGGCTCAGGACGTTGCTGACGCAGCGCCTGCCACTCTACCGCCGCTGGGCAGATCTGACGGTCCGAACGGACCGACGGCCAGTG
>CAZINL010000120.1:0-7188 GCA_964540595.1 uncultured Clostridia bacterium
GGGTATCAATGACAATAAGCGGCGAACAGTGTACTTGAACACGGCCTCACCCCACATTCTTGTTGGGACTACAAAATGAAGCGGCAGAGCCGCAGGGTCAGATGAAACAGATCGCCGCTTCGCGTGCGCCTGTGTGTTGGGAAACGGCGAAGATTATTCCAGCTTGGCCCCCACAAGAGGAGAAGACAGAGCTGCCTCTGTCTTCTCGGGGGATAGCACTGGTTAAAGACTATTCAACCTTGGCGTTAGGCAGGAAGCGGAGAACGGTCACCGGGAAAGCAGCGACTTCAAGACCCTTGATGTTGGACTTCCAGGCATTGAGAACGGTGCTGGTGTAGAGCGGCACGAAAGCGCAATCTTCGTCAATCATGATCTTGTATGCTTCATGGTAGACTTTGAGGCGATCTTCCTTGGTTAGAACCTTGCGGCCCTGCTCATACAGCTCGTCGACGCGCTTGTTGACATAGCCGATACGGTTAGCACCAGCGGGAGCGAGCTCAGAGGAGTGGAAGATGGTGTACTGGTCGGGATCAGTCTGACCGGACCAACCATGGAGGAACATGACCATGTTGCCCTTCTTGGTATCATCCAAGAAGGTGGCGGACTCGAGCAGCTTGACATCGACATCGATGTTGATCTTCTTCAACTGTTCCTTGACGATCTGAGCATTGTCAGCGCGGCCCTGGCTGGTCTTCAGCTCGATCTTCAGACCGTTGGGATAGCCGGCCTCGGTGAGCAGTTTCTTAGCGGTGTCAATGTTCATGTCGTAGTGGTTAACCTTGTCGGTGTAAGCCCAGTTGTTGGGAGGCAGGTTCATGTAGGTGCGATGGCCGAGGGAGTTCTTGGCCATGGCTTCTTTGTCAAGAGCGTAGGCGATGGCCTGGCGAAGCTTGACGTTGTCCTTGAAGGGGGCCACTTTGAGGTTGAAGCCGACATACTCATAGTCGGTGCTGATACCCTTGCCAACGGTGAGGGCCTTATTGCCTTCGAGGCGGGGGAGGTCAGCGGGGAGAATGCCGTCGAGAACCATATCGATCTGGCCGCTCTCTAGGCTGGTGAGACGGGTGGTGTTCTCGGGGATAATCTTGATATCAACGGTCTTCATGTTGGGCTTGCCCATGAACCAAGCATCGTGGGCGGTGAGAGTCATGCTCTCATCGAGTTTGAAGCTGGTCAGCTTGTAAGCGCCGCTGCCGACCGGTTCGGTACCGAACTTGTCGCCCTTTTCCTTGACGACCTTCTCGGGAACGATACCAAAGCTGAGCGAACCGAGGAAACGGTTGTAGACCTGGGTCAGTTCGATCTTCATGGTGTAGTTGTCAACGACGTCGATCTTCTTGACATACTTCAGGTCGGAAGAGGCAGGTGAAGCCAGCTTGGGATCCATGATGGTATCCATGGTGAACTTAACGTCCTTCATGGTCAGTTCGTCACCATTGCTGAACTTGACACCCTTCTTGAGGGTCAGGATATAGGTCTTGTCGCCTTCGGTTGTGACTTTGTCAACCAGCCAAGGCTGAGGCTGCATGTTCTTGTCTAGACGGAAGAGGCTATCAAAGATCAAGTTAACAGTGTTGTGAGTGGCAACATCACGAGCAAGACGAGGATCGAGGTTCTTGGGGCCCATCTGGAAACCGATGATGATCTTCTGCTCTTTGGCAACCGGTGCGGGGCTGGGTGCTGGGGTGCTGTTGCAGCCAGCCAAGACCATCGTGGCCACGAGCAACGTCACTAGGATGCCGACCAGTTTCTTGGACATGATAACCCTCCTCATATAATTGTCCCGCCTAGACAGATGTCTAGACCATATGACTACCTCTGTCATTTCGACAGGACAAGCGTAAGTCCTTCTTTGTTTATGCAAAAAGTCGTCGCCAGCCTGTCCCCATATTTGGCCAGTGATGCATTATGGTTGAAGCGTTAGTTTACTGACTCGCATGGTGTATATTCATAATATAACGTTCTTACCTTTCTCCTCTTCCTTTGGATACACTCAACTGAATTACCATTGATTTATCAGTATCCATTGGTTTTCGCGGCACACAATATGAATGGTTACCGACCCAAAACCAATCCAAAGGAGGTTACAATTATGCCGAACAGCAACAGCAACCGTATTCTAGTCAAGGGTGCTCAGAAGGCTCTGGACCAGTTCAAGCAGGAAGTTGCCGCAGAGATCGGGATCCAGAACTACATGGCCAATGGTTATGGCGGCGACCTCCCCAGCAAGGTGAATGGTTCCGTTGGTGGCTACATGGTCAAGAAGATGATCGCTCTTGCTGAGTCCCAGATCACCAACCAGGGTACCGGTGTTGTCAATCAGTTCCCCGCTACCACCTCGGAGACCTACGGTGCTCAAGAACTCAGCCGTCAGAACCGCTTCTAATTGACCGCTTTGTTCCGAAAAGGCAGGGGAGCAGCGCAAGCTGCTCCCCTGGATTGTTTCACTCGCGATGGCTATCTGCTACGAACCACGGCCGTGCCGGCGGCAGGCTCAACATGAACCGCTGTCTCGGCAATATTGTCGAAATGCGCTTTTAACTTCGTGTCGATCTCATGGGTAAGATCATGGACGCCAGCAAGATCTAGCTCCTTAGCCACCTGCACATGTAGGTCAAGATAGGTCTGGTCTTCGCGTCCGCGGGTGCGAATCTTGCTGCAGCTAGCCACACCATCGATCTGGGTGACCACAGCGGCCACCTCGTCCGGATCCAACACCGCCGCATCACAGAGCACACGGCTGCTAGCCGAGACGATCTCGATCCCCGCCTTGACGATCAGAACGGCGATGACCAGGGATGCCACCAGATCGACCACTGGATAGCCCAACTTCACTGCCACTAGGCTAATCAGCACCGAGGCCGAGACGTATAGATCGGTCATGGTATGAGCCGCATCAGAGATCAGCACCTCGCTCTTGAGCGCTTTGCCGCGGCTACTCTCATAGCGGGTCACTAGGAAATTGATTACCATGGTCCCGATCATC
The DNA here is from genome assembly GCA_964540595.1 of uncultured Clostridia bacterium. GTDB lineage: Bacteria > Bacillota > JAAYKD01 > JAAYKD01 > CAYOCI01 > CAYOCI01. The sequence continues at coordinate 2,987 of CAZINL010000120.1, forward strand.
ACGGCAAACTGCAGTGGTCCCACCGTTGGCACAACCGGGTTCCACAGCTTCTCCCAGGTAGACTTCAGGATCTCGACAGCCACGAAAAATAGCATAGCGGCAATGCCGATGGATGTGAGCGTCTCAAACTTTGCATGGCCATAGGGATGGTCCTTATCCACTGGTTGCGCCGCCATGCCCATTCCCACGAGGCCCACGATATTGGAGCTGCCATCCGAGAGTGAGTGGAAGCCGTCTGCGACCATACTGGCCGAGCGAGCGAGATAGCCAACTATGAGCTTCACCGCACAGACAAAGTAGTTGAGGAAAAGGACTATCCAGAGCACCTGCTTGACATCACGATACCGCTGACTAGTCGCCACTGCCGTCACCTCTGCCTGATATTCCATGGTCTGCCCGGACATAATCAGTATCCCCCTTGTAGCCCCCGTGCCTATGCCGCACTAGCTGCTGCGAGGCATAAAAAAACGTGGGGCCGTAATAATACGGTCCCACGGATCGCTCCGCTGCTCGGCTGCACCGAGCCCAGCCCCACCGAGCTACCTCGTAGCTCAATCGCCTGCTCCAATGAATCTGATTGTAGCAGGCAGGACTCGATGCTGTCAACCGAGGAGCAGTCCTATTTGCGCCTAATAGCAGTGCAAAATCATGAGCAAGAGCGGCTTCTCGCGATCGTCAGCCTGGAGTAACCGCCGATCGACTGCCCTCTACTTGCCGATAAACATCTGGGTGAACATTTTGCCGTAGGGACCGCCATCGACAATGCCGATCCCCACATGGGTGAACTCGGCTTTGAGGATGTTGGCGCGGTGCCCTTCGCTATTCATCAGAGCGGTATGCGCTCTGTCGACCGTCTGGTTGCCGGCGAGATTCTCCCCGGCGTAACGATAGGTCACGCCGTAAGTCTTCATCATATCGAAAGGCGAACCATAGGTCGGTGAGGTGTGCGAGAAGTAGTTCTTGTCAATCATGTCCTGGCTCTTCAGCCGAGCCATTTTGACCAATGATTGATCCATGGCCAGTGGCTTCAGGCCCGCTGCCGCACGCTCCTGATTGATCAAGTTCAGCATCTGCTGTTCTTCGGCAGTCACGGTGGTCCCGGGAGCCGGGCTAGGCGCTGGCGTCGGAGTAGGTGCTGGCTGAGGAGCGGGTGTTGGCTCTGGCTGTGGAGCCGGAGCTGGCTGGGGAGCCGGAGCCGGTATCGGCTGCGGGGCCGGTACCGGTGTCGGTGCAGGCTGCGGAGCTGGCTGGCTCGGCCGATAGGACGGGACCAGATAGAAACGATACGCTGTCGGTGACCACCGGATGGTGTAATACAGCGTTCGTGTCGTGTAGCTCGGCGCAGTCTCAGCCGCCTGCGCTACTGTGGCAAGATTGCCAAAGAGCAGCGCCAGCACCAGGACGGCGAGAAACGAGTAACGACAAACCTTGTTCATCAAACAACCCCTTTCTTGTTAGCCTCCGAGGTTAGCTGTCGGGTTGGGACGGCTAGAGGACCCGCCCTTCCTTTGCAGGATTCACCCCACGAAATGGTTCCCCCGTACCCTTGGCATCGGGATTCGGCCTGATTTTTATGCCAACTGTATTATAACTTATGTAAAGCTGAAGCGGACTCGGTAATTGGTGGCAGGAATGGCAGCACAAATGGGGAATTAGGAATTTAGAATTAAGAATTAAGGGTGAGGAGTTAGAAGTCAAGAGCAGATGCAAGGAGGAGATTCATGATGACCATGCGTCGCAGTGATCGCGCGCTGACCAAGCAGCAGATCGACGATCTGCTGATAACCGCTCAGGTTGGCCGAATTGCCATGGCGGTGGCGAACGAACCGTATGTGGTGCCAGTCAACTATCTGTATCAAGACGGCAAGGTCTACTTTCATGCTGCTCTAAAGGGCAGAAAACTGGAGATGATTCGGGCCAACCCGCGCGTATGCTTCGAAGTTGACGAGATGATCGCCATCAACCCCGGCGAGAGGGCATGCGACTATGGAGCGTTCTTCCGTAGCGTGATCGCCTACGGGAATGCAGCCTTGATGGCAGATGGTCAGGAGAAGGCCGACGTCCTCAGTGCGTTGACCAAACGCTACGCACCGCATGCACAGTTCGCCCTGGTCACCGAGGAAGATGCCAAGCGCGTTGCGGTGATCGTTATCGAGCTTACGGAACTATCGGGTAAGGGAAAGCTGAAAGGACCCGAGGAATAGAACATTGTGGTCGACATGGCGACCCGGTCGCCGATCTGCATGAGAACCTGGCCGCTGAACAAAAGGCGAGAGCCGTTTATGAGAACCTACTCCACCTCTCCGAGGACCCGTTAGTCAACGACGTCCTGCGCTGGCTGCGCGAGCGTGAGATCGTCCACTTCCAGCGTTTCGGCGAGGCACTGATGGACGTCCAAGACCACATGGTATCAAAAAAGGTCTTCTAAACGATGACAGAACAAGCGGGGCTTAGCGCCCCGCTTTCCTTTTCCCCTATTTTGGGTTGGACGGTCCACGTTCAGGATCGTAGACCGGGCGCATCCCGCGCAGGCGATCCAGCTCCTCTTTGCGCGTCTTGTCCTCAGGATGGATGTTGTCGTTGATTGCTTTGGCGTCGCCGCCATTGAGTGCACTTTTCTTGGGCATCAGATCAACCTCCTTTGTCATGATTCTGCGCAGAGGTGGCGGGATCAATGCCTTGAGTTGACGCTGGTACCCCTGCCATAGGTGATCCCGGGCGACCATCTTCCCCTACCCAACCGAGGTAATATGATTCGAAAAATTACAGCGCTTGGAGGAACAACTCCTTCGCCTGACGAAACAGGGACCATTACCATAGTGGGATGTATCACCATGAATGGGAGGGATCACCATGGATGAGAAGAAACCGGATGAATTGCAGATCCTGCGCACCCAGATGCAGTTTCAGTTCGAAGCCCTCAGTAAGTCGATCGACAACATCATGTGGTATCAGAAACTGAGCAGTGTGGCCGACATTGATGTCGTGCGCCTGATCGGTCCGGCTCCCAGGAACACCTTAGCCCAATCGCACCAGGACAAAGGCAACCCCGTCGTCTTCCACGCATACAGCTTTATCCCTAAGCATATCGACCGGTCCAAGAAGCACCCGCTGATGGTCTACATCCATGGCGGCGTCCACTCTCACTTTGCCAGCGCCAGTTCCAACGTCATCAAAGAGATGCTAGATCAGGGTTATATCATTATCTCACCGGATTACCGCGGTAGCACTGGCTATGGCCCGACCTTCTGGAAGCTGATCGACTACGGCGGTTTAGAGATCGAAGACACCTTTGCCGCACGCAACTGGGCGATCGAGAATATCGATCTCATCGACCCGGGCCGTGTGGGCATCATCGGCTGGAGCCATGGCGGTCTTCATACTCTGATGAATATCTTCTTCCACCCGGAGGCGTATCAGGCAGCCTACGCCGGCGTACCGGTCAGCGATCTCGTCGCCCGCATGGGCTACAAGGGGGCCAACTACGAGAAGCTCTTCTCTGCCGACTATCATATCGGCAAGGCAGCTTACGAAGATCCCCGCGCCTACAAGCTGCGCTCACCTGCATGGCACGCCGACAAGCTGCAGACCCCGCTCCTCATCCATACAAATACCAACGACGAGGATGTCAATGTCCTCGAGGTCGAGCATCTGATTGCGGCGTTGAAAGCGGCCGGCAAGGAGTTTGAGTACAAGATCTATCAAGACGCCCCTGGTGGCCATGTCTTCAATCGTATCGACACCAAGTTTGCCAAGGAATCGCGTGCCGAGATCTGGAAGTTCTTCGCTCCATACTTACAGCCCGAGTTTCCGGTCGAATAGCATTTGAGTTGTGTACAGACTGAAATGAGCACCTGGTCCCGGACCAGGTGCTCGTCTCGCTCAATAGTCACTAACTCGGCGTTCTTGTCTACGGCTCGTAGTTTGCGCCTCTATCGGGAAGCAACCTCAGCATGTCGCGAGTTGCTCGCCCATGGAGAGAGGCGAACTCTCTAAAGGCTCGGCCACCGATGATGCACTCCTCACCCTTGAAACCCATGGCGATCCGCTTGTACAGGCGTGACAACCTCTCATCATCTACGGCCATCCCGGACAAGAAGACCCCGCCGGATCGCCGGACCTCATGGGCGATGGCGACCATGATCTGTAGCGCGACCCCGCTGCCTCGGTAGGGCGGCTCGACATACAGGTCCATTAGGTTG
>CAZINL010000120.1:7198-9602 GCA_964540595.1 uncultured Clostridia bacterium
CAGTGGACATCGTAGCAGCGCTGCCAGACGCCAAAGCCGATCAGCCGCTCCTCCCGTTCCGCCAACATCGTATTGAAGCACCGCCCGAGGCCGTCGCGCGCGCAAGTGTCACGATCGAGGGTGGTGTGTTTGCCGAAGAGCTCGACCATATACGCATCCATCAACTCGATGAAACGCGAGATATCCTTCTCCTCTGCCAATCGAATGACTGCCACGCCAGGACCTCCCCTTTTACGCATTTGCGGACAACTGTCTCAGTCTTCTGCGCACTCGCCGAAAACACTCTTCCCAGATTATACTACCCGTGATAAAATAATCCTGCTTGGAAAACGAGGAGAGGTGGAATGCCGTCCGGTACGCGTCGAAGTGCGCGTGCGCGGAGAAGAGCGATTTTGAGATCTCACTGCACTAAGCACATCCATGTCTCATGGGTGCTGTTTGTTGTGCGGTGCGTGGTTTCAAGATCACTCTTCGGGCTGACCTCTCTGATACAGAGACTTCGACAGGCCGCAGAGTGAATCTGCGGCCTGTTCCTTTTATCCTGACGTTTTCCAAGCAGGACTAACATTTTAGGGAGGATGTCATACAGATGACCAAAATCAACATCCTGCGTAACGGCGAACTCGATCTCTCACTTCTGTCCACTCTGGTACAGAAGCCTGCTCTCTTCTCCCCAGGTGAGCCCCTCTTCTGGAACGACCCCCATATCTCCAAGCAAATGTTGGATGCCCATCTCAATCCCAACTGGGACGCGGCCAGTCGCCGCCCCGAGCTGATCGATCAGATCGTGTCTTGGATCGCCAAACAACTACCTATGGGGCATGGAGCCAGCCTACTCGACCTCGGCTGCGGCCCTGGCCTGTACTGCGCTCGTCTCGATCGCCTGGGCTACCACGTCACCGGCGTGGATTACTCCCAGCGCTCGATCGACTATGCCAGGCAGACGGCTGCGGCCAACCAGCAAGCGATCGAGTACCTCTATCAGGATTACCTGACGCTGGACCTGCATCAGCGCTTTGACGCGGCGATCCTGGTCTACTACGACCTGGGAGTCTTGGCCGATCCCGACCGCGACAACCTGCTCCAGCGTGTCCACCAGGCCTTGAAGCCGGGAGGATACTTCATCTTCGACCTGCTTACACCTCTCGGTCGCGCGGAGCAATCCGTTTTGGATTGGCAAGTCAAACCTCACGGTGGCTTCTGGCGACCCGGCCCCCACATGGTGCTCTCCCGAACCTTTGCTTACCCCGATGCAAGCGCGTTTGTCGATCAGTACATCGTGATCGAACCAACGGGTGATGTGGACATCTACCGTATTTGGGAGCACGGCTACACCCCCGAGACGATCACACCGGTGCTTGAGGCCCAAGGCTTCGCCGTCGCGGGCATTTGGGCGGACCTGACCGGGCAGGAGCATCACCCCGACGCCAAAACGATGGCTATCATCGCGCGCAAGCGGGATTAGGATCCGGCCATGCAGGAGAATCGCACTGCGACCCTGAAATCTCCCCCATATCATCAATAGATGGGGGGACGCAAATGTCCATCGGTATCTTCACTCTTCCAGCCTCTCGCCACGAAGGGGTGGACCAAGGCCTGGCGGATTTCATTCGCAGTGTCGAGACCTGCTGCAGTCTAGGGACCTGGCAGAGACTCACACCTGAGACCATGGGGGAAGTCGACTTACCCCTGATCTTTGTTCCTACCGGCGGGACCGAAGGACGTTTCTTAAAGCTCTATCCGCACCTACCCGAGCCCTACCTGCTCCTGACTAACGGAGCGCACAATTCTCTGGCCGCCTCGCTGGAGATCCTTAGCTACCTCAGACAGCAAGGCAAGCAAGCCGAGGTCCTGCATGGCAGTATCGAGGAGATCGCCGAGCGCATCCGTGTTCTCGATCGCATCTTCAGCGCCAAGCGGCGTTTGCAGGGGATGCGCATCGGATTGATCGGTGATCCGTCTGACTGGCTGATCGCCAGCCACGTGGACCCCGACCTCGCTCGACAGGCGCTGGGTGTGGAGATCGTCCCGATTGCGATGGATGAGCTGATGCGCACCATCAGCGAACAGCCGCAGCACCCTGAGACCCCGTCCGGCCTCAGCTTCGGAACCTTCGATCCGATGACGACGGCGGGTGCCTTGCGTGTCTATGGAGCCCTGCGGCAGTTGGTGACACAACACTCTCTCGGTGCTTTGACCGTAAGGTGCTTTGATCTGTTGAAGCCGGTCCAAAATACAGGTTGCCTCGGCCTTTCGCTGCTCAATGATCAAGGGATCATCGCCGGCTGTGAGGGTGACCTCCCTGCCCTGCTTTCCATGATCATCCTCAACGCCCTGACCAGCGAACCTGTCTTCATGGCCAACCCATCTCGCCTGGATCTGGCCAAGAATGAGATTGTCTTGG
>CAZINL010000121.1:0-8017 GCA_964540595.1 uncultured Clostridia bacterium
CTTCTTTTCCACGTTTGTCACGCTCCTTTAGGTGCTATCGCTTTTCAATGGCCTTGAACGGACACTTCTCCAAGCAGTTGCCGCACTTGATGCACTTGTCGCGGTCAATGGAGTAGGCCGATTTCGGCCGTCCTGAGATAGCGTCCACAGGGCAGACCCGAGCACAGAGACCGCAACCACGGCATTTCTCGCTCAAGATAATGTAGCGTACCAGCGCCTGACAGGACTTAGCCGGACAGCGTTTCTCTCGGATATGAGCTTCATATTCGTGGCGGAAGTGGCGTATCGTGGACAGCACGGGACTGGGAGCGCCTTGACCCAAGCCACAGAGCGAGGCGGCGCGGATGTTCTTGGCTAACGCCTCCAAACGCTCGATATCGCCTTCCTGACCTTCACCCTTGGTCATCCGCTCCAGAATCTCCAGCATGCGCTTGGTCCCGATCCGACAAGGCGGGCACTTGCCGCAGCTCTCGTCCTGAGTAAAGTCGAGGAAATAGCGAGCGATATCCACCATGCAGGTCTCCTCGTCCATGACGATCAACCCGCCCGAGCCCATCATCGAGCCTGCCTGCAACAGCGTCTCATATTCCATGGGAATATCCAGCATCTCGGCTGTCAGGCATCCCCCCGAAGGGCCACCAGTCTGTGCTGCCTTAAAGGCCTTACCGTCTGGGATCCCACCGCAGATGTCGTAGATAATCTGGCGCAGGGTGGTCCCCATGGGAACCTCCACTAGACCTGTCGTGACGATATCGCCTGCGACCGCGAACACCTTGGTCCCCTTGCTACGCTCGGTACCGATCGAGCTAAACCATTCCGGCCCCTTGAGGATAATCGGACAGATATTGGCATAGGTTTCGACGTTGTTGTTCAGGGTCGGCTTGCCCCAAAGTCCAGCATTGGCAGGGTATGGCGGTCTGGGCTGAGGTTCGCCGCGCTTCCCTTCGAGTGATGCGATCAGGGCGGTCTCTTCGCCGCAGACGAAGGCGCCGGCGCCGACTCGAATATCAAGGTCAAAGTCGAAATCGTAACCGAGGATCTTCTGCCCGAGGAAACCGTTCTCTCTCGCCCTCTTGATCGCGGCGCCCAGACGCTGCACGGCTAGGGGGTACTCGGCCCGGACATAGACATACCCTTGCTTCGATCCGATCGTATAGCCAGCGATGATCATCGCCTCGATGACACTGTGAGGATCCCCCTCCAGGACGCTGCGGTCCATGAAGGCGCCGGGGTCTCCCTCGTCGGCATTGCAGACCACATACTTGGCATCACCCAAAGCCTTGCGGGCAAACTCCCACTTCATCCCGGTCGGGAAGCCAGCACCACCGCGGCCACGCAAGCCGGCGCGCTTGAGAGTATCGATGACCTGATCAGGGGTCATCTCACCCAGGACCTTCTTGAGCGCAGCATAGCCGTCGTGTTCGATGTACTCTGCGATGGAATCCGGGTTGATCACACCGGTGTTACGCAGGGCAATGCGCGTCTGCCCCTTAAAGAAGGCGATATCTTCCATGCGCGGTGTGGGTTCTTCTTTGAGTGGCTCCTTATGAAGCAGATGCTGAACGACTCGCCCCTCACGCAGATGCTGTTCGACGATCTCCCGGACATCCTGAGGCTTCACTCGGCGATAGAAGATTCCTTCCGGATAGACCACGATCACCGGCCCTAGGTCGCAGGTACCGATACAACCAGTCTCCACCAGCTTGACCTCATCTTGCAGACCATTATCGGCCAAGGCATCCACCATGGCCTGCTTGACGGCCTGGCACCCCGATGAGACACACCCCGCCCCAGCGCAGACCAGGACGTGAGCACGATAGCTCTCCATATTCAGCTCGACCTCCGATCGCTATTCATATTTCGCCAGGATCTCCGCAATCTTGGCGGGAGTAAGGCGACCATACACATCGTCATCGATGGTCATCACCGGGGCCAGCCCACATGCTCCGATACAGCGGGTAAGCTCGATGGTATAAAGACCGTCTTCTGTCGTCTCGCTGGGCTTGATCTTGAGCTGCTTCTCCAGCTCGGTCACCACTTGCGACGCACCCTTGACGTAGCAGGCGGTCCCCATGCAGACGCTGATCTTGTGTTTACCCCGGGGTTTCAGCGAGAAGAGAGAGTAGAACGTCACCACCCCATAGACCTCGCTGACCGGTAGGTCTAGTCCCTCGGCAACAATCTGGATCACCTCTTCGGGTAAATAGCCAAACTGTTGCTGAGCCTCGTGCAGCACCAAGATCAGCGATCCCGGGGTTCCCTTGCGCTCCACAATGATCTGATGGAGCTTTTCGTAGCGTGGGTCAACACTAGTACCGCAGGAACACTTGCAGACTGACATGGTAACCGGCCTCCTTTGAACTCCTACTATTGAGCTCCTTCTGTTGAACTCATTATCCGCAATCTACCAAGTGCACTGATTCACCATCAGGTTAGCGATCGTTCCTCTGATAGTGTTTGTGAATATATTCACTATCGCCGCAATTATACCATACGAGAATTCTTACAACAACCTTCCAAGTGAAAAGTATCACATTTCCAATATTCACTTATCGCAGGAACTTGCATGACTTCACTTCGCAGTCGCACGCAAGCGACGATCTGCATCTTTGATGGCTGCGGCTCTGCCGCATCTCGCAGTCGCACGCGCGAGCGGCGATCTGCATCCTTGATTACTGCGGCTCTGCCGCCTCATTATGGTAGACGCTCGCAGACCTCAAGAGGTTGATGCTACGTGAGCTATGCATGATGCCAAGCTAGCGAGGTGTACATGACAACATAAGACCAATCACGGCATGTTTGCTAAATGCCATGATTGGTCTTCTAACTCTCTACGCATGATTTAGTTCAGGTTACCCTCTACAAACTCATTGCCCCGTAGATCGCCTGTAGATCCGCCAAGATACCCATCAGCTCGGTTTGGGCACTGCCCCAAGCGGTCAGGTCACCTAACTTGCGGTTGCTTTGATTGGCGACGTGAGACTTGAGACCCGCGAGTAACTTGGTCCATTGTCCTGCAAGCGAACTCTGATTGGAGGGAAGCTGCATCTGCTCTAGTTTTGTGACTCGCTCCTTCAACGTGCCGAGACTTTGTTGCCACGCGCTCTGATCGACACTCTTGGTGTAGAGCTGATCGGAAACCTGCAGCAGCTTAGCGGCGATATCCGCCGCCTCGGTAACGGCCGTGCCCAAAGACTTGACCAGATCGGCCTCACTGCCTTGGAATGTCTTGGCCGCGGCGAGATGAATCTCATTGGACCCGAGCAGGATATCTTTCTGCCCTTTCGCCTCGAGGCTCTTCTTGTACTCGTCCGCGATGCTGCGTTCGGCGAACACCCCGACCACCACACGGTACAGGTTGTCACGCTTGAGCACACTAGCCGGTAACCCCTGCGCCTTGAGATTGTTGGCCACGGTAGCAGCGTTGCTCTCCTGGGCGAAGGCCCCCATCTGCACTTGACCGTAGAGTACACTGGGCAAGGTCGGCGTAACCTTGGTGGTCGAAGCGGGGACGGTCGCGCCGGGATCGGTCTTCGCAGGGGTCGTGTTCGGGTTGGGTGGTGTGTTTGGCTGAGCGCTGCTGCCATCGGGCTGGACAACGGCCGTACCCGGCTGGTTGCTGGACGGATTGCGACCTGCAAATGACGAGATCAGGAAATCACTGATGAAGTAGCCTGTCCCGATCGCTAGGGTGGTGATTAGGAGTATAACTAATACTATTGATGCCGCGGGGCCCGTTTTCCTGCTTCTGCTTCTCCGCATGCTCATCCTCCTGATTCTTGGGCAACAGCCCGCGCTGCAAGGGCTGTCGGTCCCGCACTTGACAGATTATCGTCCTGCATGACTCATTCCTTCGGAACTTGCATGACGTAGACTCAGCGCATTGAGGTCTACGAGCGTTTACCATGATGAGGCGGCAGAGCCGCAGTAATCAAGGATGCAGATCGCCGCTCGCGCGTGCGACTGCGAAGTCATGCAAGTTCCCTAGATCAACGCTGCACTCGGCTGACATATCGCTGATAGCGGCTCCAGTCGTAGGAAGGCTGGTATCTAGAGATGATCGTCCGGGCGGCTTCCCCGCCGCTCTGCAGTAGATCGATAATGGTACCCACTACCGCTTTGGCGGGCTCCAAATAGGCCTGCTCGGGATTCACGATGGCAAAACCCACCGAGTGCGTCTCGCCAGCACAGCCATCGGACCAGAGCACCGTGGTGGGAATCCGCGCTGCCACCACGCCCAGATCGCTGAAGCCGGTCGGGGCTCGCCCCTCATCGACCCCGGGTCCAAGCATCTTAGCTCTATGACGTTTCACTAAGTTCGTTAGTTCCGGGTCGTCACTACAAGAATAGTAGACTGGCTCGTCCCGTACGATGATCCCCGTATGAAGCTGGGCGGCAGTCGCTATGAGACGGTGGTTGATATTGAGGTTGGCCGCCGTGAGCCGCTCTGGATCTTGATGGGCAATCAGGCACCCCAAGAGGGCTCCCCCTCGCTGGAGCTGATCATAGCTGATCGCGTCCGACAGCAGCCGATAACGGTGCAGACAGTCATGAAGGACCGGCCACAGGGCATTGGTAAGCACCAGGTCGGCGGGCTCGCCCGGCCGATGCTGTTGTCGTGCCACCCACTTAAGCAGGCATGAACCGCCCGATAGGCCTACGGGCAGGCTGGAGCTGTTCCCGGCATGGACAGCCAATGCGATATCCAGATCATCAAAGGCACCCAAACGCGCAAGCTCCATCTTGCCTGTCAGGTAGCGGATCTCTCGGCGTATCTTTCGCGCCAGACGTTCGGCTGGATCGCTGATCTCTTCTGCGGGTGTCGCCCAAAAGGCGACAGAGCCAGCCAACTTCTGCATGGCACCGCTGCGCATCAGCACCGCCATCACAGCTAGCATGACCACCATCTGCAGCTGGTGCCCACAGGCGTGCGTCGCTCCGGTCAGGCGATCGGCATCCTCTGCCTCGGGCATCCAAAGCGCATCCATATCCGCCAGTAGACCGATCCGAGGGCCCGGTGCATGACCGTCAAGGACCGCCCGTATGCCGGTGAGCGCCCACCCCACCTCGGGCTCGATCCCAAGGGTTTTCAGAGTGAGGACAAGGCGCTGGGCGGTGCGGGTCTCATCATAGCCGAGTTCAGGCACCCGTGCCAGTTCGTTACCCAGCGCTACCCACTGAGGGAGATATCGTTCCAAGAGCCGAAAGCACTCATTCTTTAACGCTTCAACCATAGACGTCCTCCCGATCCCTTCCTCTCCCCTCTTCGGCAAGCAAAGAGGCATTTCCTGCCCGTAGCAGGAAATGCCTCCGACATTGTCCCGGAGGGAGAATGTCACGCTCGACCGAACGAACAACTAGCGCCGGCTCGGACGTGGCTGCGGAGCAACATGTCCACGCCCACCGTGTTACAGCTAACGCCGGTTAGGCGTGAGGTCATCAGCGACCCGGAAGGGTCGCGAGAGACAGCTGTAACAAAGGATGGGCGGTTGATTGGCTAATGTCCGGCGCGGGGTCGTCAGCGGCCAGCTAGACCGCGAGAGACAGTTGGAGTGAAGGATGGGGCGGTTGCATGCAGGTGACTCCGCCCGGCGGGCGAGGGGCTCCTAAACCGGCTTCCTAAAGATCAACAGATACTCATGCACCTTGTTGATCCGAAACATATAGGGATACCCTAGCGGGCGAAGGCTATTGTACTCGTGGGCGCGGTTCCAGATGATCAGATCATCGAAGAGAAACCCGACCTCACGGGCCAGGTTGGCAGCATCCATGTGCAGCGGATAGAAGATCGGCCCGCGGCGCAGATCCATGACATTGAGGATGAAGAAGGCACCGGGCTTCAGCACGCTCAGAACCTGGGCCGCCACCCCCTTGAGCAGCTCTAGGTACTGCGCATAGTCCATCTCGCCGCCCAAGTCATCCACCTGATCGCCGTAGTGGCGTGTCTCGCGATGGTCCGCGGTCCGCTTCTGCTTCAACACCTGCCAGTACGGTGGTGAGGTGAAACAGAGATCGATGGACTCCCGAGGGACATGTTCACCTATCTCGAGCGCGCTGGCCTGATGCAAGGAAAAATCCGGCAGATCAGTTTGGGTATCCAGCGTCGGCGGGCGGACCGCCAGGCAGCGCCTCTCGGCCATGGACAGATAATCTGGCGAGATATCAAACCCGATGGCACGACGCCCTTTGCTCAATGCCCCCACCAGCGTCGATCCCGACCCGACGAAAGGATCGAGCACCGTCGCCCCCGGCCCCTGGGTGTAGCACTCGACCACCCGCTCCACCAACTGAACGGGGAACATGGCAGGGTGCTTCAGTCGCTTCTCCTCGAGGGTCTTCTTGATATCGTCCCAGACGCTGATCGAATAGCGCGTCCAGCTCTTGCCGTCTAGGGTATTGAAACGTGGTTTAGGCATGGTCTCCTCCGGTTTGCCAAAGAGGGCGCAACTCCTGCGCCCTCTTTGGCATAGCTTATCTATCCTCTCAGTTCCTCCAACCTCGCCCTGACCTTGGTCTGCTTCTCGGCGTAGTCGACCAGCTTCGCCTTCTCCTGCTCGATCACATGGGCGGGAGCCTTATTGACGAAGCCAGGGTTATTGAGCTTGGTCTCGATCCGTTCCACTTCCTTGACCAGACCAGCCAGCTCCTTGTTTAGGCGTTCCATCTCCTTGTCGAGATCGATCAAGCCGGCTAGGGGCAGGTAGATCTCGAAGCCTGTGACCACCGCCGTCATAGCCTTGGCCGGCTTCTGCTCTAGGTGTTCATGCAGCGTCAGTTGCGAAGCCGAGCCGAGATGCTGGAGGTAGTTCTGGCCGGCCAGAGCGGTCTGATAACCCTCAGGATTGGTGGCGACCACGATCACCTCCGCCTTCTTGCCGGGATTTACATTCATCTCAGCGCGGATGTTGCGGATCGAGCGGATGGCATCCATGATGATCCCCATCTGCCGTTCGGCCTCGGGATCATTGAACCGTTCTTGCGCTTCCGGCCATGCGGTCCTCATGATGCTCTCACCTTCGTGGGGCAGGCACTGCCAGATCTCTTCGGTGATGAAGGGCATGAAGGGATGCAGCAGTTCCATGGTGCGGCTGAGGGTGTGGGCGAGCACCGTCTGGGCCGTGCGTTTCTCATCCTGATCGCCGCCATAGAGACGAGGCTTAGCCAGCTCGATGAACCAGTCGCAGAACTCGGACCAGATGAAGTCGTAGAGGATACGGCCAGCTTCGCCAAACTCATAGCGCTCCATGTAACGGTTGACCTCGATGATGGTACCATTGAGGCGACTAAGGATCCAGCGGTCGGCCAAGCTGAGGTTCTCCCAGCGGCTCTCGCTGAGATCAAAGTCGTGTAGGTTCATCAGCACGAAGCGCGAGGCGTTCCAGATCTTGTTGGCAAAATTGCGGCTCGCCTCCACACGCTCCATATGGAAGCGCATGTCGTTGCCCGGCGTGTTGCCGGTGACCAGGGTGAAGCGCAGCGTATCGGCACCATATTGGTCGATGATATCGACGGGGTCGATGCCGTTGCCCAGTGACTTGGACATCTTTCTTCCCTGGGAGTCGCGAACCAAGCCGTGCAGCAGCACCTGCTTGAACGGGACCTCGCCCATGAACTCCATGGAACTGAAGACCATGCGGACGACCCAGAAGAAGATGATATCATAGCCAGTGACTAGAACACTGGTCGGGAAGTAGCGTTTGAGATCGGCCGTCTGCTCGGGCCAACCGAGAGTGGAGAACGGCCAGAGTGCCGAGCTGAACCAGGTATCGAGGACATCGGATTCTTGGGTAAGCTCGGTCGACCCGCAGTGCGGGCAACTTGTCGGATCGTCCTTGCTGACGATGGTATGACCATTGGGGCAGTACCAAGCGGGGATGCGGTGCCCCCACCAGAGCTGGCGGGAGATGCACCAGTCGCGGATATTCTCCAGCCAATTTGTATAAACGCGGGTGAACCGCTCGGGCACGAACTTGATGCGCCCGTCCTGCACGGCGGCGATGGCCGGCTCGGCCAGCGG
>CAZINL010000121.1:8027-9566 GCA_964540595.1 uncultured Clostridia bacterium
AGGTCTTGGTGAAGCGTTCCGGAACAAACTCCAGGTCGCCGTTCTTTACGGCTTCCAGAGCGGGTTTGGCCAGTGGCTCCATTTTAACAAACCACTGAGCAGAGACGAGCGGCTCAACCACGGTACCACAACGGTAGCACTGACCGACGGCATGCTGGTGCTCCTGGATCTTGTCGAGGAGGCCGAGGCTCTCCATCTCTTTGACCAGCGCCTTACGGCAGTCGTAGCGGTCCATCCCTTGATACTTGCCGGCGTTCTCATTCATGGTGCCGTCTTTGTTCATGACGACGACCTGCTCCAGCTTATGACGCAGTCCCATCTCGAAGTCATTCGGGTCGTGGGCTGGGGTGATTTTGACGCAGCCGGTCCCAAAGGCAGGATCGACGTAGCTGTCGGCGATAATTGGGATCTCACGATTGACGATCGGCAGCATCAGGGTCTTGCCGATCAGGTGCGCGTAGCGGGCGTCCTCGGGGTTGACGGCCACCGCCACATCTCCGAGCATCGTCTCGGGACGAGTGGTGGCGATGGTGACATAGCCGTTGCCATCGGTCAGAGGATAGCGGAAGTAATACAGCTTGCCAGCGGCATCCTCATGCTCAACCTCGATATCAGAGAGCACGGTGTTGCAGTGCGGGCACCAGTTGACGATATAGGTTCCGCGGTAGATCAAGCCCTTCTCGTAGTAGCGGACGAAGACCTCGCGGACAGCCTTCGAGCAGCCTTCATCGAGGGTAAAGCGCTCACGCGACCAGTCGCAGGACGCGCCGAGAGACTTTAGTTGGCTGATGATCCGGTCACCATACTGATGCTTCCAGTCCCAGACACGCTCGACGAACTTTTCGCGCCCCAGATCATACTTCGAGAGCTTCTCGGACTTCATCAGTTCCTCTTCGACCTTGACCTGGGTGGCGATACCGGCGTGGTCGGTGCCGGGGAGCCAAAGGGCATCGTAGCCCTGCATGCGCTTGAGGCGGATGATGATATCCTGCAGGGTGTTGTCTAGGGCATGCCCCATGTGCAGCTGCCCGGTGACGTTCGGCGGCGGGATCACAATGGTGAAGGGGTCTTTGTCTTGCTCCCCTCGGGCCTTGAACATGTCCTTCTCCATCCAGTACTCGTACCACTTCTTCTCGACCTGTTTGGGATCGTAGACGGTGGGGATATTGGGCCGTTCGGTCATCTCAATCACTCCTTCTGCGGCTTCGCCGCGCCACCAAGCCTCAAGCCCACAGTCCAAGATGGGACAAAGGGTTTTGATGTCTGGCAGTAGATGGGTTGTAGAACCGGTATGCGGTGACTTCAGAAGTCGGGACAAACTAATAAATGCCTATTCGTCCCATGCTAAGGACGAAAAGGCATCTTTTCGCGGTACCACCTTAGTTCGTGTCCCCCGTAGGAGACACGCACCTCGTCTACGCTCTAACGGGCGTAACCCGGCTGGAGCCTAACGCCAAGCGCTCGACCCCGCGACTCCAGGGCGACCTTCGACCAACCATTCCTTAGGAGATCTCTCAGCCGGTGGATCTCCCTCTCTGC
>CAZINL010000122.1:0-9556 GCA_964540595.1 uncultured Clostridia bacterium
GAAGCCATCTTCGCGAGGAACGCCGTTGTTACGCCCGTGCAAACCGATGATAGTGTGACGCAGAGCGCGGTCGTTCATGTCCAGAACGCGCTTGAAAACGATCCGGCGAGGATCAATATTGAGAGCATTGCCCTGCTGCAGATGATTATCAAGGATAGCAGCCAGCAGGTTGTGCGCGGTGGTGATGGCGTGGAAGTCACCGGTGAAGTGGAGGTTGATATCCTCCATGGGAACCACCTGTGAGTAACCGCCGCCGGCGGCGCCACCCTTGACACCAAAGGATGGCCCAAGAGATGGCTCACGCAGAGCCATAGCGGTCTTCTTGCCGAGTTTCGCCAGAGCTTGCCCCAAACCTACCGTCGTGGTCGTCTTGCCTTCACCGGCAGGGGTGGGGTTGATGGCGGTCATCAGGATCAACTTACCAGTCGGGTTGTCCTTGATACGATTCCATAGTTTCGGCGTCACTTTGGCTTTATACTGCCCGTACATCTCCAGTTCATCGGGTTGAATACCAAGTTGGGCAGCCACTTCCACGATCGGTTTCATCTGTGCACTCTGGGCGATTTCGATGTCTGTCTTCATGTGAGCATCCCCTTTCTAAGCATACGATTCGGATACAGGCTCTTGGCCGCCCTTTCGGTCGGACCCTCTATACCAGTCCCCGAACGGGACTTGGAGGCTTATTGATTGGGTACTTGTTGATTAAAGGCTTACTGATTGAAGGTTTACCCAGCTTAGTTCCCGCTCATCTTCGCGAGGCCGATCGCCTCTACCTCTTTGGCGAGCTGCGGCACCTGCAGGGAGAGCTGCTCGATTAGATCGCTAAGCTCCCGCTTGAGCTGTTGGTTCTTGACAAAAGGCAGGTTAGTGCGGACGTTGGCGAGGGCCGACTTACAGGCGGCCTCTGCCAGGTATGCCGAGACCAAGGCGTCACTGGCAGCATTGGGATTGCCACTGC
Organism: uncultured Clostridia bacterium; assembly: GCA_964540595.1. Taxonomy (GTDB): domain Bacteria; phylum Bacillota; class JAAYKD01; order JAAYKD01; family CAYOCI01; genus CAYOCI01. The sequence goes on from CAZINL010000122.1 coordinate 959, forward strand.
TGGCAGCCTGCTTTGCCAGTTCCAGTACAGGAAGGCACAGCCGAGCGGTACGTGCTGGCACTTGTGCTGCCTCAATGAAGGCGTGGTCTATGGCTTGCTGTCTGGTCAGCGCCTCGTCGTCGGTCGTCTTTGGCAGTCCATAGGCCGCCATGACGATACCATAGGCCGCTGCATCGGCGTCCATCTCGGCCAAGAATTGATCCGCCAACTGGCCGGTCTGCTCGACGATGGCAACCATCTGGTCATTCACCGCGGCAAATTTCTTCCGGCCTACTGTGAGATTGCCAACCATCTGCGCCAAAGAGGCGGCAAGTGCACCGGCAATACCAGCGGCAGCTCCACCCCCAGGGGTGGCCGACTTCGCACCAAGTTCAGCTACAAACTCTCTGACCTTGAGATCTGCTAAAAGTTGAGTCGCCATACTGAAACCTCCATTCCTAATATCCTAATATCTCCATTTCTGAATTACTCTCTCAAGAAAAGAGCAGCCAATGGCTGCTCTTAGGATGCGGCAAATAATGCCTCCAGTTCGTCGCCCTTGATCGTCTCTCGCTCCAACAAAGTCTGAGCAAGCTTATCTAGTTTGTCTCGATGCTGTGCTAGTAGCTCCTGCGCTTGCTGGTAGCAGGACTCGACTATGCGACGCATCTCTTTGTCAATGGCGTAAGCGATCTCTTCGCTATAGTTGCGCTCGTGTCCGATATCGCGACCGAGGAAGACCTGCTCCTGCTTGCGGCCAAAGGTTAGGGGACCTAGCTCGTCGCTCATACCATACTCCACGACCATGCGCCGAGCCATTTCAGTGGAACGCTCCAAGTCATTCTGTGCCCCGGTACTGATCTCACCGAGTGCGATGCTCTCAGCAACCCGCCCGCCGAGGGCATAGGTGATATGGTTGAGCAGGTCGCGTCTCGTCGTGAAGTAACGGTCCTCGGTTGGCAACACCGAAGTGAAACCACCAGCCATTCCACGGGGGACGATCGTCACCATATGGACTGGATCAAACCCTGGGAGTAGATGCGCCACCAGTGCATGCCCCGCCTCGTGGTAGGCCACAAGACGACGCTCATTATCGCTAACCACTCGGCTCTTCTTCGCCGGACCGGCCATGACACGGTTAATGGCTTCTTCCAGATCGACCATCTCGATCACTTTTTGGCCACGTCGCGCGGCCAGAAGCGCGGCTTCGTTGACCAGGTTTTCGAGATCCGCCGGGGTGAACCCAGGCGTTGACTTGGCCAAAATTCGCAGGTTGACATCGTCCGCCAGCGGCTTGCCTTTGGCGTGAACATGCAAAACCGCTTCCCTTTCGCGTACATCGGGACGCTCGACCATGACCTGCCGGTCAAAGCGACCAGGTCGCTGGAGGGCCGGGTCAAGAATATCCGGTCGGTTGGTGGCCGCCATGATGATGATCCCTTCATTCACATCGAAGCCGTCCATCTCAACCAGCAACTGGTTCAGGGTCTGTTCGCGTTCATCGTGACCACCACCGAGGCCAGCACCGCGTTGACGTCCCACCGCATCAATCTCATCGATGAAGACGATGCAAGGGCTGTTCTTTTTGGCCGTCTCGAACAGGTCACGGACACGGGATGCGCCGACACCTACATACATCTCGACAAAGTCAGAACCGCTAATGCTGAAAAACGGAACCCCTGCTTCGCCCGCTACAGCTCTGGCCATCCACGTCTTACCGGTGCCAGGTGGCCCATAAAGGAGTACCCCTTTGGGGATCCGCGCACCCATCTCGATGAACCGCTTGGGATGCTTGAGAAACTCAACAATCTCTTCGAGCTCCTCTTTGACCTCCTCATAGCCGGCCACATCCTTGAAGGTAATCCGTTTCTTATCTTCAGTGTGCAGCTTCGCACGGCTCTTGCCGAACGACATGACACGGTTACCACCTGATTGAGTCTGCTGCATGAAGAAGAACCAGACGCCCACGAAGAGGACAAACATGAACAAGTAGGTGAGAATACTAGTCCACCATGGTGGTTCAGGTGGCGGCTCCACCTTGTAACTGCCTACCTTCTCCAATATCAGCTTGCTCAGCTCAGGATCGCCATCGCTAGGAGGAACAAAGCTCGTGAACTTGGTCCCGTCTTTGAGTTCCCCAGAGAGCTTCTGTCCCACCTGGACTACTTTCTCAACCTGGCCAGCCTCAAGTTTCTGACGAAGTGCCTTATACTCGATTTCGGTAGGGCCGGTCCCTTGGGACGAGAAATAGTTGATCAGCGACAAAGCGATCAAGATAATGAGCAGGTAGAAGCTCGCGGTTCGAAAATTTTTGTTCAACCGTGGCCCTCCTCTCGATTTGCTACTGCGTGTGGCTATACCCGTAATGCTTCGATCACGGATGATATTCATCCATAATCCATCCTGGTCTCCCGCAATTGACCTTGCCACTGGTGGTAAAGTCAATCAGGAAAACAACGTACTGCACAGTATACCATATCTAGGTATGGTAGACAATTGGCCTGCCCAAATCTGTAGTATCGTCACGTAACTCTAATATCCTTTTGCTATCGCTAGCGCTAGTTTCCGCCTAACTAGCTTCCAATGTAGACCTCAGGCTTAAGTACTGCCACATAGGGAAGGTTGCGGTAGCGTTCCGCATAGTCAAGCCCATAGCCGACCACGAACTTATCAGGGATGACAAAGCCGGAGTAGTCGGGTTTGATCCCCACTTTTCGCCTGCTCGGCTTGTCGAGGAGAGTACAAATGCGTAGGCTGGCGGGCTGCCGTGACCAGAGGTTTTCGACGAGATAGTTGAGGGTCAAGCCAGTGTCAATGATATCCTCTACGATCAAAACATGGCGCCCTTCCAGACTGCTGTCGAGGTCTTTGAGGATCCTCAAGACACCAGACGACTGTGTGGAGGCTCCATAGCTCGAAACCGCAAGAAAATCTATGGAAAGGGGGATCTGCGTAGCCCTAATGAGATCCGACATAAAGCACACAGCACCCCTTAGAACGCAGATGACCAATGGATCTTTCCCCCGATAGTCCTCTGCGAGCGTTTTCCCTAGTTCAGCCACCTTGGCCTTAATCTCCTCTTCGCTGATCAGAACCTGCAAGATATCCTGGTTCATTGCCTACTCCTCCTTATGCTACCCTAGCGAATGGTGCTGCCACCGATGCCGCTATATTCTACTCAGCATGGCTACAATCCTTGCTCCTAGGGGTCAGTATTTAGCAACCGCAATTCGATCGCCCCCGAGTCGCCTGCCACGGGGCGAGAGGCGGGCGCTACGAGCAGACCAGTGACGGCCACGATCTCCCCACCAAGCGTAAGGATCGGGATACGAGACCGATAGGGCGCGGGCACCTTGCTATCGATAAACAGGTCGCTGAGCTTCTTGCTGCCACTGCCAGCACCGAGGCTGATCCGATCACCCGCCTGCCAAGACCGCACTTGCAGGTCTTCCTGCCACAGGCGCCAGTCCAGGTGGCAGCGGCGATCCCAGCCGCTGGTAGGCTCGCTGACCTCACTCGCAGTGAGGCAGGAGCCGATCTCCGGCAGTTCTAGTGGCGACGTCGCTCGCCAATCCTGGCCGCAAAGACAGGTCGCTTGGTCCACGGGAGTCAAGAAGAACAGCTGCCCCTGGCTAAGGCGTGCCACACACCCGTTGGGAAGAGGCGCCGACCATGAGTGCTTGGTATCCGGCTCTGTTGGTAGAGCTGGTCGGATCATCTTCAGCAACTCCTCAATCCACTCGAAACCAACGTGATTGTCCACACTCTGCTTAGCATCCCAGCAGAACTGGTTAACCATGCGTCTGATGATCCGGCGCAGAAGGGCAAGCGGTTGAACAGCCAGCTCTTTCACGGCTAACGAGACCAGCCCATAGCGTCGAACCAGGTGCGTGGCCAGGTAGTCATCCACTAACTGCATCAGATACTGCTCATCGCTGCGGATAATCTCCGCCGTACGGCCCAGGGCTTCGCTGATGCGGGGATTGTACTGCTGCAAATGCGGAAGCAGCTGATGACGAATGCGATTGCGTGTCTGGTTCAGTTCATCGTTGGTGCGATCGTGCCGTGGCACGATACCCAGATCAGTCAGATAGCGCTCGATCTCCTGACGCGTGATTGTGAGCAGCGGGCGGATGACCTTCACCCCATTATCGAGCAACCGCACTGGCCGGATCCCAGAGAGTCCCAACCCACCCGTGCCACGCAGCAGGTTCATCAGCACTGTCTCGGCTTGATCGTCGGCATGGTGTCCGGTGGCGACGGCCTGCGCCCCGATCTGACTGGCAAGGTCGGCAAAGAACTGGTAGCGGGCGTAGCGCCCAGCCTCCTCTAACCCAAGACCCCTCTGTTCGGCTAACCTCGGGATATCACAGCATTGCAGATGATATGGGAGCCCCAAAGCCTCGCTTTGCTCGGCCACGTACTGCGCATCCTGGTCGGCGTCCGACCCGCGGATGCCATGGTGAAGATGAGCGACATGAATCCGCCAGTTCCACTCTTGAGCCAGCGCTGCTGCCACATACAAAAGGCAGAGCGAGTCGGCTCCGCCTGAAACAGCCAAGACCACCGTATCGCCCACGCTGAGCATACGGTGGCTGATGATGATACCTTCAACTCTTCGGCACAAGGATCTCACGGTTTGTCCTCACCTAGCTTGTTGACAAGGATTGGCGGCTTGCAGTTTCCGGATTGGGAACGTGTCAAGTATTCGCCACGTTGGCGGCCGCTCCTCTAGAGGGGATCATTTTTTCGCGAGGAGGCTCAGTGCGCTAAGCAACGCCCCTCCAGAGAGCCACAACCCCCATTGAATGAGACGATCTGTAGGCGAGCCAGGACCGTCTGTGCCGCTTAATCCTAGTCGAGGTCGCCGGGCGGACCGTCTTGTCGGGATCGGCGAAGCAGCCACCAGCGCACCGGGTCCATCCGGTATCGCCTGACCGGGACGAGATGCAACCGCACCTCGTACATCGCCCGTGGTCGCCCGATCCAGCTCTTGGGGATGCCAAGGGCGGACCGCTGGGCTCGCTGGATTCAGATGCAGCCGTGAGGCCGGGACAGATCGCCAATGGAAGAGCACACTGGTCATCTGTTTTTCCGCAGCAAGTGCTTCTGTCAGCAGCCGGACCCCTGTCTCCACAGCATCGCGAAAGAGTACGAGATGGCCATGATCTAAGCTGACTATCTCACAGGTCGTAACCGCATGACCCAGTTTTCGATAGAGATGCAGGCCGAGCGTATAGATGGCCTGAGACAGTTCACGCCCGTTGGCTAGATCCCATGCTCCCCCCGTCTTGTCAGCCAAACGGCGCAACCCCGCGATATTCGGTGCGTCGAGGATTCCTTGTTCAACCAGTCCAATGACGCCGCAAGCGATGCCTTGTTGCCGCAGCTGGGCACTCATCGCATCGATAACGAGAACATGCCAGGGGCATCGATCGGCAATGACGATCAGCAATCGGCTCGCGGGCAAGTGCGTCACCTCTCGGTCAAAGAGATATTTGGGAATAGTATGCCCTTGTTGCCAGCACGTCAGACCAGAGTTCTGGAAGAAGGAGTAAGGAGCTATGGAAGACGCTCAGGCGTCTGGCCCCAGTTTAGTGCAATTGACGTAGGGCAACCTGCGCTACCATGATGGTCATGTCATCAAGTGCGCGTCCGCCGATCACCTCACGGGCCTTGGCCATCAGTTCATCGGCAAGCTGCTGCGAGTCCTTCGCCTGCGTTGTCCGCAGCAGTTTGACGATCCAATCATCCTTCTTACCATAGCTAGACTCATCGAGGACGCCATCGGTGACCATGATGACGAAGTCGCCGGGTTCCAGCTGGTATTTGGAGCTCTCCATCTCGACGTTACTCAGTATACCGATGGGCAGGGTGCTCGACTTGACCGTTCGCACCACGCCGCCGTGTTTGACAAACGACGATGCGGCGCCGATCTTGAGGAACTCGGCCTCACCACTATGCAGGTCTACCATGGCCAGATCGACAGTGGCAAACGTCTCATCCGTGGAGCGTAACACCAAGACGGAGTTGATGGTTCGGATCGCGGTCTCCTGGTCAAACCCCGCTGCCAGCATCTGTTCCAGCATGCTGACTGTGGTCTGGCTCTCACCATTGGCTCGTGGACCATTGCCCATGCCGTCGCTGAGCACCATAGCGAACTGTCCATTTTTCAGCTCCAAGCTTGTGAAGCTATCCCCACTGACGACATTGTCCTCTTTTGGCACTTGCACGACTGCGGTATCCAGATAGAAGGAGTTCGCCATGGCGAGATTAAAGGCACAGCGCGGCTTACCAGTGGTGGATGTGCACTGCTGATCCTGAATGTACACCCGTTGGCCAACAGCGCGCTCTACGGCGGGGATGATGGTGTACTGGCATTCCTTACGACCGTAACAGGATGGCTTTTCGACGCAGATCAGCGACTGCCCACTGGCATTTTGGGCGGCGGTAATCGTCGAGATCAGACAACCCTGACTGGATAGCTCCCGTTTGATCTGCTCGGCAAGCTCTTCATTGAACCGTACGTCAAGCCTGATCTCGCTAGCTAACCCTTTGACCACATTGGCCATCCCTCGCAGCTGGTTAGCCACTAGATCACGGCTCTCGGCAACACGCTTCTGCCAATACCAATGCACTTTAAATGCATCGGACAGCTGGTTAATGGTTGCAGCCAACTGCGGGAGCCGTCGGCAGCGGTCACGGATGGCGTCCGGAACCTGATGCTCATTGATACTACCCTGTGCCTCGACAATCGACCATAGGTCAAACATGGACTGATATGTACGGTAGAAGCCATTTCCCCAGCAACTGCCAAAGTGCTGGCAAGAGTCGCAAACACGGTCAGTCACTGTGCTAAAAAGCTGATTTAGCTTCTGTTCATGGCTAATCTGCGGGGTTTGGGCGCTACTCTCGAAGGTTCGCGCTAGTTCAAAGAAGACCCGTGCGCAGTCTTTAAGGCGCTGGGAAGCCATCTTCTGAATACGGCTATCGCCCTCGCTGTGACCGACTCCAACGTGAGACCCTGGCTGGGCGATCCCCGCGAAGATGCGGTCGAGAACACCCAGAGGACGTTTGGGGGTTAGCACAAACAGCACAGCGGCAACGACCGTCTCAGTCAACACGACGATCAACTGACTAGAGGGATATGTATACATGGCCAATAGCAGCAGAGGTGCTGCGAATCCTAGCGCCACGCCCAAACGCGTGTATTCCTTGAACAGACCTGAGATGAGCCCAGAACAGGCGTAGAGGCCGACGGTGGCGAGGCTTAGTCCTGCAGCGATCTCGGTCACTGCCCCGACCACCGCCCCCGCCATGGTGCCTAGACCGGTCCCTCCAGCGGACGCCATCAACATGATTAGATAACGCGCAGCCATGTTCTTGACACTCAGAGGTCCTAACTTGATCCCTGTGAGCCCAACCAAGACCGAGGCAGTCAAGACACCGATCGCCATGAGCTCCTCGTAAGTGACCACTCGTCGCTTGCCGAACACATAGGGTAGCGCCAAGGAGAAGACGTGGGCTAGCACGAAGGCCAGCGCTGCCTCAAAAAATACCACCAGAAGATCATAGCTGGTCGGGGAGTGGATCAACAAGCTGGGGATACGGGCGACCAAGTGCAAACCACAACTGATGATCGGCAGGGCGAGTTTGTCGTGTACTCTCCAGATGCTCCAGCTTCCCGAGGCCGCCAACGCACCAGCCGCCAGAGCAGTTCCCAATAGCTGGCCAAGGCTGCTGACTCCGCCGAGAGCGGCACTGATTAAGGCCGCGGCGGTCAGTGGACCTAGCCGACCTCTCTGATCGCGCACCGCAACCGCCATCAAGGTCAGGACAAACGGGTTCAGTTCGCCAATCAGCGTGGCACGGGCGAGCAGGAAGGTAAGCCCCGCCAGGATCAAAGTTTCACCGTTGAGCAACCGCCTAATGTCGGGCTTGGCGGGAGCGGTGCGGGTGGTGCTCTTCTGGGTCGCAAGACCCAATGAGGTGAAGGAGTGAGGTAAGCTGATGCGATTAAGCATAGATCTCCACCGTCCTGTCCGTTAAAGGTTTCCATGTCCGCCCGCATGGGTGGTAGTGGGTATATTGATTATAGGACAGTCTGCAGGAGAACTCTGTCAGATCGCGACACGTCCAAGAAGTAATCATCGGACAAATTCGACAATTTCCTGGCACTAAGGGTGGTTTTCGCCATGCGCTTCCAGCTCTAGCCACGACTGGCAGGCTGAATCAGGCTTGGCTATGTCGACTTCGGCGGAAACTTTTTTCGTATTCGACAGACTAGCTCTGCCTCAGGCGCATAGAGTGTAGGATACAGCCATGCTGCTCCGAAGCGACCTACTGCTTAAGCCAAAGATGCAAATCAGAGTTGCAGATCAAAGTGACAAACCAAAAAACCACTCTAGCATCTTGCTAGAGTGGTCGATGAACGATATTTGGTGGACCAGCAGGGATTCGAACCCCGGACAGGCTGATTAAGAGTCAGCTGCTCTACCAGCTGAGCTACTGGTCCATAGGATGGTGGGCCATCAGGGACTCGAACCCCGGACAGGCTGATTAAGAGTCAGCTGCTCTACCAACTGAGCTAATGACCCAAAAGAATGGTGGCGGCGACTA
>CAZINL010000123.1:0-5237 GCA_964540595.1 uncultured Clostridia bacterium
AAAGCCCAAGGGCCAAAGTGGAGACGGGGATGGAGGAGTCCACAGACCACAGTCCACAGACTACAGTGGGGGAAGGCGTGACGCAAGGAGCCCACAAAGACATACGCTTACAAGTCCATATGTGGCAACCGCAACCCCTGTCCCAGCAGCAGCTGGTACCCGCCAAACCACGGCAGCTGCCTTTCGTCGACCTGGGGCTGTTGTCGGCCCGCCCGGAACATGAACTGACCGATGCTCCCCAACCCCCTCCCCCCATCCGTCCTCTGCGGGAAGCCCTAGAGGACACCGAACGCCAGCTCATCACCCAGGCCCTGGAGGCCGCCCAGCAAGACATTCTCCAGGCGGCCGAGCTCTTGCACATCCCCCGCCAGACGCTGCAGTATCGGATGAAAGCGTTGGGGATCGATACGAGCCCCAAGCCCCAAAGCCCCCATGCTACCACGGCACCAAGTGGGTAAGAAATCGGTTGCCCAGATAGGGAATAGAACTTCTCTTGTCAATACCTGAGATTAACTGCATATCGTTTCTGTACCAACCCATGTCTCTAGTCAACCAGGCAGCAGAACAACAGGCGCATCCTCTACGTCTGCGCTAGCATGGTGGCTTGGTGATATGGTGGCTTGGTGACTCAAACGCACATGGAGGGGACAGCGTTGCGTGATTATCACCAGATACCGATCTGGCAAAACGTCACCGAAGAGCAGTGGAACGATTGGCACTGGCAGCTCGCCCACCGGATCGATAGCCTTGACGAGCTCAAACAGGTCTTGGAGCTGACCCCGGACGAGGAGCAGGGGGTCAGCGAATGCCTGCAATCGTTGCGTATGGCGATCACCCCGTATTTCGCCACCTTGATCGACCCCCAGGACCCATCCTGTCCCTTGCGTAAACAGGCTATCCCAGTGGTTCAAGAGCTGACGAATCAGCCGTATGAGCTCCGTGACCCACTCCATGAGGAGATCGATTCCCCGGTCAAGGGTCTGACCCATCGTTACCCGGATCGCGTCCTGTTTCTGGTCACCGACCAGTGCGCTATGTACTGCCGTCACTGCACCCGCCGACGCTTCACCGGTACCTTCGACCATGCTCTACCCAAGGAGCAGGTCGACCGTGCCATCGACTATATCCGCCAGACAACGGCCATCCGTGATGTGTTGGTCTCGGGCGGCGATCCTCTGCTGCTGAGCGATGACCGCCTCGAATACGTCCTCAGAGAACTGCGCACCATCGAGCATGTCGAGGTGATCCGCATCGGCACCCGCCTCCCGGTTACTCTGCCGCAGCGGATCACGCCGGAGCTCTGCAGCATGCTCAGCCGCTACCATCCCCTATGGATCAATATTCACTTCAACCACCCCGATGAGATCACTCCCCAGTCACAGGCAGCCTGTGAGCGCCTGGCCAATACAGGCATCCCCCTCGGCAGCCAGTCCGTGCTGCTCAAAGGGGTCAACGACTGTCCGCATATCTTCAAGGCGCTCGTCCAGCGCTTAGTCAAAATGCGCGTGCGTCCGTACTACATCTACCAATGCGATATCGCCCAGGGGTTGGATCATTTCCGCACCGCCGTGGCCAAAGGGATCGAGGTCATCGAGTTCCTGCGCGGCCACACATCCGGCTTTGCCGTGCCCACCTTCGTAGTCGACGCCCCCGGCGGTGGGGGCAAGATCCCGCTTGGTCCCCAATACCTGGTCTCCCAATCCGATCGCAAGGTGATCCTGCGCAATTTCGAAGGGTTGCTCAGCACCTACGTCGAACCGGAGAACAAACTCAGCCACTGCCACGACTGTGGTCTGTGTGATAGCCAACCAGCCACCATTGGCGTCGCCCGCCTGCTGCAAGGCGACGAGATCCGCCTCGAACCCGCCGGCTTCGCCCGACCCAAACGGCGCAGGAATGGAGAGCCCCGCCACTCGCCCCTAGCCCCTCGTGTTTAAGAAGCCCCCGCCCCTCGTGGGGGTGTCCGACTGTGGCAGCAAATCGCCTACGGAATAGCATCGTAACGCGGTAACCATCGACCCAACTCGTAGGGGCGGGTTTCGAACCCGCCCGTGGAGGAGCGCTCCAGCGCTCCGGCTTTCGCACTTACCTCGCCTCAATCGACGGTCCTCATCCGGTCACCTTTTCCCCCTTCACTCCCACTAGGGACTAGGGACCAGGGACTAGGGACTCACTTAGGAGCACTGCCATGCCCACCCTCTCACACTTGGAGCGATACCTTGCGCAGTTTCGTTGGTTACGTTGGCTGGCGTTTGCTCAGATGAGCTGGCTAGCCCTGTTCGGCCAATACTCCGCGCCGACCCGGCAGAAGTTGACGCTGCTGCTCTTAGTCGTCGGTGTCAACATCCTCTGGTCTCACCTGCTGTTTCACAAGGTCGGCCATCATCACGCCCTGCTGACTGGCCCCATCGAGGCATTGGCCGTGCTCTACGCCGTCTATCTTACCGGTGGAGTCCACAGCGAGATCTACCTGGCCCTCTTCATCGGTCTACCGGTGGCGGGCCGTGGTCTCGCTCCCCATGGGGCGCTCAAGCTCTTGGCCGTGCTCGGGCCGTTGTATACCCTGGCAGCCGTTCTCGGAACCGCTACTCCCGATTCGGCGGACACCTTTGTCCTGGCTGTCCGCCTCAGCGTATTGCTCGTGACCGGCCTCTACCTTGACGCATTGGTCGCCAAGGGCAATGCGTCTCGCCGCGAAGCACAAGACCTGCTGCACGAGGTCAGACAGGCGCACGAGCAGTTGCAGACCAACGCCCGCCAGTTGGAGCAGACTAACCAGCAACTCGATCGCAAGCTTCAGGATCTGGTGCTCCTGCAGGAGACCAGTCTCATCCTGTCCTCCAGCCTGGAACTGAACCGGATTGTTCAGCTCCTGGTGGACTCCGCACGGCGTATCACCGAGTTTGAGAACTGTTATGTCTCGATCTGCGATCACGAGCGCCAATACCGCACCGTCGTCTTCGCCGAAGGCGTTGTCAACACGCAGCTGGGTGAAAGGGTACCCTTTGACCGTGGCCTCGTCGGGTGGGTAGCGGTCAATCGCCAGGGAGTGCTGGTCCCGGATCGCCGCCTCGATGCGCGCGTGCATTCATCCTACAACGACTCGCCGATCAACTCGCTCATGGTGGTGCCGTTGGTAGCCAACGACCGTACTGTGGGTGTGCTCACCCTCGGTAGCGTTCATTACGCCCATTTCACCGACGACCATCTACGTCTATTTCAGATCCTCGGGGTTCAGGCTGGACTCGCCATCGAGAACGCCGGCCTCTATGAGCAAACCCGTCAGTCGGCCATCACCGACGGTCTGACCGGCCTTTACAATTATCGCTACTTCCGCTCCCGCTTTAGCGAAGAGATGCGCCGCGCCGACCGCAACCATAGTCATGCCAGCCTGCTAATGATCGACGTTGACAGCTTCAAGCGCATCAACGACACCCACGGTCATCCCCAGGGGGACAGCGTGTTGCGCGAACTGGCACAGATCCTCAAGTCATCCCTGCGCGCCGTCGATATCGTCTGCCGCACTGGCGGGGAAGAGTTTAGCATCATTCTCCCCGATACCGGTCATGGCGGAGCCGAACACGTTGCCCGGACTCTAGTCGAAAAGGTCGCCAATCACACCTTCCAGGGTGATCTCGCCGCAGGCGAACGTGTGACCATTAGTGTCGGACTGGCGACCTATCCCGATGAGAGCGAGGAAGATCTGATCCGGCTCGCCGACAGCCGTATGTACCTCGCCAAGACCGCTGGTGGCAACCGTTACAGTACAGAACCTATCAAATTTCGATGAGGTCGAATGGGACTAGCCATTCGACCTCATTCTCCTTTTCTGTCGCAAAATATTCATGTTCATAGGACCCGCAAATCCTTGACATCACCCATGGTGGTCCGCATACTGTAAAACGAACTGATAACCCTTGGGATGGAATCCCAAGCGGGGCTCGCATAGTCAAACCATAGCCGGTCCACACTAAGGTAGCCAAGGGGGTCGACACTTAATATGGTACAACAACAAGCCATCCGCAGAGAGATGCCTGAAGCTGAAGTCGCTTACTTACTACTTAGAAACGCATCCATGGCCATGGCCGTCAAGGATCTGATCAATCGTATCATCGAGATCAAAGGCTTAAATCCCGAGAAGCGGGGACAGATCATGTCCAAGATCTACACCGCCATCAATCTCGACCATCGCTTCGCATACATGGGCAAAGGCATCTGGGGTCTCAAGGAATGGTCACCCAAGGTCGCCGCTGCCGCCATGCCTGATATCCTGCCTGGCGAGAAGAGCTACCAGCCCAAGCCTGATGATTACCTCTGGGACGAAGAAGAGGAAGACGAAGTCGAAGAGGACGAAGAAGGCCTGCTCGTTCCCGTAGGGGAAGACGAGGAAGAGGAAGCCCCCCGCACCGACGAGGAAGACCCCGTCTATTAGTGTCTGCTTCGCAAACGCTAATAGACGAGTCCCTAGTTTCTAGTCCCTAGTCCCTAGTGAGGTTAACGAGTCTGTTCCCGAATGCGATATCCTTGCCCGATAGTCCTAGCACCCAGGTAGTTATTACAGCTTTTTCGCAGCCGGTAAACACGCATTCGCGTCCGTTTGCCGGCTGTTTTGTCACTTCATTGCCCCACTGCTCCTGCTTTGGTCGCTCTTCGTTCCCACTAGGGACTAGGGGCTAGGGACTGACGTTGCTTGTCCCATCGCTCCTCTTCAACGGATCTACCTTACACAGAAAATCACAGAGGGAGGCGAATGTCATTCTCATCCACTGGTTCGGTCACGCCTGCTTCCGCCTGACGACCGATGCGGGCACCGTCATCATCATCGACCCCTTTGACGAAAAGGTTGGCTATCTTATCCCCAAAACCTCAGCTGAAGGCTGCACCGTCAGCCACGAACATCATGACCACAGCACCACAGGCTGGATCGGCGGCGATCCAATCATCATCCGTGGCAGCGGCGATCATCAGATCAAAGAGGTCAAGGTCACCGGCATCGCTAGCTTCCACGATGACGTCCAAGGCGCCAAGCGCGGTCCCAATACCATCTTTACCTACGAGGTGGACGGCTTGCGCCTGTGCCATCTCGGCGACCTCGGCCACCCGCTCTCACCTAAGCAGGTCAAGGCTATCGGCCCGGTCGACATCCTCTTCATCCCCGTGGGCGGCGTTTACACCGTCGACGCCGCCGGCGCCAAACAGATCGTCGATCAGATCAAGCCCCACGTCGTCGTCCCCAT
>CAZINL010000123.1:5247-8143 GCA_964540595.1 uncultured Clostridia bacterium
AACCTTCGATCTGGGCAACATCGACCGCTTCACCCAACTCCTCACCGACCGCGAGACCGTGCAACTTCCCACCGCGGACTGGAGCGTTAGCAAGGAGACCCTGCCATCGCTCGCGACCGCCGTCGTGTTCGCCGCGCCCACTCCCCGATAGTCCCATACTCCTACCCAAAATAGACCCCAGATCCTCCTTGACATCCCTATGCTTGTCTCGATAAAATAGTTAGGGCACTATGCAAGACAAAGTCCTAGCCCCTCGCAAGGGGTCTAGGACTTTTGTTTTTTGTTTTTGTTTTCAGTTTCCAATCCCATCGCGGGAATACTAGCTAGAACAGTCGTTCCGACCCGACTCTCTCAGTGCTACTCACTTTGGCCTTTGGGCTATACACGGAGGAAGATCATGACCAAGTACATCTTCATCACCGGTGGCGTCGTCTCATCCTTAGGCAAAGGGATCACCGCTGCCTCGCTCGGCCGCCTGCTCAAGAGCCGCGGCGTTAAGGTGACCATCCAAAAGTTCGATCCCTACATCAACATTGACCCGGGCACCATGAGCCCCCATCAGCATGGTGAAGTCTTCGTCACCGAAGACGGTGCTGAGACCGACCTCGACCTCGGACACTACGAACGCTTCCTTGATATCAACCTCAGCAAAGCCAACAACGTCACCGCCGGCAAGATCTACTGGTCCGTCATTAGCAAAGAACGCAAGGGCGATTACCTCGGCGGCACCGTCCAGGTCATTCCCCATATCACAAACGAGATTAAAGAACGCATCCGCCGCGCAGCCAAGGACTCCCACGCCGAAGTGGTCATCACTGAGATCGGCGGCACCGTCGGCGATATCGAGAGCCTACCCTTCATCGAAGCCATCCGCCAAATGCGTAGCGACGAGGGCCGCGACGATGTGATGTATATCCACGTCACCCTCTTGCCCTACCTCGGCAAGGCAGGCGAACAAAAAACCAAACCCACTCAACATAGCGTCAAAGAGCTGCGCAGCATCGGCATCCAGCCCGATGTCATCGTCTGCCGCACCGAAAAGTCCCTACCCAAGGAGATCCGCGACAAGATCGCCCTCTTCTGTGATATTGACAAAGACGCCGTCATCGCCAATGAAGACGCCGAGAGCATCTACGAAGTCCCGCTGATGCTCGAAGCCCAAGGCCTCGACGATATCGTCTGCAAACGGCTGAACCTGGTCTGCGGCCCCACTAACATGGCGGAATGGACCGCCATGGTCGAGAAGATCAAGCACCCCACCAAGGGCAGCGTCACCATCGGCCTGGTCGGCAAATATGTCTCGCTGCGCGACGCCTACATGTCTGTGGCCGAGTCACTCTACCACGCCGGGATCGCCAATGACCTGCGCGTCGAGATCAAATGGATCTACGCCGAAGAGCTCGAACAAGGCAACCTAGCCGAACAGCTCGGCGACGTCGACGGCATCCTCGTCCCCGGCGGCTTCGGCTACCGCGCCGTGGAAGGCAAGATCCTCGCCATCCAATACGCCCGCGAGCACAAGATCCCCTACCTCGGCCTCTGCCTCGGCATGCAGACCGCCGTGGTCGAATACGCCCGCAATGTCCTCGGCTGGCAGGACGCCAACAGCACCGAATTTGACCCACACTGCGAAAGCCCCGTCATCGACCTGCTCCCCGAGCAAAAAGAGGTCGAAGAGATGGGGGGCACCATGCGCCTCGGCACCTATCCCTGCAAGCTGGTCGAAGGGACCAAGGCCCACGCCGCCTACCAAGACGAGGTCATCTACGAACGGCACCGCCACCGTTATGAGTTTAACAACCAGTTCCGCGACGCCCTGGTCGAAGGCGGCCTCGTCATCGCCGGCACCTCCCCCGACGAACGCCTGGTGGAGGTCATCGAGCTGAAGGATCACCCCTTCTTCGTCGGCGTCCAATACCACCCCGAATTCAAAGGCCGCCCCAACCGCCCGCACCCACTGTTTAGGGAGTTTGTGAAGGAGTAGAGCAGTAGCAATATGATGAGCAGAAGAGGAGACGGCGAACGCCGTCTCCTTTTGCTATGTCTCCGTCTGGAAGGATTTCCAAATGGCATGGCGAACGTATGTACCGCGCATCAATATTCATTGATCTCCCCTAGGGGCGCTGCCACGCTGCGCCCGCTAAAACAGCAAGCCCCAGCCGTACGGCTGGGGCTTGCTGTTCCCCTGTACATGTCGTGCCCAAGGGCTTTTCACACATTGTTCATCTCTCTACATAGGTATCAGCATACCTTAGGATGAATCTGTTACCAATATGCCGATCTCGGAGGATGATAACATGCGGAGTTTCATATCTACCTGCCTCATAGTCTGCCTAGTGTTGTCTACGACCCCTATCGCTTTGGCGGCTACTCCCGTCGGTGGAGCCGTGGTCAACAGTGAAATCGTCAACTCCCTATCGGTGTCCTTATCGATGGTCACAGCGGGCGACGAGATCACTGTGAGTGCAGAACTGAAAATCCCTCATCAGCCGGAAGAGGTAACGCTGAAGTTTGCGGGAGTTGATCCAGGTGCTGAGGAACTGGCGGTCTGCCTTGTACGGACAGATGATGGCTTATACCGTGGTCGCCTAGTCATCCCCGACATCATCCCTCGCTCCAACGATTACGCCCTGCGTGAGGTGGTTTACGCCGTTACCGACTATGACGGTGTGAGGGACATCCGCTACCTCGTCAATCTCCATAAGAGTGCCTTTCGCGTTCAGCGGCACCAGGCCTATCTGAAGTCATGGGACGTTCCAGTGTCTGGAGACGCCGGCGGAGTAGTTGACATGCACTTCACACTGAAGGAGCCTCTTCCATTCCGAGGCGAGACAAGGGTGGTTTTTGTTAAGAGAGATGGCTCGGGGGTACTCTTCCAGACCGATCCCTTGAGCGG
>CAZINL010000123.1:8153-9346 GCA_964540595.1 uncultured Clostridia bacterium
AGTTGGACCGACGTATACCGCACAAGCAAAACTGCCAGTCCAGTTGGGCGAGTATGTATTTCAGGGGTTCCGTGTGGGGCCGGATATCCACCTGCCGCTGTCGTACGAACGGCCCATGCTGGCCGTGACTGCCTACAATGGACCCGAACCACAAGTTGTTGGCGTCAGTATGACGGGTTCTGGGAGCGAAAGGAGACTATCGATTGCAGTCCAGAACCCCGAAAGCATCAACGAGCTAAAGGTTCTTGTACAGGGACCATACCGCCATCAGCAGTGGGTAGAGGCTAGTGCCGGGGAAGCGGATACGTTCGACATTGACATATCAGAGCTAACGCTCCCCCATGCCGGAACCTACGCCGTAACCAATCTGATCATGACCAATAGGCAAGGCAAAGTAGTGGAGGTTAGCGTAAGTCATATCGCCAAGTGGGGGATACCCTCCTGGTTCAGCTTCGGGTCTTCGATGCCGAGCGGGCCTGAGCTAGCTCCAAATCAGGTACGGATGACAGAGGTTACGGTCACTTCAGTGGCTGACACGCGCTATCATATTGCAGCTAAGCTCTCGGGTGCCTCGATCACGGACAACGTGAAGTTGACCTTCACTGGCAATGGGGCGGTCTTCAGCACCATATGTTGGCATCTCCCTGAGACCGACCTTTGGGAAGGCAATCTAGAAATCCCTACCTGGGCCCGAGGTGGAACCTATCAGTTAACCAGCGCGTCCACTGTTTCGGGGCGACCGGCAGCGCTGAACGCCTTGGCGTCGGTTGAACACACCGCAGTTGACCCTGACACCACCGCGCCACACCTGCTGTCGGTCATCAGTAGCGTGTGGGGACGTAGTGTGAACGTCCAGGCCTACGTGAAGGACGATCAATCGGGTGTGAAGTTAGTTACCCTCATGTTTGAGAACGCCAAGAGTGGTGCGGTGATGCAGATTGGTATGGACACCACGCCAGGAGAACGTATGGTGGCTGCCCGACAACTCGGACAGTCGGAGAAAGGGTTGTGGACGCTGGCCAAAGTCACACTGACCGATATGGCTGGAAATGTTCAGACACTGCGAGGGACTGATCTTGAGCAGTATCCCTTCGGTCAGTTCGTCTATTGACGAGTGCTTGGTTCTAGATGATGACAACGGAATAAGCAAGTAACGAGAGGATGCTTGGCACTATCCCGCGAGCGGGGTAGTG
>CAZINL010000124.1:0-9309 GCA_964540595.1 uncultured Clostridia bacterium
TCATCAGCATGAACCATCAAGTGCGCGACTACTTAAGCGCTGAGATGCGTTTCAGCCGCTTGATGGCTGATATACAGCAGATTTTAGCTAAGGCACTTGAAGAACCTAACGCGGGGGGGATGGGACGATGAGTGTTGCGCAGATCGCCGAGCGGTTGACAGCTTGGATCAAGGAACAGGTGACCACGTCTGGAACCAGAGGGATCGTTCTTGGACTAAGCGGAGGCATTGATTCTGCTGTCGTAGCAGCGCTCGCCCAACGGGCATGTGGTGCCTCCAATGTTCTCGGCATCATTATGCCATGCCACAGCGACCCACAGGATGCCGCCGATGCACGCTTAGTAGCTGAAGCACTGGGCATAGAGACCAAGACCGTCGACCTGACAGATGCCTACGATGCATTGCTGACCGCCGTAGGTGAAACGAGGGGCGAAAGGTCATTGGCACTAGCAAACATGAAACCGCGCTTGCGGATGATCACAAACTATTACCACGCCCAGAAGCTTGGCTACTTGGTTGCCGGTACGAGCAACCGTAGTGAGTTTACCATCGGGTACTTCACCAAGCACGGCGATAGTGGGTGCGATATTCTTCCCATCGGTGCTCTTGTGAAGCATGAAGTGTGGGAGCTGGCGAGATATCTTGGTCTGCCCGACAAGATCATCGACAAGGCGCCATCCGCGGGTCTATGGCCAGATCAGACCGACGAAGGCGAGATGGGACTCACCTACACCGAACTCGATCACTTTATATTGACGGGGGAAGCCGACCCCAGTTCCCGAGCGAAGATCGAGCAAATGAAGTCCAGGTCGGAACACAAGCGCCGGATGCCGCCGATTGCCACTATCTGACTTGCTCGCCCTGACAATCCTGACGCTCATACACGATCGGTTCATATTGCCCGTGTCATATTGTCTATGGCTTCAAAGCCTTATTTGTGATAAAATAGCATGCTGGAGATGATTCTTTCTAGGCAGGGTTCACATCGGCAGCCAGTAGAACCGTGGATGCAGATGTAGGATTGGTTGATGAGCCTTGCCTTGGTTTGAGATAGGGACGCGGTTGCTACTGCTACGGCCAACAGAAGGAGAGGGGAAAGACTATGTCAGGGCATTCGAAATGGGCAAACATCAAACATACAAAGGGCAAGGCTGATGCTCAACGCGGAAAACTCTTCACCCGTATCACCAAGGAATTGATGGTGGCGGCGAGATCAGGCGGCCCAAACCCGGACGCCAACCTCAAGTTGAAGTCGGTTATTGTGAAGGCCCGCGAAGTAAACATGCCCTCTGATACCATTAACCGCGCCATTCAGAAAGGCGCTGGGTTGCTCGATGGTGTGAACTATGAGGAACTTACCTACGAAGGGTATGGTCCAGGCGGCATTGCAGTCATGCTCGACCTTCTAACTGACAATCGCAATCGAACTGCGGGTGAGATACGCCATATCTTTGACCGTAATGGGGGGAACCTCGGCGAGACCGGTAGTGTTGGCTGGATGTTCGAGAAGAAGGGGCTCATCGTTATTGATCGTGAAGAGGTGACCATCGGCGAAGATGATATGATGATGATCGCTCTCGAAGCTGGTGCCGAAGACATGAAGGTCAACGAGGATTCGTATGAAATCGTGACGTCGCCTGATGACTTTGAGGTGGTCAAAGAAGCTATCATCGCCCAAAATATCAAGACGGCCGCGACTGAAGTAACGAAGTTGCCCAAGAACACCGTGGAGGTTACAGGCGAGACCGCTGCCAAGGTTCAAAAACTGTTGGATATGCTTGATGATCATGATGATGTCCAGAATCTCTACGATAACGCGGACATCAAAGAGTAGAAATGCTCGGATCAATCACCTCACCGTGTCTTCTGATACAGTGAGGTGATTGTATTATTTTCCGGTATTTGGGTATACTCTCCGTTGAGGAGGCGTATACACATGTTACGAAAATACCGGGTTGCGGTCAGCCTGGTCGTGGTCATAGCCGTTTTGCTAGGCATCTACCAGCTCTTCTGGATACCCTATCGTCAATCGCGTGCTTTGGTCCAGCCCGCACCACTTGTCCCGGACCTATCATCAGTGGTACCTACTCCCACTGCGCCTATATCTTCACTTAGCCCCATCAGCTCTACTCCGGTCACGAAACCTGTTCCTGATGGAAGATATGCTTATTATCTAGGCATCAGTGACGATGGCTACGTAACGATCTATCACTGGGCTTCAGGGAATCTTGTGGTGGTTCGGGAGATCACGCAACTACCGGCTGAGAAACTGCGTGATGAGGACAAGGTAGAACTAGAAGCGTTTGTCGGAGCTGACACTGAAGAAGAGATCCTGCTAAAGGTGGAAGGTTTGACCCACTAAGAGGCGCGGCGCAAAGCCGCGCTTCCTCTGTTTGACGATAGATCTGTCCACCTGAAGAGGAAACGAGCGCGTCGCGGCGAAAATGAACTAAACGGCTGTTCGAGTTTGCCCGGCCAGTGATCCCAAGAACTCGCATGACGTTGCGGTAGATAGTTACACTTACGCAGTCGTCGCCATGCAGGTTCGGCAGAATCGAGTCATACGAGATGCTAATATGGAGGGACCCATGATCATCATCGGCATTGACCCCGGGATAGCGATCACCGGGTACGCTGTGTTGCGCGGCACCGGCAATAACATGGATGTGATTGAGTATGGTGCTATCACGACTGAGAGCGGGCTCGCACGTGGGCTCCGCCTGCGTCAACTCCATGATCAGGTTACCGCGGTGATTGCACGGCACAACCCGGTGGAGATGGCGGTCGAGGAGCTTTTTTTCAACCGCAACGTGACCACTGCTCTGACGGTCGGTGAAGCTCGTGGCGTGATCGTCCTTGCTGCCGAGCAGAAGGGACTTGCTTTGGCGGAGTACACGCCCTCGGAAGTCAAACAAGCGGTTGCTGGATATGGTAAGGCGGACAAGCCGCAGATACAGCAGATGGTGAAGCTACTGCTTGGGCTTAAAGAGACGCCAAAACCGGATGACGTGGCGGATGCTTTGGCTGTGGCGATCTGCCATCTACAGTCAAGAACAGTGCGCGGACTGATGTCGAAACTGAAGGGGGGCTAAGCGATGCTTGCGTTCATCGAAGGCAGTTTGGTGACGGTGACCATGGGAAGCGCTATCGTCGATGTTGGTGGGCTCGGGTTTCGTGTCGGTATTCCAGCTTCCACAGCTGCCAAGCTTCCTGAGCGAGAGAGCCGAGTCAAGCTCTATACCCATCTTCATGTCAAAGAAGACGGTGTCGCACTGTACGGTTTCGCCACCGAAGAAGAGTATGACCTGTTTGTGCTGTTGATCTCGGTAGCTGGCATCGGCCCGAAAGGCGCGTTGAGCTTTCTGTCGCACGCCTCTGCCAGTCAGATCTACCTCTGGCTGATGAATGAGGACATTAACCAGCTGAAGAAGATCCCCGGCATTGGCAACAAAACAGCTCAGCGTCTCGTCCTGGAACTCAAGGGCAAGATCAGCGGGCTACCATCGATCGTTGGTGGGGGACAGCCCCTACCGGTCAGTGGCGTGGGGAAAGACCTGTATAGCCAAGCCGTGACAGCGCTCTGCTCGCTCGGCTATGGGTCAGACGAGGCATCCCATGCTGTGGGTGAGACCGTTCGACAGGCACCAGAGGCAGAGATAGAAGCGATCATCCGCGGAGCGCTTAAGCTGCTCGCCCGCATGTAGCGCAGGGAGGGTTGTAGCGTAGGGGGATTCTAGCGCTGGGAGGTTGTAGCTCTGGGAGGATCGTAGCGCAAGGAGGACTAGCCATGGAAGACCGTCTAGTAACGGCTGCTCAGATGGGGGAAGATAACTCACTGGAGCTCTCCCTCCGACCGCGGCTGTTTCGTGAATACATCGGGCAGGATAAGGTAAAGGAAAACCTGTCCATCTTCGTGCAAGCGGCGCTTAGCCGCCAAGAAGCGTTGGACCACGTCTTGCTCTACGGCCCACCCGGTCTTGGCAAGACTACGCTCGCTGCCATATTAGCCAATGAGCTCGGCGTGAGCCTTAGGATTACCTCTGGTCCAGCGATTGAGCGTGCGGGTGATCTCGCGGCACTCTTGACCAATCTGACTCCGCATGACGTATTGTTCATCGATGAGATCCATCGCCTGAATCGAAGCGTTGAGGAAGTCCTGTATCCAGCCATGGAGGACTATGCTCTAGATATCGTCATAGGCAAAGGCCCTAGCGCTCGCTCGATCCGAATCGATCTGCCTCCGTTCACGCTGGTCGGAGCGACGACACGAGCTGGATTACTGTCAGCGCCTCTGCGCGACCGCTTCGGCGTGATCTGCAGAATGGACTACTATGATGAAGTGCAGCTAAAGGAGATCGTGATCCGCTCTGGGAAAATACTTCAGGTTGACCTATCCATGGATGGAGCGATAGAGATCGCTCGACGTTCCCGGGGGACACCTCGTATCGCGAACCGGCTCCTTAAGAGGGTGAGGGATTTCGCACAGATCAAAGGGCAGGGGACTATTGATCGCGAGATTGCCGACTATGCCCTCAAGATGCTGGAAGTCGATGGATTGGGCCTGGACAGGATTGATCGCACTCTGCTAAGGACTATGATTGAGAAATTTGAAGGCGGACCGGTTGGGCTTGATACCTTGGCCGCGACCATCAGCGAAGAGTCGCAGACCATCGAGGATGTCTACGAGCCGTACCTTCTGCAATTGGGGCTAATCAACCGTACTCCCCGCGGGCGCATGGCAACGCGGTCTGCCTACGAATACTTCGGCATCCCTTTTCGCGAGGGTGAGGCCAACCAACAGACGCGCCTTATCTAAGTGAGTCAAAAGGGCAGCAAGGGAGGGACACCATATGCTGCTTCATACCTGTTGCGGTCCGTGCTCCACCTACACCTTTTGGTATTGGCAGGAGAGAGGCGTTGATTTTACCGCCTTCTTCTATAACCCCAACATCCATCCCTACCAGGAGTACGAACGGCGTAGAGATACCCTGGCGGATTACGCGGGGCGGCTCGATATTCCAGTGATTATCGCCGATGACTATGAGATGGAAGAGTTTCTACGGCGTGTCGCCCCCGACCCGGCCCATCGCTGTGGTCAATGCTACCGCATGCGCTTAGAGAAGACTGCGCAGAAAGCCAAAGAGCTCGGCCATCGCGAGTTTAGCAGCACGCTCCTGATCAGTCCATACCAAGATCGAGAGCTCCTGACCGCCGTGGGCCACGATCTAGCCACGGCGTATGGTTTGGTTTTTCGTGACGATGACCTCCGCTCGGGTTATCGCGAGAGTGTGACCATGTCTAAAGAGCGCGATCTGTATCGCCAGCCGTACTGCGGCTGTATCTATAGCGAGAAAGACCGCTATTACAGATCCAAAAAGGGGAAACGTTGATGGGTGGATCCTTAGGCAGGATACTGATGATCGTTGGACTCGCTTTGGCTGTCCTGGGGGGCGCCATATCACTCGGTGGTTCATGGTTTCCTTTGGGGAGACTGCCGGGCGATATCCACATCCAAAAGGGAAACTTCAGCTTCTATTTCCCCATCACCACATCGATCCTGTTTAGTCTCCTACTGACATTACTGTTTAGATTGTTGGGGCGCCGCTGATCCGACCCCCATCTTTTTTTTGTGGCGACCGAATAGTCTAGGGTGAGGTGAGGTGGATGGCTCTTTTTTTCCGTCGCACAACCCCGCCGGGCAACACTTTGGATAGCCGGGTCATCGAGGCCCAGCGTGTTCCGGAAGTCCGCGACCAGTTGATTCGTGATTACATCCCCTTCATCCTCAAGGCGGTATCCAAGGTAGTGGGACGCTATGTGACCATGGGCGAGGATGACGAGGTCAGCGTCGGTCTGATGGCCTTTAACGAGGCGATCTCCTGCTACCAACCTGAACGTAGTGGTTCGTTCTTTGGCTTTGCTGAAACCATCATCAAACGCCGCCTGGTCGACTATTACCGTAAACAGCGCGCTGAGCGTCGTGAGGTTAGCTTTAGTACATATCTTCGTGGTGACGAAGAGAAGAATGCGCTGCAGCAGGTGGAGTTCGCAGTAGCACGTTCCGCCCATGAAGAGTCTGTGTCTCAGGCCGAACGGCGTGAGGAGATCCTCCGCTTTAGCCAGGAGATCGAGCGCTTTGGCATCTCCTTCGCCGAACTAGCTGAGATCTCACCGCGCCATCAAGACGCGCGGGTGCGGGCCCGTGAGGCGGCGAGGCTAGTTGCCTACGACCAGGAGCACTGGCAACATCTTTGTCGACGCGGCGAACTCAAGCTAAAGGAACTGGAAGCTCAGGTATCCGTCAGTCGTAAGACCTTGGAGCGCCAACGCAAGTATATCATTGCTCTGGCTGTCGTCTTAGCCGGCGACTACCCCCACTTAGCAGAGTACCTGAGCGAATGATATCTGTGCAAGCGAAGGGGGGACCGAAGATGAGTCGATTCGTAGGGGTCTTGATGAAGCAAGAGAGACGCCATGGTGTCTTCTTAACCCCTGATGGCAGCTTCATGCGGGGCAAGACACGAGTTATCGGAGCAGTAGTTGGCCAAGAGGTGGAGTTCGTTCCCATGAGCTCGCGCCATACGGACTGGATGCGCTGGGGCATGGTAGCTGTACTGATGCTCGCGGTCATGCTGTCTGGTCTCTCTGTCTACCTCACTCAACCGGTTATTGCTGCCTACGTCACCATTGATATTAACCCCAGTCTCGAATTGGGGATTGACCAACACCAGATCGTACGCAGCGTGGTGGCTCTGAATCCCGAGGGGGAGGCCCTGGTCACTGAGGTGCAGCTTATGGGTAGGCAGGTGACAGAGGCGCTTGAGGTGCTTATGGCTGCCGCGGCGGAAGATGGCTATCTGGGACCAGAGGCCGAACATTTGGTCGTTATTACTACTACTGCTGTTGCTGGACAGCCGACCAACCAAGTTGACCTGACCGTTGAGCTTGAGAACAAAGCGCGGGCAATCGTGGCAGGTCAAGAACAGACCGTGGTAACTTCGATGGTGGCTGAGCCAGAGATTCGAGAAGAAGCTCGCAGGCAAGGGATGTCGGTGGGCAAGCTGATGGTAGTTCAGAAGGCTGAAGAGGCCGGCATCCACTTGGATCCCCAGGAGCTAAAGAGCGCCGATCTCAGCCAATCCATCCGCGCTGCTGGTGGTGATCTCGGTACTATTCTTAAGAAAGAGAATAGCAGCTCTGCCAGTGGTGATACCTCTGTCAAGGACAAAGATAAAGAGAAGGCCGACCAGGACAAACCCGGTAATGGGAACCAGGGCAACTCCAAAGGCAACTCGGATAATAGGCCCAACGGCAATGATAAGTCGGAAAAGCCAGGGAGTCCCTCGGACAACAAGGGTAAGGGCAACAACAACGGGAACGGCAATAGCGGGAACAGCAACAACGGTAAGAGTGGGGACGCGCCTGGTCAGACCAAGCGTTAACAGGTGAGCGCACCTGCTGAACAACCGACTGGCGTATCTCGACATGAAAAGGGTGTCTCAATGGCTCTTGCCAGTGAGGCACCCTCTTTTTTCGCCCGCCCATGGCTGTTCTGCAGGATGATGTCCTAAGCTGTCGAAATGGTAGCAGTAAGGGGGGAGAGCATTGCTTTGCAGCACCAGACATAGACTAGTCTCCATTCTATTCATCTTAGTGATTGTGATGCTGGCGATGGGCCAAACCGCCTTTGCCCAGACCCTTCCTTCCGAGATACGCGTGGGTATCTCCTATGGTAAAGATGCTTGGGCAACGGCTAGTTACTCAGGGAGCGCGGGTCTCGCCCTAGGGATGAATCGTAATCAGACACCACTGTGGACCAGCCTTCCTAGTCAGCGCATGACCGTCTTGGGGGACGGGTTCCGCTTGGAGGTCGGCCGTGCCGCCAATTTGGCAGAGGCGGAGCGGCTACGCTCGCAGCTTGAGTCCGCTAAGTTTGGCAGCGCGACTTTTCGCCAACCCGATGGCTCATGGGCGGTACGGGTCGGACAGAGCCCTTCGTCGGAAGGTTTGGCTCAGCTCAAAGCTGCCTTGATCAGCAAGGGCTTCGCCCAGTTAAGGGAGATAGGCGGGTACCGACTGGAACTGCAGGAGAGCTACGCCAACCGTGCGGAAGTGGAGAAGCGAGTTAAGGCAATCAGAGCGCAGGGGATCGCGGCGTACTCCGCCTATCAGAAGGGATGGCATGTTTGGGTCGGTGACTGCACGGAATTGGAACTCGACGGAGTGCGTGCCTCATTGAGCAAAGCATTGCCAGGTGTGAATACCACCCTCGTCAACCCTGACATTGATCGTGTGGTAGTAATCGATCAAGGGGGGGAGGTCGCCCTCGTCTATGCCAGTCAAGCCCCAGTGGCAGTGGCGGACGGAGCCACTGCCCAGCGCGCAGACAACTACCGTGTGGAGGTAGGTCCCTATGCCAATCTGCTCGCGGCCAACCAGGCTCAGCAGCAGCTGATGAGCCTAGGTTATCCTGTCTATCGGGTCAGGAGCACCGCTGGTTCAGCTGTCAGTTTTTCATTCTGGGTCGGTGACGGCTGGGAGCTGAGCAGTGCCCAGGAGATAGAAAAGGCTCTGCGAGCGAAAAAGTTTCCCGTCTTGCGTTTAGTCGGCCCCTATCGCTGGGTCAGCTTCGCGACTTTTCCCACGCGCGACGCCGCCCAGTCCAAGTCTGGACAACTTAAGGCCAAAGGACTGGAGACCAGCGTGCTCTATGATAGCGGTTGGCGGGTAGCGGTCGGCAACGCCGCCACGGCTAAGGAGCGCGATGCGCTGCGCACGGCACTCACCGCTGCTGCACCGTTGGAGCCGTATACTGCGATTGAGATCGACGGCGGTCGTATGCAGGTCTTTGACAACAGTGGCAGCTTGCTTGCGCTGATGCAGATGCCTGCCGAAAGACCTGATGCACTCAAGCTCTGGTCGCTGGGCGATGGCGCTGTCTATTCGGAGGAAAAAAAGGACCGCTATCCGGGCGAGTTTGAGTTTCGGCGCTACTACCATGGTGGTCTGACGGTGATTAATCGTGTCGGGGTGGAAGATTATGTGGCTGGAGTTGCTGCCAAAGAGATGTACCCCAGCTGGCCGCTGGAGGCGCTCAAGGCTCAGGCGGTAGCGTCGCGGAGCTTCGTGACGACTAGGATAGGTAACGTGGCTCTCAGTCAGTGGGGCTGCGATGTCGATGATACCACCCTGACACAGGTCTATACTGGTCTGGAACGGGCCGGATTACCCAATATCCAGAGAGCAGTCAAGGAGACCGCAGGGCAATACGCTTGGTACAGTAACCAGGTGGCTGCGACCTATTTTCATG
>CAZINL010000125.1:0-1488 GCA_964540595.1 uncultured Clostridia bacterium
TATGGTCGCCAATACACCTTTCCTGGCTGAGAACACGACCAAGCAAGAGCGAATGCAGCTATTCTCGATCAACTTCGCTCTAATGACCTTTTCGTCCATGGTGGGCAATATCTTGGGCGGAGTACTGCCTAGCGTACTCACCACCGTAGGGACCACCGCGGTGTGGGCACAGAAGATCACGCTGCTGATCGCTGCGGCGACCACCTTTGGCGCCGCCTTGCCGCTGCTCTCGCTCCAGGAGCACCGTCCGGTACGAGGGGCTCAGGTCAAGAAACACGAAAAGGTCCAGTTGGCAGACTACCTCTTGATCGGCAAGTTTGTCATCGCCCAGGGGTTGGTCGGCTTTGGTGCTGGTCTGTTTGTGCCGTTTTCCAACGTTTATTTCGAAAACCGCTTTCATCTCAACACATCGGTGGTGGGCTTGATCATGTCCGTCGGTCAGCTGACGACGGTCGTCGCCACACTCTTGGGACCATTTCTAGTCCAAAGGATCGGACGCATCGGCACCGTTTTCGCTCTACAGATCCTCTCCATTCCCTTCATGGTCACTCTCGGCGATACCCCGTGGCTGTGGGTGGCTGTCGGCGCGTATCTGATGCGCGGTGCGATCATGAATGCTGCAAACCCGATCACCTCGTCCTTTATGATGGAAGCGGTGTCCGACAAGGTCAAAGGGTTGGCCAATAGTGCCAACCAGATGGTCTTCCAGCTAGGCTGGGCGGTCTGTGGTCGCTTAAGCGGGCAGATCATCGATCGCTACGGCTATGGCCGCATCTTCTATCTCGCGGGCCTTCTGTATGCCACCTCCGCGATCTACTATTTCGTGATGTTTAGGGGGCTAGATCGTCGCCTGGTTCAGACCGCCAGACAGGAACTCTCCGCTTAGTCGCCTCGGCTTTGGGGGAGACTACAGCCGAGAACTCTAACAAGGGGGCGGATCTGGATGGAGACGACCATTGATCTAGGACGCGAACTCGGTATCGCCGCGCTGTCACTTGTACGCGATCGTGTGCGAGACCTCAATGACGGCGATCTGCTAACCATTATCATGGAAAGCGCCGATGCGCATCAGGCTGACGGCATCTTCAGGCTGCTGGATGAATACAAGCCTAAAATGGACTACGCCATGAAAACCGACGACACCGGTCACTACTACATCTACGCTCGCTATGGCGGCAAAGATAAGAAACATGATCATTTCCAGGATACCTTCGCTCAGAACCGCATCAAATAAGAAGCAAAACCGCTAGCCTCGACTAGCGGTTTTTTTATGACTCATCTTTTCTTGGACTGGCTCATAGTGTAGGTTAGATACCTTGGCATAACTTGTTCTCTCGGAAGTTGCATGACGCAGAATGAGAACACTCAGGGCGACATGGGTTTGCCATCATGGAGTCATGCAAGTTCCTGGTGAGATCGACATTGGAGGGACTGGCGCGTGCGGTTGGGAAGGCTGCTGCTGGCGATTGCATTGCTCGCCATTGGGTT
>CAZINL010000125.1:1498-9205 GCA_964540595.1 uncultured Clostridia bacterium
ATCTGGCGGCCGAACCAGCACCACCATCGAACCCTGCGGCGGTACCGTCTGCCGTGGTCCCAACTACCGTTCCCACCCTGGCAGAGCCAGCTACCTTGGTGGAATACGAGGACCATGAGCTATGGATCGAAGTCGATCAGAAACATCAGCTGGTCATCGTTTTTGCGGGTGAGAGCTTGGTACGCGCCATGATCGCCTCCACAGGGATTAGCTCATCCCCGACCCCCAACGGGCTCTTTCAGATCTACCACCGCGGTGAATGGTTTTACAGCGAAGAGTTTCAGCAGGGCGCCTATTATTGGGTCGGACTAGACGAGTGGGGAGAGTACCTTTTTCACAGTGTTCCGTACACCGAAGATAGGGAGCTGATTGAGGAAGAGGCAGCTCTGCTTGGGAAACCAGCTTCCCACGGATGCATCCGGCTAGCGCTCGAAGACGCCAAGTGGCTATACGACCATCTACCCGTGGGAGCAAAAGTGATCATCCATGACTGAGGCAAATGAGTCCAAACAGGTTCGGCGATCTCTGATGGTGCTTGCCAAAGCGCTGCTGCAGGATTTGGCCCCTCTAGTGACGAAATCTTAGTCGTTTCTCGTAGAATTGGCTACTTCAAACCAATGTCGATTATGTAAGGTTAAAATTCTAGATTTTCCGACTCTGGAGGTACCCCGTGCGAAAATTCATTGCATTCACCCTGCTCATCGCCACGATACTCCACGCTCGGCCGGTCACAGCTGATCCCTTGGTCTATGGCCATGGCGCTCTGATCATGGAGATGAAATCGGGCCAAGTGCTCTGGAGTCAGAACAAAGATATGCGTCTCTATCCAGCGAGTACCACCAAGATACTCACAGCGCTCTTGGTGATCGAACGAGCGAAACTGGACGATATCGTCACCGTCAACAGCAATGCGGTCGGCGTAGATGGTTCATCGATCTATCTCAGTGAGGGAGAGCAGCAGACCGTCCGTGATCTGCTCTACGCCCTCATGCTTGTCTCCGCCAATGATGTCGCTGTCGCCTTGGCAGAACACGTAGCAGGCAGTGTGGAAGCTTTCGCTGAACTGATGAACGAGCGGGCCAAGCAACTCGGGGCCACTGACAGTCACTTTGCCAACCCCCACGGACTTCACGATCCCGACCATTACACCACGCCGCACGACCTGGCCCTGATCGCGCGTGGAGCGATGGATAACTCCACCTTCCGCGAGCTGGTCAAGACTGAAGAGGCCCAGATCCCTTGGCCGGGTCAACCTTGGCCCAGGGAGCTATATAACCAAAACCGACTGCTGTATACGTACGATGGTATGCTCGGCGTAAAGAACGGCTTCACCGATGAGGCCATGCAGACCTTTGTCGGCGCGGCCGCTCGCCAAGGTCATGAGATCCTGTCTGTGATCATGAGGACGGACCACATTTGGGACGACACCACTGCGCTGCTGGATCATGGCTTCGCCCTAGTCGAGACACGCACCGCGGCAGATCAAGGAACTACCTACGAGATTGGTGAATATCAGTTCACCGTTGACCAGAGCCTGAAATATGATACAGCAAAAGGCAGCTCTGATAACCTGCTGTTGAAGCTGGAGCTCCCCAATGGCAAGGAGCTTACTGACCTGTCGCTGGGCTCGAAGGATGCGCAGCTGGGGCTCTACCAAGCCGATGTCAGGGTCGGATCCGTGCCTCTGACGCTGCAGAAGAAACCCGCCGAGCCCTGGTATTATCAGTGGTGGGTCTGGGCACTGGCACTGCTGGCGGCCCTTCGCCTGCGAGTCATGGTCCGGCGGCTCCAGCGTCGGCGGCGCAAAACGGCCCCCATCCGGATCGCTAGCCGGTTTAGTCACACCAAGTTCCGTGCCTAGGAATCCTGCGTACCACCGCCTAACTTGACATTTTGTTGGAAATACTATTAGAATGGAGAAGTACTGGGCTGACAGACGAGCCATTTTGCGACCAGGCTCCAAACAGCATTGACCTTCTCAGCCCAGAAATAGCAGGGAGGTAGATTGATGATCAACCCCTTGAGGATCCCCAGGGTATTCTCTTCCCGGGCTCAATATCCCCAAGGCCGCAAGACCATCATCCTAGCCAGCGTCGTACTCCTAATCGTAGTGTTCTTGGGTTATGTAGCATTTCAGAAATCCATCACCATTGCGGTAGATGGGAAGACCATTGAGTTGAAGACCTTCAAAGGAACCGTGGGCCAAGCGCTTACCAGTGCTGGTGTGGCGCTAAGAGCCGAAGATTTGGTGACCCCGACGGTGGGACAGAAGACCCACCGTGGCATGTCAATCAAGATCACCCGTGCTGTGCCAGTGACCGTAGCTGCCGATGGCAAGCTAGTGGAGCTCTATACGGCGCGCCCCTTGGTACGCGATCTCATCGACCAAGCCGGGATTAAGCTGGGTGAGAATGATCGCGTTGAGCCGAGTCAGGAGTCCCCCGTGTCGGCCGCCATGCATGTCAATGTCATCCGTGTGCGCGAAGAGATCCTTACCTTTAACCATACGGTTCCTTACCAGGTCCTGCGCCGTGAAAACGACGATATGGATCGAGGGACCGAGAGCGTGATCCAGACCGGTGAGGAAGGATTGCGCGAGGAAAAAGTCAAAGTCCTCTATGAGAACGGTCAAGAGGTCAGCCGCGTTACTGTCAGCGACATGATGCTGAAGGAGAAGCGAGACGAACTGGTAGAGGTCGGTACATTGGGAGTGCTGGTCGCATCCCGAGGTGATACCGTCCGCTACAGCAAGCAGCTGACCATGAATGCCACCGCCTATAGCGCTCATTACGCTAGTACTGGCAAAAATCCTGGTGACGCGGGGTTTGGTGTCACGGCCACTGGGATGCAGGCGGTGTACGGCGTGGTCGCAGTAGATCCGTCGGTGATCCCGCTGTGGACTAAGGTGTACATCGAAGGGTACGGATATGCCGTTGCTGGAGATACAGGCGGCGACATCCGCGGGAACCGCATTGATCTATGTTATGACACCCATGAAGAAGCGGTCGGGTTTGGTCGCCGCTTGGTCAATGTCTATATCGTCAAACGCTAGGCTAGATATGGTTTTTGCGGTCAGATAAGCAGAGCAGGGGACGCCCCTGCTTTTTTTTGTACGGATCTTTTCTCCAAGTATATCCAACACATCCAATGTAAACCCATTGTAACTAGGCTGTAACAATTGCTCACTATAATGGAGCATGCAATAGTTTGGCAGAACTGAGTACTCACGGCACAAGAGGTTGAAGGTGGAGGTGTTGACACTGAGGGCCAGTAGGACTACAAGACTGGTGGTCTTTTGCCTCGCCTTGGTGACTATGATCACTGGCTGTACGACATTCGTGGAAGGTCAGCCATCTCCCGCTCCACTGGTCACCACCGCCGTTCCTACCGCGTTTGCCGTCGCGAATCCCGACTATCGGTCGCTTCACATACCGGGCAGCGAGCCAGTCGGGGTGATCAGCTACCAGCTGGTCTCCTCGCCACCCAATGCGCTCCGTTACTGGTATATCCCTGTCAGCCAGCGCGTCGAGCCGGTCACCAATATCGCTGAAGTCGCCGCCAATCAGACGCTGGCCTCGGTCTGCCAAGCGCTTGGGATATACCCGGTGTCAGTCCGGGGGGTCGAGGTGAAGGATAGGGTGGCCATGGTCGACCTTCCCTTGACGTTCTCACAGCAGGTGCCTGCCATGACCAGTCTCAAGGCGGTCGGTGATGCCTTGGTCGCGACTATGACAGAGTTTAGCGATATTGATAAGGTCCAGTTCCTGGTCGAGGGAAAGGTGCGCAATTTCCTGACCACCGCCAGTGCCCAGTATGATACCAGCTTGCCCCTCACTCGCCCGAAGTGGCCCAACGAGGACCCACCGCGCAATGAGACCAAGGTCGTGCTGTATTGGCGCTGGAAGGATGGGCCCCGGATCGTCCCGCTGACTTACTACGTCCCCAATGGGAGCGATCTGCCTCACCAGGCGCTCCTGGAACTGCTGCGCGGCCCGCAGGCGGAGTTCGCGCAGATCTTCGCCCCCAGTATCCCGCTCATGAAGGGCGATGGGGGTAAGGGGCTGGTACGAAGCTTTTCAGTCCGTGAGGGCATAGCCTATGTCGACTTCGAAAAGGCTGCTCTCGATACACTGATCCTAGGAGGCCAAGAGATCTCCCAAGCTTTGGAGGCCATCGTGCTGACGTTGACGGAGTTCCCGGATATTACCAAGGTGCAGTTCATGGTGGCAGGCAAGGTGATGGCGGTCAAGATCGGCGCCTTCAATCTCGGTACACCGTTCACACGTCCACGTTGGATTAACCCGTCATAATACAGGCCCTTTCCGTAGCGGAAAGGGCTTTCTTGTCAACCAGGGAGTGAGATTCATGCGTATTTATGTCAAAAAGAAAGGATAAATCACCGCCAGCCGCGAACAAAATCGAAACAACTATCGTCTATACAGGAGATTGAGCGACGCTTGCTTAAGCGTTGATATTTCTGCACCAAGGGGGGAGAGCACATTGAACCGTTGGATGCGCTGTCTAGCCGTGTTAGTTCTCTTTGTCCTTGCCTTGTTCTCCTTGGTGGTCCAGGCTGAGGACAAGCCGGCGTTGGTCGTCAACGGCATCGCTCTCAGCAGCGATGTGGCGCCGGTCATCGAGAACGGTCGCGCCCTGGTCCCCATTCGCGTGCTATCGGAGACCCTGGGCTGCACAGTGGAATGGGATGGGGTCAAACGCAGCGTTCGCGTGCTCAGCAATGAGATCGAGATTGTGATGGTGCTAGACCAAGAGACCGCCATGGTCGGGGGTCGCCCGGTCAAACTGGATGTTCCTGCTCGTATAGTGGACAACCGAACCATGGTGCCGCTCCGCTTCGTGGGAACTGCTCTCGGGGCAGGGATCGACTGGAATGCCCAGACCCGCACCGTCAGCGCTTGGCGCCCTATCCCGATCGCCGTATCAGAACCGGAGATTACGACGTCTGGTACCTCTGTGACCGTTCAGGGCAGCGGCCGACTCACCGCCAAGAGCTTTCAGTTGACCAATCCCAACCGCTTGGTGATCGATATTCCTTATGCCAAGCTGGACACCAGTGGCCGGACCATGCCTGTCAACAGCGCGGGGATCATCGCAGTTCGCTTAGCGCAACATGAAGACGCCACCTCGACCGCCCGCGTGGTGGTTGACCTCGAAGGTGAGGCCGACCATATCAAGCTCTTGTCATCGCCTGATGGGCGCCAACTCACCATCGCCGCAGGACATCGGATCACCCAAGTGGTGAATCGGCAGCTCGACGGTGGGGAAGAACTGGTCTTGAGCTTTGATGGAGCGATCGAGCCACTGCTGCTCGCCACCGCAGCTCCCGCTGAGAGAACCGGTCGTATCCGCGAGTCTGAGACCAGGCTGCGCGAGATCCCGGGGACCAATCACAATCGGATCATCACCCATCTCAATGCCGGAACACAAGTCAAAGTCTTGACCATTGACCAAGGGTGGGTCCAAGTGCGGTTGGCAGACGGCCGCAGCGGCTGGGTAGCCGAGAGCTTGATCAGTGTGGATCCCCCGCCCGCGGCAGGTGATCAGACGGGAGTCCCAGTAACCGCTCTCTCGGGCGAGGGCCAAGAGATACGCATTCTACTTCCTGGCATCGCCCCGGCGGCCTCGTTGCCCACTCCGATCCTAAACTCCCTTGTGGACAAGCTCTCGTTAGCGCCAGTCAATGGCGGCGATGCCTGTCTCACCGTTCGTCTGAAGCAAAGCACCCGCTACCAAGTCAGTATGGATGACGGGCAACTGAGGATCACCCTCAACGCCTTCGCGACGACCAAGGGGGCAGAGGTGAAAAAGGTGGCTGGCAGTTCGCTGCTGAGCATCACGCTTGACAAGCCCGCCTCCTATAACGTAATGCGCCTGACCAATCCCCATCGCTTGGTCGTC
This sequence comes from uncultured Clostridia bacterium, assembly GCA_964540595.1. GTDB lineage: Bacteria > Bacillota > JAAYKD01 > JAAYKD01 > CAYOCI01 > CAYOCI01. Next base: position 7,418 of record CAZINL010000125.1, read on the forward strand.
GATATTCCGGGAGCCGAAAAAGGAGAGATGCCGCCGAATCTGGCGGTCAACGATGGAACGGTGAAAGGGCTGAGGATCGAACATTATGCGGGAGGTACTCGCATCGTGGCTGACCTGACCTACTACATCAGCCATACCGTGCGCTCGGCGGCACGGACCAATAAGATCGAGATCTCGCTCCTGAGTGCTGGGTTGACCGGTAAGCTGATCGTCCTTGATCCCGGACATGGGGGTAGCGATCCTGGCGCGGTCGCACCGACCTCAAGGCTGGAGGAAAAGGCCGGTACACTTGATATTGCTCTCAAACTCAAAGCCTTGCTGGAGAAGGCCGGAGCTAAGGTCCTGATGACGCGCTCAACCGATGAGTACGTGACGCTGAGCGGGCGGACAGATCTGGCCAATAAAGCTCAAGCGGACCTGTTCTTGTCCATTCATCACAACTCACATACCAAGCTCGACGCCAACGGCATCGAGGTGCTATACTCGTCTGGTGAAGAGCGTCAACGCTTAGCCAGCGCTCTGCAGCAGGAACTGGTCAGTAGTCTTGGCTTACGCAACCGAGGGACCGTGGCACGACCCGAGATCTATGTCACCCGCGAGAGTAAGATGATCAGTGCTCTGGCTGAGATCGGCTTCATCTCCAATAAGACCGAAGAGGCTTTGATCAAGGATCCTGCCTTCCGACAGAAGGCTGCCACTGCGCTCTACAATGGACTGCGCAAGTTCTTCTCGGCCGATTAGTTGAGGATTATAGTCCACATGGGGGCGCTTGGCGCCCCTTATCATTATTTGGAAGCATATATGAGATAAGTTTGACTGTCAAAGTCTTGACAACTCCTACCATTGCCAGTACAATATTTAGTACATCGAATATATCGGCGGAGGAGCGAATGGCATTGGAAAAGCAAAGTTTCGGACCCTACGTGGTCGAGCTGGAGGAACTCGTTCGCCACGTGAGTAGTATCATCCGCAAGCGCGGACGCGATATATTGGCAGACTTTGACCTAACGCCTCCGCAGCTAAACGCACTGCAGTTCTTGCAGACCCACGGCAATCTGACTATCGGTGAGTTGGGCGAAAAAATGTACCTTGCTTGCAGTACTGCGACCGACCTTATCGATCGTATGGAACGCAACGATCTGGTGGAGCGGGAGCGTGATCCCCATGATCGGCGCGTGGTTCGTTTGCGTATCAAAGAAAAGGGCTACCGGATGTTGGAGGAGGTCATGACCAGCCGCAAGCGCTATCTGGCATCCATCCTTGAGAAAGTGACCGATGACGAGAAGCGTCTCATGGTCCAGGCACTCAAGCAGCTCGATGAGCTGATGAAAGCCAACAACTAACTAGTGCCGCTGAAGTCGATTAACGAGCGACCGGGTGACCGGTCGCTTTTGGTGTGCAAAAACGTCTGTCAAGCAGCGAGAAGGAATCCTCATCTTTGGGCAGGAATAAGAGGAGAGCTCTTAGAAGGGAGAGTACGATATGAGAGTTGACGGTCGGGAGAATAATCAACTACGTCCAACGCGGATCATTCCGCACTACAATATGCACAGACCAAAGTGATCTGTACGGCGAGCTGGGAAGACCGTGTCCCGCCATTTTTGAAAGGGACGGGGAAGGGGTGGGTCACAGCGGAATACGGGATGCTGCCACGCTCTACTGGCAGCCGCAATCAGCGTGAGGCTGCCAAGGGCAGGCTAGGCGGTCGCACCATGGAGATACAGCGCCTGATCGGTCGTGCGCTCCGCTCGGTGGTAGATCTGGAGGCTCTGGGCGAGAACAGTCTGA
>CAZINL010000126.1:0-2682 GCA_964540595.1 uncultured Clostridia bacterium
GAGGCCACGGCGTGATTGTTCGGCAGCCTCCTGGGCGATCTTCTGCCAGCGCTCCTGCTTGCGGACCGCTTTCTCAGCCTGCAGCTGGACCACCGACCGTTCTGTCTGCACGGGAACAATGGCGCTGACACCGAGTTCGGTGCATTTTTGGATCACCGTCTCCAGCTTATCACCCTTGGGCAACCCCTGAATAATGGTCACGTGGTGCCGTGGTTCTGCCTCGCTTGTCGATCTGGCGGTAATCTGACCGATCACACGCTCCCGCTCAAGCTCAGAAAGCTGTACCTGATACTCCTGGCCACTGCCATCAAGAACCGTCACCAGGTCTCCCTTGCCTAAGCGCAGCACCTTGGTGATATGCTTGACGTCGTCGCCGGAGATCTCCACTAGATTGCCCTGCACTTGCTCGGGCTGAACGAAAAACCGTGCCCCCATGGACTACTCCTTTACCGCCAACAGCGCCACCCACTCGTCCTCTAAAGTGACTTCCTGGATCCGGAGACGGTGATGCTGGCAGGCTTTCACTACATCCTCACGCCGATCCTCAATGATCCCCGAGGCAATGAAACGTCCGCCTGGCTTTAGCACCCGATCGATATCGGGAAGCAAACGGATGATGATATCCGCGACAATATTGGCGACCACTAAGTCTGCAGGCTCCGCAACATGGGTTAGCAGATCTCCCTGCATCACCCGAATCCCTTCCTGGAGATGATTGTGCTCGATATTCTCGCGGCTGATCTTCACCGCGAGTTCATCGATATCCACCGCCAATACAGCTTTGGCGCCCAGTTTGGCAGCGGCGATCGATAGCACACCCGAACCGCAGCCCACGTCACAGACGTAGTCGCCCTGTTGCACGTGCTTCTCCAGAAGTGCCAGGCACATCCCGGTGGTCGGATGGGTGCCGGTGCCAAAGGCCAAACCCGGGTCTAGTTCAATGATCAGGTCGCCCTCACGGGGAGTGACCTCTTCCCAGATCGGTTTCACGACCAAGTGCTTACCCACACGTAGCGGTTTGTAATAGGCCTTCCATGCAGTCGCCCAGTCGGCGTCTTCTACCGCTTTAGTCTCAACGCGCCCCGAGCCGATCTCCAAGCCAAAGCTAGGCAGATTTTGCACCGCCTGGCGAACCTGACTGACCACATCCTGGATATAGGAGGTGATCTGTAGGTAGGCCTTGACGACCACTTCGGCATCCGGATCGAAATCCGTGGGGATCTCGACATAGTCCCAACCCCCCGGTCCTGCCTGCTGCTCAAGGATAGCCCGTGGATCCTCAATCACGACCCCGTTGGCCCCGGCCTCGTAAAGAATATTGGCGACGGCCTCGATCGCTTCATGGGTGGTGGACACAGACAGCTCTAGCCACTGCATAGATTACCTCCTCCAAACTAGCCCCGTCATAAGCGCCAGATCCTGGACGCTTGATGACGGGGCAGGTACTATCCGCTGAAAGCATCCTTCATCTTCCCTAGGATGCCCTTTTGTCTGCCTTTCCCTTCTTCACCCATCGCCTTGGCAAATTCCCGCAAAGCAGTCTTCTGCTTTTCATTGAGGCGCTTGGGGGTCTGAATGGTCGCCCTGACATGAAGATCACCCCGCCCATAGCCCTGCAACGAGGGGAATCCCTTACCACGAATGCGGAACAGAGTTCCAGTCTCAGTGCCTTCAGGGATCTTGAGGTTGACCTCTCCATCTAGGGTTGGTACCTCGACCTCATCGCCCAAGACCGCTTGGACGAAGCTCACTGGCATCTCATAGATGATATCATTGCCCTTGCGGCTAAACTGCTTGTGCAGCAGCACTGTGATGAAGACAAACAGATCGCCAGGTGGACCGCCACGCTCGCCCGCTTCGCCTTCACCGGAGACACGTAGTCGTGAACCAGTGTCTACGCCTGCGGGGATACGAACCTTGATCTGACGGCGACGGCGTACTTTCCCTTGCCCCTTACATTCAGTACAGGGGGTGGAGATGATCTTGCCGCTCCCATGGCAGTGTTCGCAAGGACGGACGCTGACAAAGTTGCCCAGCGGGGTACGCTGCGCAGTCTGGACTTGCCCGGTGCCATTGCAGACCTTGCAGGTACTAGTCTGGGTCCCAGGTTTAGCACCGCTACCGCCGCAGGTAGGACAGCCCTCGATCCGGTTGATGTCGATCTCTTTCTCAACCCCGAAGTAGGCTTCCTCGAAGGTAATATCCATGTCGTAGCGCAGGTCTGCCCCGCGTTCTGGCCCGGTGTGACGGCGACCTCCGGCCATGCCGCCAAAGAAAGACTCGAAAATATCACCAAAGGGACTCGCCCCAAAATCACCATAGCCACCCTGTTGCGCCCCGCCAAAGCCTGCCTGCTGATCAAACGCGGCATGACCAAACTGGTCATACTGAGCGCGCTTTTGGGGGTCGCTCAACACGTCGTAGGCTTCCTTAACCTCTTTGAAACGCTCGGCTGCTTGGGGGTCATCGGGGTTCGCATCGGGGTGGAGCTCACGCGCCAACTTACGATAGGCTTTTTTAAGCTCAACCTCGTCGGCCCCCTTGCCTACCCCCATCACCTCATAAAAATCTCGTTTGGCCACATGGTCACCTCCTTCGCAAGGCACTAGGCCCTAGCCACGAGCCACTGTAAAACAGCATAGACTGACGGCTGTGTACGACCGCAAACTGCCGCGCTGGTGA
>CAZINL010000126.1:2692-3661 GCA_964540595.1 uncultured Clostridia bacterium
CTGGTGAGAGCGCGGCAGTAAGTTTGTCGCGGACAACCACCTCAGTCTCTGCTTCTAGTGCCTAGTGACTGGTGGCTAGTGACTGTGTTATTCCTTCTTCTCGTCCTTGACCTCATAGTCGGCATCGACCACATTGTCCCCCTGTGGAGCCTGCTCACCTGGCTGTGGCTGACCTTGGGCTTGAGCGGTCTGCTCATACATCTTGGCGGACAACTCATACAGGTGTTGGGTCAACTCGTCGGAGGCCTGCTTGATCACGTCGTTATCAGTACCCTTCAGCGCCTCACGCACCTTGTCGATCGACTCACGAACCTGCTGCGCCTTGTTGGCATCCACTTTGTCGCCCAGATCCTTTAGCATCTTTTCGGTCTGGTAGACCTGGTTATCGGCGTTGTTGCGTGTCTCGATCTCTTCACGGCGCTTCTTATCTTCACCGGCATTGGCCTCGGCTTCTTTGACCATGCGGTCGATCTGATCCTTCGAGAGATTGCTGCTGGAGGTCAAAGTGATATGCTGCTCCTTGCCGGTTCCCATATCCTTAGCCTTGACGTTGACGATACCGTTGGCATCGATATCAAAGGTCACTTCAATGCGCGGCACGCCACGAGGAGCGGGTGGGATCCCGTCTAGGTTGAACCGCCCCAGAGTAGTATTGTAGGCAGCCATCTCGCGTTCACCCTGTAGCACATGGATCTCAACACTGGTCTGCCCATCCGCTGCGGTAGAGAAGGTCTGAGTCTTCGAAGTGGGGATGGTGGTATTGCGATCGATCAGGCGGGTGAACACACCGCCCAATGTTTCGAGGCCCAACGACAGCGGGGTGACATCGAGCAGAACCATGCCCTTCACTTCGCCACCTAGGATACCGCCCTGGATGGCGGCGCCGGCGGCGACCACCTCATCGGGGTTAACGCCCTTGTGCGGGTCCTTGCCAAGGTAATTACGGATGGCATCCTGAACAGCAGGGAT
>CAZINL010000126.1:3671-9184 GCA_964540595.1 uncultured Clostridia bacterium
GGGATACGCGTCGATCCACCGACTAGGATCACCTTGTCGATCTGATTGGGCTTAAGGCCCGCATCGGCCATGGCCTGACGGGTGGGTCCCATGGTCTTCTCGACTAGATCTGCAGTCAGCTCATTGAACTTGGCCCGGGTAAGGGTGAGATCAAGGTGCTTTGGACCGCTGGCATCAGCGGTGATGAACGGCAGGTTGATACTGGTGGTGACGCTGCTGGATAGCTCAATCTTCGCCTTTTCAGCGGCCTCCTTGAGGCGTTGCAGAGCCATGCGGTCTTTGGATAGATCAATCCCAGTGTCCCGCTTGAACTCCTTGGTCATCCATTCGATCACTCGATCGTCAAAGTCGTCGCCGCCTAGGCGGTTGTTGCCATTGGTCGCCTTGACCTCGAAAACGCCATCGCCCATCTCCAGGATCGAGACGTCAAAGGTTCCACCACCGAGGTCAAAGACCATGATGGTGTGATCCTGATCCTTATCGAGACCGTAAGCGAGTGCGGCAGCGGTCGGCTCGTTGATGATGCGCAGCACTTCCAGACCGGCGATGCGGCCAGCATCCTTGGTCGCCTGACGTTGGCTGTCGGTGAAATAGGCCGGCACGGTAATGACCGCCTTCTCAACCTTCTCGCCCAAATACGCTTCAGCATCTTCCTTCAACTTGCGCAACACCATGGCTGAGATCTCTTGCGGGGTGTGATCCTTGCCGTCGATGCGAACGGTGTAGTTGGTGCCCATATGCCGCTTAATGGAGCTAATGGTCTTGTCAGGGTTCGAAACAGCCTGACGTTTGGCCACAAAGCCGACCAGTCGCTCGTCACCTTTGAACGCCACCACGGATGGCAATAGACGACTTCCCTCGGATGTGGTGATGATGGTGGGTTGGCCACCCTCCATCACCGCGACGACGGAGTTGGTGGTCCCCAGGTCGATACCGATAATCTTGCTCATTTTGGTCACCTTCCTCAAATAGAGTATGAGTCAGAAGTCACAAATCCTATTTACGCGCCACTTTAACCATGGCAGGGCGCAGCAACCGTTGTTTCAGTAGATAGCCCTTCTGCAGAACTTCCACCACGGTGTTGTCTTCCACGCCGTCAGCAGTTACCTGCAGCACCGCTTCGTGGAAATTGGGGTCAAACGGCTGTTGATAGGCGTTGACCTCGGTCAGGCCTTCGCGCTGCAGTTGGTCCACCAATTGGCGGTGGATCATCTGCACACCTTGGAGTATGTTTTTGCTCTCATCGCTGGATGTCGGCACTGCTAGAGCGCGCTCGAAGTTGTCAATGGTCGGTAGGAGATCGGTGATGAGCTTCTGGGAGGCATACTCCGCGAGATCCTCTTTCTCCCGCTGCGTCCGACGACGAAAGTTATCGAAATCAGCCTGCAGCCGCAGCAACCGTTGCTGAAGCTCATCCCGCTCGCCGGCCTTGGCCATGAGCGTAGCGAGCTCGTCAGCACTGATCACCGGGGCTGACTCGTCAGCCTTCGTCTCCTCTGGGCTGGTCTGTTCCACCTGGGGTTCAGCTCTCTCTTCGGTTTGTCGTTTGTCTTTCATGGGGTCACCTCTTCTCTGAGTCACTAGACACGAGTCACTAGACACTAGATGAGGAACTTGCTCATCCAACCCGCGACTACCTGACGTCTGGTGTCTGGTGTCCTACGGTCTAGTGTCTGCGCATAGCACTAAAATTCCATCTGGGCTGGGGCCTCAGGGCCCTTCCCTGGGTTCTCATCTTTCTTCTTGATGATGGTATCGATACGCAGGATCGCTTCTGCCACCTCGCCCGCCGCTTTGACGGCATGCAGCTTCACCAGCGTCGGATCCAGCACACCTAAGTCCAGCATGTCTGTAATCTCACCCGTATCGCAGTTCACGGCGAGAGTATCTTTGCCCTGCCCCAACTGAGCGGCATACACCTCTTCAACCTTCTCCAGTGGGTTAAACCCGGCATTAAGCACGATCTGGCTGAGCGGTCTTTTCATCGCACGGGAGACACAGTCAACCCCATAGGCTGACATACCCTTGACCCCTTCGCGGGCCTTCTCTACGTCTCTAGCGACAGCTAGCTCGGTCGCTCCGCCTCCGGGAACGATGCCGCCTCGCACCGCCGCCTGGACTGACGACGCAGCGTCTTTGGCGATCCGCTCGCGCTCACCCACGACCTCTTCCGTGGCGGCGCCGACCAAGATCGTCGCCATAGGTTTGCCCTGGCCGCCCACGATCCGGATATGCCCAAGCTTATCATCCTCATAGGCCAGCTCGGCGCTGCCCAGGAGCTTTGCCACATCCGCAGCCTCCTTCTTGAGGCTGCTGCGCTTGATGACACGGGCCCCAGTATGTTCCGCCACTTTGCGCAGTTCCTTGCTCGCCACGCGCGAGATAACCATGACACCGGCGTCAGTAAGCATCTCCTCGGCGTAATCCTGCACGCCACGGTCAGCGACAATCAGCGTCACACCTAGTTCAATGATCTTGGCGATATTGGCTCTAAACTCCTGCTGATACTCCAGATACTTGGCAAAACCGGTCTCAGTGCCTAACGCCTCTTCACCGATCTCCTCGGGCTCCAGGGCATCGTCAATGACGAGTGCCTTCACGCCCGTCAAGCGCTTAGGCATCTGTTGGTTGAGGCGTTCCTTGTCCACAATCACGCCCATAAAGACTTCGTTGTCGGCACCTTCTTCAGCCACGATGGTGTCAGCTAGCTTGAAGCCCGGATCTTTGAGCTTCTCCTCCCCGACCATGCTGGCTGCGCCCACGACCAATTGCGCGATGTCTTCGTGCTCGCGACCCGCAATCAGAGCGACGCGGGTCAAGATCGCTTCATCCAAGCCAACCACCGGGCGGCTATGGGCCCTGATCGAGGCCAGCGCGCTCTTGATCCCTGTGCGCACCCCTTCAATCACACGGGCAACGGGAACCCCTCGCACTACCTGCTCCACACCGTCTGCGACGAGGGCCCCGGCCACAATGGTCGCCGTCGTGGTCCCGTCACCGATCTCCTCTTGCTGAGCCTTGGCGATATTGATCAGCATCCGCGCAGCAGGGTGATTGACGTCCATCTTGTCCAGGATGGTGACACCGGCGTTAGTGATGATCACCTCACCAAACCGATCCACCAACATCGTATCTAGGCCTTTGGGCCCAATGGTCCCCTCCACTGCTGACGCAATGGCGCGGATGGCACTGGCATTGGTCATCAAAGCCGCCAGCTTTTCATCCACATCAGAACCGCTGCTGACCTGACGAACGGTCATTGGAAAACCTCCCAAGCCTACAAGATCTGCGCTTTATCCAGGAGCTCATTGAGGATATTGGTCACTTCATTGACCACGGTGACTACTTTGGCATAGTCCATGCGTGTGGGGCCCAGGACCCCAATACTACCGACTGGGCGGCCGTGAATCTGATAGACGGCCGTCACTAGACTACAGTCGCTGACCCCTTGGTAAGGGTTCTCCTGACCAATGGTCACGCGCACCTTCTCCGCCTCTGAACACTGACTGATCAGGTTGCGCATCAGTTCTTCTTGATCCAGGATACCGAGTAAGCTCTTGACACGTTCCATATCTTGGAACTCAGGCTGGTTTAGGATGTGCGTCGTTCCACCTAAATAGACGCGTTCATCCTGATCCGGACGCAGAAGTTCCACCAAGAGGTCCACAATCTCATCAAAACTGGCGATCTGCGATGAGATCTCATCCTCCACCTGCCTAAGGACCGACCGTTGCAGTTGGCCAAAGGTCAGTCCCCTAAAGCGCCCGTTGACAAAGGAGGAAACCTGATCAAGATGCTCTTGCCCAAAATGCGACGGAACAGCCAGCATCCGATTGGCGACCAAGCCGGTATCAGTAACAATCACCGCTAGGGCTTGACCAGGCGCCATCTCCATCAACTGCATCTTGAGGAAAGCACTCTGATTGGTCTGCGGCCCCAGGACCACAGAGGTATAGTGGGTAATAGAGGCCAGAACATGCGCGGTCTGCTGAATAATCTGCTCGACGGCCTTCATCCGGTGGGCATAAGACTGCTTGATCCAAACAGCTTCTGGATCGTTGAGGACCGGGAGGTCCATCAGGAAATCCACGTAGAAGCGATAGCCCTTGTCGGATGGGATGCGCCCCGCAGAGGTGTGCGGTTGTCCCAAGAATCCCATCTCCTCGAGATCCGCCATTTCGTTGCGAATGGTAGCCGCACTATAATCGGACAGGTAACGGCGGGCTATGGTTCGAGAGCCGACGGGCTCAGCCGTCGCGATATAGTCCTGCACGATAGCCCGAAGAACACGTTGCTTACGCTCATCCAACCTCACCGATCACCACCCTCTCCTCATCTAACTTCGGTTACGGTCGCTTGCTTCTGTTAGCACTCTCATTTAGAGAGTGCTAAAGATCTAATAAAAAAATACCACCCACCCCAGTGTTTGTCAACCGATTGCGTAAGAGTCTCTCGCCCCCAGCCCCTCGCCCTTCGTGGGTACCCGATACCAGGTCGGTTCGCATCGCCCTACCGTCATTCACCGCAGAGTCCCACTGGCCTGGACATTCGCAGAGTGCGACCATATCTCACTATCGAAGCTCACGAGGGGCGAGCGACATGGGCTAGGGGCTAATTTGGCAGAAACTCCACAAACACTTGGTTTGAGACCATGAGGCCTGCATCAGTCAGGCGGATGGCATCACCATCACGTTCGAGTAGCCGCTGTGCCACCAGGCGATCGATCGCTTGGCCGTAGACCGAGAAGAGCGAGACGCCAAATCTAGCCTGAAACTCCCCATCCTGGATCCCTGTGGTGCGCCGAAGCCCAAGGAAGACCGTCTCGGCACGCTCGATCTCCGGTGAGACATGTTCGTCCTCACTGATAGGGGGTGCCGCTTCCTCGCGCCAACGCTTCAGATAGGTAGTTAGCGACCGCTCATGGGCGAAGCGATGGTGGTTGAGAAACGAATAGGCCCCTGCTCCCAGTCCGAGGTAGTCGTGATTACCCCAGTAGAGCAGGTTATGACGACACTCTCGACCTGGATGAGCGAAATTTGAGATCTCATACTGTCGAAACCCGTGCGACGCGAGCATGGATTGCACCAAACGGTACATGGCAATCTCTTGTTCCTCGCCGGGCAGTTCTAACAGGCCAGCTTCCTGCTGCCTAGCGAAGGGAGTACCCTCCTCAACCTTAAGACCGTAAGCCGAGAGATGGTCGGGACCAAGGCGCAGAGCTGCGTCAACGGTCTTCTCCCAAGCGGAGAGCTTCTGTCCGGGCAGCCCATAGATCAGATCAAGACTTAGGTTGGCAAACCCTGCCGCTCGAATCAGTTCCACCTGAGTGACCACATCGGCAGCGCTATGGACGCGCCCGATGGCGTGCAGCAAATGATCATCCATCGCCTGAACCCCAAGACTGAGCCGGTTGACCCCCACTGAACGTAGAGCCTGCAGTCGATCCCGGTCGAGGGTCTTGGGGTTCGCCTCCACTGTCCATTCCAGGTTTGGCGCCAGTCTGAAATGCCGAT
>CAZINL010000127.1:0-9125 GCA_964540595.1 uncultured Clostridia bacterium
AGGATACGAAGGACGGGGGTTACGGCGGGCGCAGCTGAGCGGCGCCCCTACACGAGATGAACGAATTTACGATCATGTTCCGGGTATACCATTGGCTGAGGCACGACAGTTGCAGATATGCGACGGTGTTACTCCCCGGCCTTGAAGTTGTAGACCGGCTTGACGATGGCGGTGATCTCGACGGTGTCGCCGATATTGCTGATGATCTGCGCCATGGGTTTGTAGGCCATGGCGGCTTCGTCGAGGGTGCTGGCGTCGACCGAGGTGGTATAGATCCCCTGCATGGAGCGGCGGTAGTCGTCAATGCTGATCCGCCGTTTGGCCTCGCTGCGGCTGAGCAGTCGGCCGGCTCCGTGGGGAGCGGAGTAGTTCCAGTCGGGGTTGCCTTTGCCGACACAGATCAAGGCGCCGTCGCGCATGTTGATCGGGATGATCAGCTTCTCCCCCGCCTGGGCAGAGATGGCGCCCTTGCGCAGGATCATGCTGTCGGTATCGATGTAGTTGTGGATGGTAGTGAAGCGGGAAAGCACATGCAGACCCATGCGCTGGGTGATCTCTTCGACCATGGCCTTGCGGTTAATGGTGGCGTAGGATTGGGCGATCACCATGTCGTGTAGGTAGTCCTCGTAGTCCTGTCCTTCCACATAGGCCAGGTCCTTGGGCACGGTTTGTGCCTTGAGGCGGGTCAGGCGTTGGTGGCCGAGCTTCTGGTAGTGCTCGGCGATCTGCTTGCCCATATGGCGGCTGCCGCTGTGGACGGCGAGGTAGAGTCTCCCCTGGTCATCACGATCGACCTCGATATAGTGGTTACCGCCGCCAAGGGTGCCGATGCTCAGCCGGGCGCGGTTGATATTGATCTGCTTGCGGCAGCGGAGATCATTGATGCGGACCTCGGAGACGTAGGGGTGCTCGCTGGTGCGGACCGCCGGTCCGGCGGGGATATGCTGGCGGATGACACGGTCGAGCTGGGCGAAGTCGATCTGGGTCTCGGCCAGCGCGGCGACCTCGACCCCACAGCCGATATCGACCCCGACGAGATTTGGGACGATTTTGTCGCGGATGGTCATGGTAGTGCCGATGGTGCAGCCTGCCCCTTTGTGGGTGTCGGGCATGATGCGGATGGTGGAGCCGGTGGCGAATTCTTGATTGCAGAGTTCGAGGATCTGGGCGATGGTTTGGTCGTCCGCCTGGTCGGTGAAGACCTTGGCGGTATTGTGGCGGCCTTTGACTTCGATCATGGCGTCACGTCCTTCGGGGGGCGGGATGGATGAGGGAACAGGAACGGGGTGACGGCGGGCGCAGCTGAGCGGCGCCCCTACAAGCAACGTCATGGTGGTTGTGGTGATGTGGGTTATAGCAGGGATGTAGTGCAACGGTGGATGACAGAATTACAGTTCGACGACGTTCAGCCTCTCGGGAGCGATCTCCTCTTTGGCCATCTCGACCAGGGCTTGGTGGTGGGTGAAGAAGATCACCTGGACTTTCTCGGCGATCTGCGCGAGGACGCGCAGGGTGGCGCGGGAGCGGGCGTCGTCGAAATTGATCAGGATATCGTCCAGCACCAGGGGGACCGGTTGGCCGTTCTGTAGGTAGTGCTCGATGCTGGCCAGGCGGATGGCGAGGAAGAGCTGGTCGCGGGTGCCATCGCTCATATCGTTGGTGGCGACCTTTTGGTCGTTGGCGCGCACGCCGACGAGGATGGATTCGTCCTTGTCATCGTAGTCGGTCTGAACGCTGACAAACGCGCCAGCAGTGATCTGACTGAAGATCTCACCGGTCCGTTGCAGCAGGGTGTTTTGGTTCTCGGCGCGGTAGCGCTCGATCCCGCGTTTGAGGACTGACTGCGCTAAGCGCAGCCGCATGTAGTGGGTTGTCAGCGACTGCACGCGGGCCAGCTCAGACTGCGCCTCCTGGGCGGTCTGGGAGGCTAACGAACTGCGGCCCTGGGACTGTTCTTCGTAGCTGGCCTTGGTGACGCCAAAGGTCTGCTCCAGCTCGGTGCGCTGGCGGTCCTTGGCCTGTTGCTCGGCCTGGGCTTGGCGCAGCTCAAAGGGGATGGCATCGCGGTCGACGCCACTGGTCTCGACGATCAGCTGGTCGATGGTCAGCCCTGCTCCCCCTTGGAGCAGAAGACGCTCCAGTTCGGCGATACGGCTGGTCCGCTGGAGATGGCTCTGCGAGCGCTGTTCGGCGGCGATCAGTGCCTCGATATCTTGGCACCTGGCCTGCTTCATCAACCGCTGCAGTTCCTGACTAGCGGCGGCTTCGGCTTCGATGGCGGTGGCTAGGCGCTGGCGCTCGTGTTCGAGCTGCCGCTCATAGCCCTCACGCTCGGTGAGCTGTCTCTGGACGCTGGTGACCTGCTCGCTGAGCTTAGCGACCAGTACCTCGGCCGGCAGATCGACGCTCTCAGCCATCAGCTCCGCGGCCAACTGCCGAGCCTGCTGTTGGAAGCCGGATATAGCGGCCTGCATGGCGGTAACCCGGCTCTGAGCGGCATCGATCTCGGCCTTCTGCATAAAGAGCTCACTCAGCTTCTCGATCCGGGCGGAGGCTGCCTCGGGAAGGGTCTCGGCGGCGATCCCCAGGCTCGCCATGGCGGCGGCCCACAGCGCTCTCCACGAGGAGAGCTCAGCCTGCAGGCGTTCTTCCTCGGCGTGGACTTTGGATGCCAGGCCTTGTTTCTCTGCGAGGGTCTGGGTCGCTTGCTCAAAGAGCGTTCGCTCTTTGAGGTGGCGTTCGTAGACCTCACTCGCCCTATCGACCAGATCGGCTACGCTCTCGCCGGCGTGGCAACCAGGCTCGCCTAGCTCCGCCAAGGCGTCAGCCAGCTCGTGGCTCAGTTCTTGGCTGAGCGCGAGAAGCTGCTCTAGCTCGGCCTGACGTTCACGCAGCTCGTTGGCTGCGACCAATAAGTTGCCAAAGCGCTCTAGCCATTCGTTCATCTCTTGGGGTGAGAGGGGCTCGATGCCCAGCGGCTGCCAGACAGCCTGCCACTCGGTGGCATACTGCTGACGATCCTGGGTCAGAGCGACCTGAGCTTGTTTCAGCTCATCGGTCTCCTCGAGCAGCTCTCTGATCTTAGCCTCGAGGTTGGCCTTGGCGGCGACCCGTGTGGCCTCCCGGCGTAGGTGATCGGAGACCTGGTCGGCGGTCTGCACGCTCTCTTCGTAAGCAACGGGTAGCGGCTGCTCAGGGTCATACTCCTGCTCGGCTGCCTCGCAGCGTTGGCCCTCAAGCCACGCCTGCTTGACCAGCTGCCAGCCCTGCTCACGCCGTTGGCGAGCGACGGTCAGGTCTTCGATGCTGGGGACCTCGCCTGTCCGGGTGATCTCCTGCAGCTGGCGCCGGCAATCCTCGATCTCATGCCCGCGGACCTGGATGATCTCCTGCAGCTGCTCGTCGCGCCGGTCGAGACGGCCGAGGCGCTCCTGGTAGTCGCGGATCGTCTCCCTGAGCGGCAGCGGCAGAGCGGTGAGCTGCTCGGCGCTCCCCTGCCAGAGCGGCAGGCTCTGTATCCCGTCGGCGAGCTGGGCTTCCGCCTTGGTGATCCTCAGCCGGAGCGCTTCGCACTCGGCATCGATCTTCCCCGCCTGCTGGGCGCGCTGACGCGCCCGCTGCAAGCGAGCGGTATCACGATGCCCGCCTAGACGCTCGATCTCGCGCCTAGCCTTGGCAAGGTCTTCCTCTATCTGGTCGCGTCGCGCGCGCAGCTGGGCCAACTGCTGCTGCAGCGACCCATACTGCTCGGTCAAACGCCGGATCTGCTCACTGAGGTGGAGCGGGATGCGTAAGCTATCCACTTCGGCGGGTGTCTTGCGCGCTGGGTCGACCAGCTGCAGCAGCGCTAGGAGCCTCTCTTGACCCTGACTGATCTCTGCCAGCAGATGGGGCAGCTCCCGCAGGTGGGTCCGATAGGTATCGATCCGTTCGCTGAGGCTGCGGATCTCCCCGGCCCGGTCGAGGACCGCAGTGGGGACCTGGAGCCCTGCCAACTGCTGACTGAGCGACTCGACCGCACTCTCGGCCCGACGCCGATCGCCCGCAGCGATCTGCCCGGCCTGGGTCCATCGTTCCCGTTCGGACGTGGCGTCGGCGGGAAGGGTCAGGACCTCGCCCATGGCGGCGAGATCCGCCTGATGCTGCTGTAGCTCGGCGACTAGGGGGAGCGAGCGCTGGATACGATCCAGCTGTACTCTACGCCTGTCGATCTGAGCGATGGCTTGCTTCAGCTTCTCCAGCTCTTCAGCCTGGCGCTGGTATTCTCTCTCGGTGGCCTCCCAGTTGGACGGTGCCAGCGAGAGGTCGTTTATCTTCTGTCTTAGCTCTTTGTAGCGGCTGAGCGCCTGATTCAGCTCCGGCTTGCTGCCGGTCCGCTTGAAGATATTGCCGGCCTGGGTGTCGAGGGCCTGCATGATCTCCTGGATGCCGGTCGCGCCGCTGGCGGCGCTAAAGAGGCTCTCGCCCACCCCGCCATTGGCGGTCACCAGCTCGGCGCCCCCTGCGGTCAGGGCTTCGTGGTCGAGGCCGAAGATCTTGGTGAAGAGCCCCTGGTCGAGATTGCCCATCAGCTTGGACAGCACGGCGTCAGGCACGGGGCGACCCTCGGCATCCAGCAGGGTATCCTTATTGCCTTTGCGGCGGATCAGGTCGTACTCTTGGCCGTCCTCCCCGACCACACGGGCACCCACCCGCAGTTGGCTGCTGGCGTGCACGAAATCATCGACGCGTCGCTGCCCGAAGCCGTAGAGGAAATTGGTGACGGCGCGCAGGGTGGTGCTCTTCCCTGCTTCATTGCTGCCATAGATCATATGGAAGCCGCGGCCGTCAGGGAGATCGATCTGCCGCTCGGTAAAGCGGCCATAGGCCTTGAGATAAAGACGGGCGATCTTCATGCTCTCTCCTCCTGATCCAGGATGCTGCCGAGAGCCAACTCGCCCGCTTCCTGAAAGAGTGCGTCAAAGACGGCCCCATCGCCGAGGGCGAGCGTCTCCGCGGCGCTGCCCAGATCACGGCGCAGGACGGTCTCGAGCTCTTTGAACTCCGCCCGCAGCTCCGCCATGGCGTCGGGGTCCTGCTGCAGCTCGCGGATGAAACGCCCGAGGAAGGCGACGGCGTGCTGCTGCTCGAGCAGCGCGCTCAGGTCTTGGTCACGGCGTGTCTCGAGCTTGATCTTCTCCAGCCAGATCTGATCGCGAGCCAGGTCATTGACCAAGGCTCGCAGCTGTTCTTCAAACTGTTCGGGGCGCTGATTGACCGCACGATGGGCAGGGCAGGCGCCCTTGATCACCATGCGCATCGCTAGCAGGCGATCTGGGCTCGCGGACGAACTGAGCCGGATCTGCTGATCAGCGCGGACGAGGAGCTCGTCCACGTCGATCGCACCGCTGGCATCGACCTCACAGACTGCCCAGCGTAAGACGTCGAGCACCCGATGCTCGACCGACTCGATACGGCCATCCCGCGCAGTGATCAGGCTGCAGCCCTTTGCTCCAGTCTCGCGAATATGGCGTCCTTGAGTATTGCCTGGGAAAACGATCCAGGGATAGCCGCTGCTCAGGACCTCACGCTTGTGCACATGGCCGAGGGCCCAGTAGTCGTAGCCTTTGGCGATCAGGTAATCCAGGCTGCAGGGGGCATAGCTCTCATGCCCTTCGCGCCCGCCGGCGCAGGTATGTAACAGGCCGATATTTAGCTGGCCTGAGATGGGGTCAGGATAGCGCAGGGAGAGATCCTCGGTGGTGGCTTGTTTGGCAAAGCCATGTCCGTGGATGGCCACGCCGAGGTGATCTAGGGTCTTGGTCTCGGCGCGGTCGGTGGCAAAGATATGGACATTGGTCGGCAGACGCAGGCGGCGGGTCATGGAGCTGGCTGCGTCGTGATTGCCCTGCACCACGTAGACCGGAATATCGGCCTCGCGCAGGCGGCCCATCTGACCGACAAAGAAGAGGCCGGTATTGTAATCGCGCCAATCGCCGTCATAGAGGTCACCGGCGATAAGGATGAAATCCACCTTCTCCTCAATGGCGAGGTCCACTAGGCTCTCCAGTGCTCTGCGCGTGGCTCCGCGCAGCTGTTCCTCGGGCGCGCCTTGATAGCGGTACAATCCGCACAGCGGACTATCCAGATGAATATCGGCAGTATGGATGAAGCGAACGGTCACTGCTGCACCCCCAATTAGTCGACTTAGGCTTAGGACAAGCTCTACTTCCGCGCTGGGTGTTCTGATTCCTGCCACGGCAGAATCTGGGGCCGACGCGAGTGGTACACAAAAAAGCCAGCGCCGATGGGCGCTGGCTTTTGATCACCGCGGGGTGACTTTAGCTCTCGATCACAGGACGGATCTCAGTGGCGGCATCGATCGGATAGGTCCTCTGGCCTGAGTCATCCCACTCCACGGTAAAGCGGCGTTGGTCGATGGCCAAGAGCGTGCCCGTCTTGCCGGTCAGGCGACGCCGCACGCGGTCGCCGATGGTGATGGCAAGGTCGAGTTGGTCGAACCATAGGATCGGGGAATTGATAGTCTCCATGGGTTGTTTCTGATACATCTATCATCATCCTTTCGGGTTTGGTACGGTTTTGTGGCTCTCTCGGCCATGGCGCGTGCTGTAGTGCGCACAGACGCCCTTGTAATATGTTAAAGGAATCTGTAGGTTTAGTCAATGATTGGAAATCATTGCTACACTCTAGAGTTTCTTCTGCCATAGCGTGTCCGCAGCTAGCGATAGAGATAAGTAGAAGTATTGACCAGTGTGGTAAAGGAAAACCACAGTGCCATGCACTGTGGTTTTGGTGATTGACTTTGTTAACCGTTGGCGCGGCCCTGCTGTTGTTCCTTGATCAGGTCGCGGATCTGGATCAAGAGCTGAGCTTCGGTGGATGGCAGCGGATCTTTCGCCGGCGCTGGTGGCTCTTTTTTCTTGAAGTGATTAAGGAAGCGGACCATGAAGAAGACCGATGCAGCGATGATCAGGAAGTCCACCACATTCTGCATGAAAGCGCCATACTTGATGACGGCCCCGCCAAAGGTAAACTGGAGACCGGTAAAATTGACACCGCCTAGCAGTAGTCCGACCACCGGCATGATCATGTCGTTGACCAGCGAGGTCACGATCTTGCCAAACGCGCCACCGATAATGACACCGACAGCCAGGTCGACCACATTGCCCTTCATGGCAAATTTCTTAAAGTCTTCCCACATGTTCCTTCCCCCTATGTTTGAGGATTTGCTACTAATCAATAACTGTAATTACATGATAGCATTCGTGGTGTTCCCTGGAAAGCCCCTAATATGATCGCCCCCACAAGTCAATTTGTGGGGGCGATCATATAATCCTTACTGCTTCGGGGTGAAGGTGCAGTAGCCGATCTGGTCGCAACGCTGCTGCATCTCAGACCAGACCTTGTCATCGGTGATGACTTCGAGGGCGGTGGGATAGAGGATATTGTTCTCCTTGAAGATATGATCACGCAGGCCAAATACCAGCTTCCCGGCTACGTCATCGAGGGCTGACTTGAACTCAGCCACCGGGACGCTGCGCTCGAGCGCTGCCTGACCGAGCTTCTTGACCTGCTTCTTCATCGGCCGCAGATCGTCGTGCTCCATGCGCATGATGCGTGGTGGACCGCTGACCTCACGCTGCTCCATCGCAGTGAAGAGGACCTTCTCCTCACGCTCGTGATGGGGCTCGGCACCGATCAGCTGCTCGGCGACCTGGACCAGCTGTCTGAGATCGCTATCTTGGTACTCATCCTGGCATTGCAGCTTGCGGTTTAGCTCTTCCAGTTGATCGAGGAAGCTGAGGATCTGATCGTGCTCTTCGAGCATAGTCCGCACCACATGCCCCTTGGGCAGGGACGCCTTGAAGCGGTCCAGCTCGCCTTCGAGCATCTCCATGTGCACTGAGCAGAGCCCACGCAGCTGCTCTTCGGGTAGACCTTCGTCCACCAGCTGTTGTTCGGCGAGCGACAGCTCGGTCGCATTGAGCTGGCTGATCAGTTCCTTCGCTTCGGCCCGGACGCTGGCCGGGTTCTCGCCATCATTGAGGCGCTTCAGCAGCTGTGCCAGCTGGTTGGTCTTGTCCTCTATGGTCTTCATGGTTCTTCCTCCTTATTTCTAGTTATTCCCGTGGTTCCTGTGCCGCCAGCTGAGCGATGGTCGCGTGGCGGAAGACTTCCAGTAGGGCATCTTGGGCTTGGGACCAGACCTGCCGCAGGGAGCATCCCTGGCGCCCCGAGCAGGCACCGGATTTTAGGCAGTGGTTGAGGTAGATCGGGCCTTCGACTAGTTCGATCACATCGAGGATGGAGATGGTAGCGGGATCGGTGATGAGTCTGATCCCGCCGCCCACTCCACGCGTCCCTTCGATCCACCCTTTCTTACTGAGCATCGCGGTGATCTGGGGGACGAGGTTCTCGGGAAGACGCCGCCGTTCGGCGATCTGTCGAGACTGGACCGGCTGCGCCCCTGGCGTAAGCGCCAGCTCGGTCAGCATGGCGATGGCATATTCGGTCTTACGAGTTAATTCCACGGTACTGCCTCACTCTCATTTAGCCACGGCACCCTTCACCTGACGAGCGAGCTCGGCCCCCTGCTCGCGGATGCGCTGCAGATCCTCTGCGGACGGACGCCATTTGACGGTCACGCCGTCGTTGACGAGCGTGAAGCCGGCCTTGGTCAGGGCTTGGTTGATGATCGGGACTGAGCCGCCGCCCCAGCCATCGGAGCCAAAGGCTAGAGCCACCTTGCCAAAGGGCTTAAGGCCGACCATGTCGTCCAGCAGTGGCGCCACATTGGCCAAGATACCGCGGTTGATGGTGGGGGAACCGATGGCGACCCCGCGGGCGGCCTGGATCTGGGTGATGATATCGTTGTGGTCGGTCTTGGAGATACGGTAGATACGATACTCCACGCCTTCGGAGGCGATCCCTTCGGCGAGAGCATTGGCCATCATGGCGGTGCTCTCCCACATGGTGTCGTAGGCGATCACGACCTTCTCGCCGCCGCTGGCTGTGGACCACTGAGCGTAGGCGTTGATGATGCGGCCGGGGTCTTGGCGGAACATGACACCGTGGCTAGGGCAGATCATCTTGATCGGGATGCCCATCTTGGTGACCTCTTCGAG
>CAZINL010000128.1:0-9086 GCA_964540595.1 uncultured Clostridia bacterium
TTGCTATCGAAGAGGGTCTGCGCTTCGCTATCCGCGAAGGCGGCCGTACCGTTGGTGCTGGCGTCGTCGCTTCCATCATCGAGTAGCCCAAACGAATGGCTCGAACCGCCCGGCAGTGATCTGACGGGCGGTTTCATTTCTTCGGCTATGAAGCTTCGAATCATGCAGATGAGACTTGCGTTGGAGCGGTCCAATCCCTTACAATGGTGACGATCAAAGGAGTATGCGTCTGCCCATCCGACCGCTCTTCTATCCACGATGCACCTATGCTGCCAGTGGACGCATAGTTTCGCCAGATGATGGGAACGATGCTTTCGGATGGCTCCGGTATGAAGCATTGACACTCTTGACAAATTGTGATACCGTTATGGAGTGACTTTGTCTATGCATTTCTTTGTGCAATAGATTAATACCTTATTGGGAGGTGCACGATATGAGAATCGGTGTTACCTTGGCATGCACCGAATGCAAAGCTCGCAACTACCGCACTGAGAAGAACAAGAAGAACAATGCGGAACGTCTCGAGCTGAAGAAGTACTGCAGATTCTGCAAGACCCATACCCCACATCGCGAAACCCGCTAGGTTTGACCCCTTTACTTGGTCAATCAATTCGCAAGAACGAGGTGCAGTAAATGGGCTTTGTCGAACGCGTTTCTGCTGCCGGACAGAGCTTCCTGAAGTTCTTCCGGGAATCGCGGGGAGAGCTCCGCAAGGTGCTTTGGCCATCGCGTAAGGAGATTGGTGTCTACACGATGGTCGTCGTAGCGACGGTCATCTTGTTTGGCTTGGGGATCTGGGTAATCGACACAGTCTTCAGTGGTCTCCTTAAATGGATTATCTAGATCTGTGGGCGCTCTAGACCGGTAGCTCTCTAGATCGGTGGTTTCACTGAAATCCACTGACTGATGGATGCCGATCAGGGGTACCATAGTCCAGAGCGGTCCTAGTGATCACGTCATATCAGGGCATGGGCTGATCAAAGGCGCTGAGCGGACATTCCGATCAGAGCCTTTTGATCGAGGAAGCTCAAATCTTGGATCCGGGGGGGAAGGGGCCTTTGGTAGGTCCCTTACATTTATGGAAAAACACTGGTACATTGTGCACACATACTCAGGTTATGAAAACAAGGTTAAGGCCAATCTCGAAAAGCGCGTGGAATCCATGGAAATGCAGGACCGGATCTTCCAGGTCGTGGTTCCCGTGGAAGAAGAGCTTGAAATCAAGAATGGCAAGAAGAAGATGGTCAAGAAGAAACTCTACCCAGGGTATGTCCTGGTGGAGATGATCATGACCGATGAATCGTGGTATGTCGTACGCAATACGCCAGGTGTGACCGGGTTTATTGGTTCAGCCAACAAGCCGATACCCCTGGAAGAAGCTGAGATTCGCGCCATCTTGGGTTTGTCTTCTGATGCTCACGCCGCTGAGGAACTAAAGCCGAAGATCGGCGTGGCCATCGGTGATTCGGTTAGGGTGACTGCCGGGCCTTTTGAGAACTTCATTGGGCAAGTGGAAGAGATCATGGCTGAAAAGCGCAAGCTCCGTGTCCGGCTAACGATGTTTGGTCGTGAGACGCCGGTGGAGATGGACTTCTCGGAGATCGAGAAGGCCTAGTCTTGCTAGCTCAGCATCCGGATCATAGTCACTGTAATCGTCTTCAGTGCAATCGTTGGCGAACCTTATTCCAATCACTCGATGATAAATTGTGCCTAGTTGCACAGTGGGAGGGCCTAGCGCCCGTTTTGACCACATTTTCTGGACAAGGAGGTGGAAATCGTGGCTAAGAAGCTGATCAAAGTCATTAAGCTTCAGCTGCCTGCAGGTAAGGCTACCCCGGCACCCCCGGTCGGTCCTACCCTAGGTCAAGCTGGTATCAACATGATGGCTTTTCTTAAGGAGTTCAATGAAAAGACGGCCAAGCAGACCGGGTTGGTGATTCCGGTGGAGATCTCGGTCTACCAAGATCGTTCCTTCACCTTTGTGCTCAAGACCCCGCCGGCAGCTGTTTTGCTTAAGAAAGCTGTGGGTGTAGAGACTGCCTCTGGTCAACCCAACAAAACAAAGGTTGGTAAGATTTCTCAGGAAAAGCTCCGTGAGATCGCCCAGTCCAAAATGGCAGACCTCAACGCCGCAACCGTTGAAGCAGCTATGCGGATGGTTGCTGGCACAGCCCGGAGCATGGGTATCGAGGTAGAGTAGTCTCTTGATACCTAGGTGGGAGGGAAGTTCCCGTTCAAATCGAAGTTCCCGTTTAAACCACGTAAGGAGGAGAAATCCATGCCAACTCATGGCAAGAAGTATCACGAAGCTGAAAAGCTTGTCGATCGCGATAAGCTCTATGATCCTTTGGAAGCTCTCGAGCTCGCCAAGAAGACTGCCACCGCTAAGTTTGATGAGACGATCGATGTAGCGGTTCGCTTGGGTGTTAACCCCAAACATGCGGATCAAAACGTCCGCGGTGCCGCTGTCATGCCCGCCGGTCTTGGTAAGACGGTTCGCGTGGCTGTCTTTGCTAAGGGTGATAAGGCCAAGGAGGCCGAACAGGCTGGGGCAGACTTCATCGGTGCTGAAGACCTGGTTGAGAAGATCACCGGTGGGTGGACCGACTTTGATGTCGCGGTTGCGACCCCCGATGTCATGGGCATGGTCGGTCGTTTGGGTCGTGTCTTGGGCCCCAAAGGCTTGATGCCTAACCCCAAGACCGGTACGGTGACCATGGATGTGGCAAAGGCCATCCAGGAGATCAAGGCTGGTAAGGTCGAATACCGTGTTGATAAGGCGGGTGTTATCCACGCCCCGATCGGTAAGGCATCCTTCTCGGTCGATCAACTGTACACCAACTTCAGTGCTCTCCTGGATGCTCTGATCAAGGCGCGTCCATCGACTGCTAAGGGGCAGTATGTCCGTTCGGTTACCGTGGCTAGCACCATGGGTCCGGGCGTCAGAGTTGCTCCGCAAAAGGCGAGTGAGCGCACTGCCGCTCAGTAAGAGGCGCCATAGATCAGCGTGCCCCAGTGGTGGATCGATGGTATTTTGCTTCCCACCATTGACATTCTGATTGAAATAGAATACAGTTATTTGCAGACTGTAGACAGTAGGTGTCGCGATCTGGATTTGGATCGAGACTTAATCTCCTACCGAGGTCGGAGTGGCTTTGCTGTATAGCGGCCCCCGTCTGTCTACGGGGGCCGCTTTTGATTTGCGCCCCGACCTGAGAAACTGCAAAGAAGGGGGTGTCAAGGATGAACGCTAATCGTCAACAGAAGGAACTGAGTGTCAACGAGATTAGGGAAAAGATGGCTAACAGCCGCTCCGTGATTTTCGCTGATTACAAGGGTCTGAACGTAGCTAAGGTGACCGAGCTTCGTAAGCGCATGCGCGCTGCTGGTGTTGAGATGAAGGTGGTGAAGAACACCCTTACTCGCATCGCTGCCAGCGAGCTTGGATACGAAGCCGTAAACCCGAAGCTCGAAGGATCAACCGCAGCTATTTTTGGTGTCAATGACCCGGTGGCTCCTGCCAAGGTGTTGGATGTTTTCTCGAAGGAGTTCAAATACACCTTTGAGATCAAGGGCGCCATTGTCGAGGGCAAGGTTATCGATGCTAGCGGTGTTAAGGCTCTGGCAGATCTGCCTTCCAAAGAAGTGCTCATCGCCATGGCTCTGGGAACTCTCCAAGCGCCGATCGTCGGCTTCCTCAATGTGTTGCAGGGCAATGCTCGCCAATTGGTCTATGTGCTTGAGGCAGTACGCAAGCAGAAGGAAGAGACTGCCAGCTAATGCCTGAGGCAAGGATTTAGGTACCAATACAAACTTGAAGAAAGTATTAGGAGGTTTTCAATAATGAACAAGGAACAACTGATCGAAGCCATCAGCCAGATGACCGTGCTCGAACTGGCCGAACTCGTTAAGGCTCTGGAAGAGAAATTTGGTGTCAGCGCCGCGGCTCCCATGGCTGTTGCCGCTCCCGCTGCTGGTGCCGCTGCTGCCCCCGCTGAAGAAGAACAGACCGAGTTCGATGTCATCCTCGAAGCCGTTGGCGCCAACAAGATCCCTGTCATCAAGGTTATCCGCGAGATCACCGGCCTCGGCCTGACCGAGTCCAAGGCTATCGTTGATGGCGCTCCTAAGGCCGTCAAGGAGAAGATCAGCAAGGCTGACGCCGAAGCCATCAAGACCAAGCTCACCGACGCTGGCGCCACTGTCAAGATTAAGTAAGTGGTTTGCTAACGAAATAGAAGGCACTCCCCGCTGGGGAGTGCCTTTTATAAGTGCCTTGTGTGAATAGTGGGAAGCACCTGATCGTGATTAGCTTGGTTGTGTCGAGTTTGAGTTCTGTCGAGTTTGGTTTGACATATCTGTCACAACGTGGTATTATTAGAAAATGCAACGACTTAGAATGGACGAAGTGTCTGTTGGAGAGGTCTTCCCCCAGAGACGTTGTTAGTATACTTGCGGTATAATCTGGAGAAAGTGACTAATGTACGTGCGTCAGCATAATAGGCGAGGGCTGTAGCTAAGGGCGTCCGTACCTCGGCAGGAGCGAGTGCGAAGAGGCGACTAATGCCAAATTCGGCAACTTGACCGCCGTAGAGCGGGTCCCATATGGTCCTGGCTTTTATATATTTGGGTACCGTCTGGCAGTCTTTCCCTGTTCTGACTGTGACGCGTTTGCCCAACTCCCTTATTCCCCAATCACCTTCCAGAGTCCTTCTTCGGTTTAATATTGGTCAGCAAGGGGTGAAGAGGTTGGCAGGTAAGATGGTCAGATCCGGCATGCGCGAGCGCCGTACCTATCAACGTATCAAGGAAGCGCTTGAGATGCCGAACCTCATCGAGGTGCAGCAAAGCTCGTATCAGTGGTTCCTCAACGAGGGGCTGCAGGAACTGCTCAGGGACATCTCCCCTGTGCAAGATTTTACCGGCAACTTGGTGCTTGAGTTTGGTGAGCACAAGCTCGGTGAGCCGAAGTATTTGGTGGACGAGGCCAAGGAGCGGGATGTCACGTATTCAGCGCCGCTTCGCATCAAGGTTCGCCTTATCAATAAAGGGACCGGGGAAGTGAAAGAACAGGAAGTCTTCATGGGCGATTTCCCGCTCATGACCGAGCAAGGCACTTTTATCATCAATGGTGCTGAACGCGTTATTGTCAGTCAGCTGGTCCGCTCTCCGGGCGTCTACTACACATCCAACATCGATCCTAATGGCAATCGCCTCTACGGAACGACGATGATCCCCAATCGGGGCGCGTGGCTAGAGTTTGAAACTGACGCCAATGGGGTTGTCTTTACCCGCATCGATAGAACACGCAAACTTCCCGTGACGGTCTTGTTGAGGGCGCTGGGGCAGGCCCAGAATCACGATATTCTTGGCTTCTTTAATGATGATTTTCGTCTAAGGAATACCTTGGAGAAGGATTCTACCGACAGCACCGAGACCGCACTGTTGGAGATCTACAAGAAACTGCGTCCGGGAGAGCCGCCTACCGTTGACAGTGCGCGCAATCTGCTCAAGTCGCTGTTCTTTGATCCCCGGCGCTACGATCTTGGCAGCGTTGGGCGTTATAAGCTTAACAAGAAGCTGGCCGTGCGTAGGCGAGTCATGAACAAGATCGCAGCTCGCAGCGTCGCGGCGAAGCACAATGTCTACGATTCCGCCAGCGGTGAGCTGCTGATCGCGCAGGGTGAAGTGCTCCTGGAGAAGGGTCAGACCGTTGGTCGCGACGTGATACAGCGCTTGGAGCTGGCTGGAGTCAATGAGCTGTACATCCTCAGTGCCGATGGTGAGCGTGAGCTCAAGGTCATTGGCAACGGCTATCGTGAGGTTACTTGGGAAGAGAGGACCTTAGGCCATCGGCTTGCCAAGTCGGTGGTTAACACTGAGACGGGCGAGATCATCGTCGGTGCCAATGAGGTTGTCGACGACCGCGGTATTGAGCTGCTTCATCAGGCCGTCGAACAAGGCGTCATCACCAGTGTGGTACTCCAGGGCGAACTGCAGAATCAGACCGTTTATCTGGGCTCGGAGTTCCGCCCGATCGACGAGAAATCGCTGAGCAGCAATGACATCTTGGCTAGTATTAACTATCTGCTGACGCTCATGGATGAGGTCGGTGTCCTCGATGATATTGACCACCTGGGCAATCGCCGTCTTCGCTCCGTCGGCGAGTTGTTGCAGAACCAGTTCCGTGTCGGCCTGGCGCGTATGGAGCGCGTGATCCGCGAACGTATGACCATTCAGGATATGGATGCCATTACTCCCCAGGCGCTGATCAATATACGTCCTGTGGTGGCGGCGATTAAGGAGTTTTTCGGCAGCAGCCAGCTATCTCAATTCATGGATCAGACCAATCCTCTGGCTGAGTTGGCGCACAAGCGTCGCTTGAGCGCGTTGGGGCCAGGGGGCTTGAGCCGTGAGCGTGCTGGTTTCGAAGTCCGCGACGTACACCATTCGCACTACGGCCGTATGTGTCCTATTGAGACCCCTGAAGGACCGAATATCGGTCTGATCGGTAGTCTCAGTACCTACGCCCGGATCAACCCGTACGGGTTTGTCGAGACGCCTTATCGTCGCGTAGACAAGAAGAACAGCCGCGTCACCGATGAGATTGACTACCTGACTGCAGACGAAGAAGACGAATTTGTTTGTACGCAGGCCACCACGCCTCTTGACGAAAGCGGCTACTTCCGCGAACCGCGTGTGACCGTTCGTCTGAGTGAACTGGAGATCAAGGTTGTCCCTGGCTCCGAGGTCGACTACATGGACGTTTCGCCCAAGCAGTTGTTCTCGGTTCCCACCACGCTGATCCCCTTTTTGGAGAACGACGACGCTAGCCGCGCTCTGATGGGTTCCAACATGCAGAAACAGGCCGTGCCGCTGCTAAGCCCCGCCGCCCCCTTTGTGGGCACAGGCATGGAAGGCAAGTCGGCCATCGACTCTGGTGTCTGCGCTCTGGCAAAGCGCCATGGCGTGGTCGAGCGTGCTACCGCGACTGAGATCGTGGTCAGGGGCGACGATGGCGTGATCGACCGCTACAAGCTGACCAAGTTCTTGCGGTCCAACCAGGGTACCTGCATGAACCAGCGGGTGATCTGTAAGAAGGGTCAACGAGTAGCACCCAAAGATGTCTTGGCCGACGGTCCAGCGACGGAGACGGGTGAACTGGCGCTGGGCAAGAACGTTCTGGCGGCCTATATGCCTTGGGAAGGGTACAACTACGAGGATGCCATCCTGCTCTCTGAGAAGTTGGTCCGGGAGGACGTCTTCACTTCGATCCATATCGAGGAGTACGAGTCTGACGCCCGCGATACGAAGCTTGGACCTGAAGAGATCACCAGGGATATCCCCAACGTCGGCGAAGACGTGCTCAAGGATCTCGATGAACGCGGCATAATCCGCGTCGGGGCAGAGGTCCGGTCGGGTGATATTCTCGTGGGCAAGGTCACGCCCAAGGGCGAAACCGAGCTTACTGCGGAAGAACGGCTGCTGCGCGCCATTTTTGGTGAGAAGGCGCGTGAAGTTCGTGACACCTCGTTGCGTGTTCCGCACGGTGAGTCGGGCAAGATCGTCGATGTCAAGGTCTTTACCCGTGAAAATGGTGATGAACTACCCCCAGGCGTTAATCAGCTGGTACGGGTCTACATCGCACAAAAGCGCAAGATCAGTGTCGGTGACAAAATGGCTGGTCGCCATGGTAACAAAGGTGTGGTCTCCCGCATTCTTCCCGACGAAGATATGCCATTCATGCCCGATGGAACCCCTGTTCAGATAGTCCTAAACCCCTTGGGCGTTCCCTCGCGTATGAATATCGGTCAGATCCTCGAGGTCCATCTCGGTCTGGCAGCCGCCAGTCTGGGATTGCATATCGCGACCCCCGTTTTTGACGGAGCAGAAGAGGGCGATGTAGCCGCCGCGCTCCGCGAGGCAGGCAAAGATGAGGACGGCAAGACCGTACTCTACGATGGCCGCACGGGTGAGTCCTTTGAAAACCGCGTCACGGTCGGCTACGTCTATATGCTCAAGCTGTTCCACTTGGTCGATGACAAGATCCATGCCCGTTCTACGGGACCATACTCCTTGGTGACCCAACAGCCATTGGGTGGTAAGGCGCAATTTGGCGGTCAGCGCTTTGGTGAGATGGAGGTCTGGGCCCTCGAGGCCTACGGTGCAGCTTACACCTTGCAGGAGTTGCTTACCGTCAAGTCTGACGATGTGGTGGGTCGTGTGAAGACCTACGAAGCCATCGTCAAGGGCGAGAACGTTCCGGAACCAGGCGTGCCAGAGTCATTTAAGGTCCTGATCAAGGAACTGCAGAGCCTTGGGCTCGATGTCAAGGTCTTGACCGAGAATGCCGAAGAGATCGTCATCCGTGAGACAGATGACGATATCGGCGATACCGTCAAAGAACTCGATCTCAATATCGAAGGGTCCGAGGATGAGGGTCTGCCCGAACCCGAAGCGACAGTCGTCAGCGATGACGAGGATGAGCTTGAAGACGTGCTGGTTGAGAACCCGTTTGATGAGGAAATCCCTCTCGACGAACGTGCTGAGGTACCCGCAGACGAGGCAGAAGACGAGGACGATTCTAAGGAATTTGTGCTCGACCGTGATAAACTGGCCAAACTGGCCCGTTTGGTGCGCCTGAACCTTGACGATGGGGAAGAGGCCGATGGGCCGCCAAAGCCAGATAAGTTTGATGAGGGTGAGCGGCGATCTGCCAAGGGCAAGACCGCTACGAAGAACAGTCAGCGTCCTGCACGCAAGTTCCCAGACGATGAGGAACTCTCCGACGATGAGGAGGAGTAGACCTCAGTATTGAACAGTCTCCGCGTCAGAAGCCGGTCGGGGGCGCATTGATGATGCGCCCCCGAGACCGAGTTGCGTGAAGGGAGAGAACGCCCTTGTTAGATGCCAACATTGATTCGATGCGCATTGGTCTTGCGTCGCCAGAGCAGATCAGGAAGTGGTCGCGAGGTGAGGTCAAGAAGCCGGAGACCATCAACTATAGAACCCTCAAACCCGAAAAAGAGGGTCTCTTTTGCGAAAAGATCTTTGGGCCTACCCGCGACTGGGAGTGTGCGTGCGGC
>CAZINL010000129.1:0-9026 GCA_964540595.1 uncultured Clostridia bacterium
CTTCCAGCCCGTTGGTATCGGTCCGATGCGTCCAGTTGTAACACGTTAGGCCACAGCAGAGCTCGATAAAGCGCTCCTCATCGCCGGTGGCGAGCTCTCGAATAATCAGATGCATCTTAAGTCGCTCACCTCCATCAGGTTGTTAGCGACTACCATGCATTTACTATGCCAAGTTTGGGAGATTATTGGTGCCCGCATAGGGCTCAGCCATACGGCGTGGGGCATCCGGGAGAACTGTGCTGCTATGTCGCAGTGACTACCCCAACGACTACGATTGCCTAGGCACGAGATACTAGGAAGGGATGGTCTTATGCCATCTGTTGGGGGTGATGGAAATGGCGTTCTGGCGTCGATCGCGGACAACCAGGGTTCCGACTTCGGACGGAGCGCTCTCCGGCCACATGAAGGGTGATGTCGACCGAATTGTGTCAGTGCTCGGCCATCCCCCTGACCTTATCGTCCATGCGGTGGGCGGCGTGGGCCGCGACTCAGCTGCTTTGCTGTACATCAAGACCATGGTCGACGAAGAGGTTATCCGCCGTGATCTGCTGGCCTATCTGGACACGAGGACGATCGAGCGATCGGTCACCGATCTAATCATCCCCATCGGCTCGCAGAAGACTGAGCGACAGATCCTGGCGCTCGCTCGCCTGCTCCTAATCGGGCACGCCGTGCTGCTCCAGGAGGGTGCCCGTGATGCTCTGGTGCTGGCCATCGATGCAGTCAAGCAGCGCGCTCTCTCGGAGTCGCCTCTGGAGCGCACCACACGCGGCAGCCGCGCCTCGTTCAACGAAGACATCAACACGAGCGTTAGCCTCATTCGCCGTATACTGCCTGATCCTCGTCTACGAGTTAGGGAGATGGTTATCGGTGAGCGCAGCCATACCAAAGTGGCCATCGTCTATCTCGAGGATCTCTGTGATCCTGATCTTCTGGGCGAGGTTATGACGGAGATCGAGGCGATCAAGATCGACGCTCTTCTAGCTACCGGCTATATTGAGCAGTTGATTGAGAGGCACCCTTTTAGCCCCTTTCCCCAGGCGCTCGGGACTGAGTCTCCCGTGCGGGTTAGTGCCTCCCTGCTCGAAGGGAAGTGTGCGGTTGTAGCGGCTGGGACACCGTTTGCACTGGTACTACCCTCGCCCTTCGTCTCCTTCTACCAGGCACCAGAGGATTACAACGAACGCTTTATCCTGGGGAACATGTATCGCTCGCTGCGTCTGATCGCGTTTCTTATCTCGATCACCTTACCCGCCTTATATGTAGCTCTTGTGACCTACAACCCTGAGCTTCTGCCGCTCAAGATCGCCACAGCCGTCGCTCAAGGTCGCTCAGGCGTCCCCCTGTTACCGATTTTTGAGGCGCTATTGTTTGAACTGGTGGCTGACTTGCTGCGCGAGATGGGGTTGCGCCTCCCGGACCCGCTTGGGCAGACGGTCGGTGTGGTCGGTGGTATCGTCCTAGGTGACGCCAGCATCCGAACGGGACTGGTCTCTCCCGCCATGCTCGTGGTGGTCGTCGTGACCACCATCAGTACCTTTGTCACCCCTTCTTACTCCATGGCCCAGTCACAGCGGATCGTGCGTATCGTACTGATGCTGTTAGCGGCGACACTGGGTACCTTTGGCGTAGCGCTGGGGGTGCTCGCACTCTTGGTGCACCTCTCCAACATGAGCAGCATGGGGGTACCCTATCTGGCCCCCTTCAGTCCCGTGCGCTTTGCCGACCTTAAGGATACTGTCTTTCGTGTTCCACTGTGGATGATGAGGAAACGACCGGTGAGCATACCTAGCCCCAGACAGCGTGTGCGCCAAGGAGATCGTCGCCGATGAACAAGGGTCTTAAGCGCCCCATCAGCAGCAAGCAGGTAGCGACAACGGTCTTTTGCTCCATGGTGGGGGTTGGCATTGCCACTCTTCCGCGTCAGGTGGTCCAGATCGCTTCCACCAGCGCCTGGCTGGTTACGGCGATCGCCGGCCTCTTTCCCTTGCTAGGAGCTGCAGTCATCCTGATCTTGCTCCGCCGTCATCCGTGCCATGATCTCCATGGCTTGGCGGTTGAGCTATGGGGGCCAGTCCTGGGATGGGCCCCAATCCTGCTCATCCTGATCTACAGTACATGGACCAGCATCGCCGTCATCAGAAGCTTCGCGGAGAAGATCCAGCTGATCCTCTTCCAGAGTACCCCTCTCTACATGATTATCGGACCGTTTGTTATCCTCTTGGCCTATGCAGTTCACTACGGCGTCCAGGGGGTGGCCCGCCTTAATGAGCTGCTCTTCTGGCTGCTCGCACCGGTGCCCCTGCTCTGGCTACCAGCACTGAGGCAGGCCGACCTTACCAACCTGCTGCCACTCTGGCCGATTGACGCTCAGGCGGCGTTGGCCGGCATCTGGGTGGCCGTGCCATCCTATCTTGGTTTTGAGATTCTCCTTTTTCTCTACTGGCAGGTGAATGAACAGGCCGAGATAGCTACCCGGGCCGTTATCGCCATCGCCATCGTGATCGTCAGCTATGCCGCCTTGGTGCTGATCGGGCAGCTGGTGCTGGGGCTAGACATGATCCTGCTCTATACCGACCCCACGATCACCTTGACCCGCATGACGCGACTACCGGTGATCGAACGACTGGATCTGATCACGATTTTGCTGTATACCGGGCTGGCCTTTCGCGCTAGCACGAACTTCTACTTCATGATGGCTGATACCCTGGGGCAAATTCTCGGACGACAGAGGTACACGAGCATCACCTGGCTGGTAGCCCTCCCCTTGGCGATCGCTGCCTTGTGGCCACAGAACACCGCCGTGACCACCACCCTTTTCGAACAGCTGGGCAAGCTGGGTGTCTTAACGACGACGTTTATGCCGCTGGTGTTGCTCCTGACCAGTCTCGTAAGGAGGGGACGTTCCCGATGAGAACTGATCGCCTCAGACGAGGTATCTCCCTGTGCCTGATTACTGCCTTTACCGCGGTGAGCGCCATGGGTTGCCGAGATGCCGTACCAATCGAGGATCGCAGCATGGCCGTGGCTCTAGCCGTCGATCAGAGCGGCGATCGTGTGACCTTCACATCCATGTCTCTAAACAGCGCCAAAGAACGCAGCTCGCCCACGGTGCTGATCTCTGGGACTGGTCAGACTGCTGGCGAGACCCGCTTCGTTAGGCAGCGAGAGACGTCGACACGGCTGATGTTTGGTCAGCTGCAGGTGATCATCTACGGCGAAGAGTATGCTCGCCGCGGTATCGGTGAAGAGATCGATTCGTTGGTCCGCGTACCCCAGGTCGCCAACACCATCAGTGTCGCGGTCTGCCAGGGTTCTGCTGCTGCGCTTATCTCGGGCAAATACGACGAGCAGCCCCATATGGGGGCGTACTTACGTGAGCTACTGCTTAAGGCCCCGGCAACCATCCCGCTGCCACGGGTCACCCTTCACGAGCTGATCTATGACGTGGTGACTACCCATCGGCGGGCGCTGGTGCCCTATCTGGTCCTCAACGAACATGGTAAGCCAGAGCTCAAGAGCGTAGCACTTTTCGCCGGTGACCAACTGCGCGTGGTGTTTGATGAACAGGACGCGCCGCTGATCACCCTGATACGCAATCAGGGGGTGAGCGGGATCTTCACCTTCCCCTATCCGACCAAGAGCGGGACGGGGACGGCGTCCTTCGAGGGCAAGAGTAGCCGCAAGGTCAAGGCGTCCCAAGGGAGTGACGGTGAGTGGTCGTTTCAGATCGAGGTCACGCTCAAGGGACAGTTGATCGATAAGGTCTTCCAAGACGGTCTCCGGAGGGATCAGAGCGCCTTCCGCATGATGGAGCAGCAGCTTAAAGAGCATCTGGAGCGTCGCGCGGCGGAGGTGGTCAAGATGCTGCAAGAGGATCTGCGGATCGATGCTCTCGACCTGGCCAAGTATGCCCAGCAGACCGAGCGCAAAAGCCTCGCCCAGGCCGACTGGGATGATCTCTTCACCAAAGCCAAGATCCAGGTGCGGATTAGGCCGATCATCACCAGCTTCGGTGAAGGGCAGTAGAACGAGGGTAGATGGAGAGAGCCGCAATGGCCATCATTGCCCCAAATCAGAGAGGAACGGCGCCCATTTGCGAGG
This sequence comes from uncultured Clostridia bacterium, assembly GCA_964540595.1. Classification (GTDB taxonomy): domain Bacteria; phylum Bacillota; class JAAYKD01; order JAAYKD01; family CAYOCI01; genus CAYOCI01. The sequence continues at coordinate 4,105 of CAZINL010000129.1, forward strand.
AATATCTAACCAAGTCAATAACTCGGCGACCATAGGAGGTCAAGCAAATGGGCAAGCGGGTGTTTACGGTAGCTCTCGTCATGATGCTGATCAGCGGGCTAGGTAGTGTTCAGTCTGCGCAGACAGTTTTCGCCCAGACAGTTGGGGGTGTAGACAGCCTGGCTAGGATCTCGGCAGGATCAGTGGCTGTCAAGAACGATGGCACGGTCTGGGCATGGGGAGCCAACAGCGGCTATGAGGGAGGGCGCAGCGTCCCTTGGACAACACCAACTGACGTGGGTCTGACCGATGTCGTATCCGTATCAGCAGGATCAACCCACTTCCTAGCGCTGAAGCGTGATGGGGCTGTCTGGGCCTGGGGCCACAATTACGAAGGGCAACTGGGTGACGGCACTACGAGCAATAGCGTCATGCCTGTGGCGGTGAAAGGCCTAACGGACGTGGTCTCCATCTCGGGTGGGGCCTACTACTCCGTGGCCCTCAAGCAAGACGGGACTGTATGGGCTTGGGGGAGCAACACTCAGAGTTGGTTGGTGGCAGATGAGGAGAACGATCGGATCAGCACTCCTGTTCAAGTCAAAGGGTTGACCGATATCATCGCTATCTCCTCTGGGGGCGGTCATGTCATGGCCGTCAAAGACGATGGCAGCGTGTGGGCCTGGGGGTCGAACACGTCCGGTCAACTGGGGGTTGAGGAGCTGTTCTTCTCCCACGAACCGGTTCAGATCCAGGGTCTTACCGATGTCATAGCGGTGTCGGCGGGGGGGATGCACAGCGTGGCCCTCAGAACCGACGGCTCCGTATGGGCCTGGGGTTACAACTCCTATGGCCAGCTCGGTGATGGCACCACCTACCAGCGCGAGAAGCCGGTCCAGGTCAAAGGTCTGACCGAGGTCATCTCCGTGTCGGCTGGCGGCGACTCCACACTAGCCCTCAGGAGCGACGGAACAGTCTGGGCCTGTGGCTTGAATCAGTACGGCCAGTTCGGGGATGGTGAAACAGGGGTCTGGAGCACAGCAGCCCCGATCAAGGGACTAGAGGATCTGGTGGCCGTATCGGCAGAACAGAGTAATACGCTGGTCCTGGAGCGGGATGGTACCGTGTGGTCAATGGGTCGCAACCTCTACGGCGAACTCGGCAATGGCAGCATGGAACCGAGCAGCTTCCCGGTGAAGGCACTGATCGAACTGGGTCCTCAACCGGACAGACCCATCTTCGAACGCCCAAGCCAACCGATCGCTCCACCGGCAGTGCCTTCCTTACCAGCGCAGCCCATGAGCTCAACGGTTCTGATCAACGGCCAGAGGGTGGCGTTTGAGGCCTACACGATCAACGGCAACAACTACTTCAAACTGCGTGACCTTGCCATGGCCTTGAGCGGTAGCCAAGCACAGTTTGACGTGACCTGGGATGGGAGTAAGAATGCAGTCAACTTGCTTAGTAACCATCCTTACTCCGTCGTTGGTGGCGAGCTCTCCGTATCCGGTAGCCAAGCCACGCAGACTGCCTATCGGGCAACCGCCGATATCCACCGGGATGACACGCTGATGGCTGGCTTGACAGTCTATACTATTGGTGGCAACAACTATTTCATGCTGCGTAACCTGGGCGACGTTATGGGGTTCAGTGTTGATTGGGATGGAGCAGCTAATGCCATCAAGATTGACACGACTATCAGGTACTAAGAGCTCTCTTGCTTATCATAGTAAAACGGGCAGCCGCGCACGGCTGCCCGTTTTACTATTGGTACAAATACCATCTTTCCTATTCGCTCATACTCCATTCTCCACGAACTCGACGATCTCCCTCAGACTGCTGATTGTCCATTCACGCTTCACAGTGCCAGTCCGGTCGATCAAGAGTGAGGTAAAGCCTTGGGCCCTGGCCCCGTCTGCCTCCACATCATAGTCGTCCACATAGAGGCTCTCGCGTGCGGTGACTCCTTGAGCGCTTAAGGCAGCATTGAAGATGATTGGATCCGGCTTACCCGCGCCCACCAGCGAGCTGGCGGTGAACGAGGTGAAATACTGGTGGATGCCTGCGGTCTGTAGGGTCAACTCAAGAGATGGAGGGCAGTCGCTAATCACGCCCATCTTGTAACCCCGGGAGTGGAAATACTCCAGCACCTCGATCGTCTCGGGATAAAGCTCCTTCTTGAGGTACCAGAGGTGCTGCATCAGGGTGTCGACGCGATCCTCTACCTTTTCGGTGATGCCCATCTCCGCAAACAGAGAGCGGTACCACTGGGCGAAGAAGAGTAATTCCTGCTCGACGTTCTTATAAGGGGCAAAGGGGAAGCCGCCGTGCCTGACCCGATAGAAATGTCGCTCAAACAGCTCTTGGCTAAAGACAAACGGTCTACCGCTCCACTCGCTCAGCCTCTGATCGCGCAACTGTGTCCAGCTGCGGTCATTCATGGTCAGCGTCCCGTCGCGGTCGAAGAAGATCGCTCTGTATCTCATGGCCCACCTCCGGTTGCTTCTACCTCGTGACGCCCGCAAGTTGGATGCCAACTACTGATCGCATCGATGGCATGTTCCTTGCGTATCATTCACGCAGGATTAGCGGAAGGAGGCTGAGTGCCATGATGCGCGCCATGACAACCGAGGAAAGGGAGGCCCGCGCTGCTCTGTCTGCCAGGATCGAGGTGTTGAAAGCGGAAGGACAATGCCCTACCTGCTACGATCAGAAGCACGGGGATCTCTATCAAGACGATCCGGATAGGATCATTTACGAGGATGATGAGGTCACCTGTCTACTCGAACACTATCCAAGGAATCCTGGGCACACCATCATAGTCACCAAGCAGCACTATGAAGATATCTCGGAGATGCCCCTTGAATTAGGTACCCATATCCTGCGCGTCACCCAAGCCATTGTCGCCGCGCTGAAGCAGGAACTGGGCGCTGAGAAGGTTTACCTGTGCACCATGTGTGACGGTACCAGAAACCATCTCCACTTTCAGCTCATCCCGCGCGATCGGAACTCGCCTCAAGGATCCAAGGTATTCGTCAAAGAGAGAGGCATTCTGTCCGACTACCTCCCTACGGCAGAGCAGCTACGAAGTGCCATTCAGGCACAGATCAAATGACATTCTTTTGGAGGTGACGATGATGCAGGACAGGCAGACCGCCGCCAATCGACTGGCCTGGAACACGAAAGCGTATGAGGCGTGGAACGCCCACTTTGGCGCCCCGTCCGAGGAGGCGGCCAGGATCACGCACGACCCTCGTCACCCACTGCGCCGCTGGCTGAAGTATACCGGCGACCCCAATGGCCAGAGAGTGATCAACCTCCTTGGCTCTACGGGCCGCAAAGCGATCGCTCTGGCCGTCCTAGGAGCGGAAGTGACCATCGTGGATATCTCGGCCGAGAACCGACGCTATGCCCTGGAAGTGGCGGAAGCGGCTGGCGTCAGCATCGAGTACATCAACGCCGATGTGTTGAACATCCCCCATGAGGAACAGCTACGCGACTTCGATATCCTTCTGATGGAGTTTGGCATCCTGCACTACTTCTCGGACCTAGAGCAGCTGTTCGCCCTGGTGGCGCGCTTGCTGAAGCCTGGTGGACGCTATATCCTAACCGATTTCCACCCCGTTGCCACCAAACTGCTTACTGAGACGAGCACGGGCATGGCACTCCAGCCCGAGGCGGACTACTTTCGGTCTGAGTTGCTAGAGGGCAACCTCTCATACACCGGCTTCTTACCCGAGGAAGATCGCGACCGCCTGCCCAAAGTGCTGCTGCGTAAGTGGCGGGTGGGCGAGATCCTAACCGCGCTCGCCAACCAGGGCTTCTGCCTACGCGCCTTTGAGGAAGAGCCCAATATGAACGACAAGCGCTTTCCCGCCTTCTTTACCCTGGTCGCCGACAAGATCGCGGCCCAACTGCCGCCGCTCCTCCGGTAGCGAGAACCATTAGGAGCCGCATGCCCGATGTTCATGGGCTCGCGGCTCCTACTTCATCTTCTATCCTCAGACTGATGACCAGTTGAATGGAAATTGTTATAATCAGCCTAGTTCCTCACCTTGGCCGACGGCACCATCCAACGATTAGTAGAGTAGGAGGAAGACATGCAGGTAGATACCCTTGCCCAGTTTTGGGGCATTGGCGACATACGAGCTAGCGAGCAGAGGTCTGGTAGGGTCTGGCGCCTCAAGACTGATAGCGGTCAGGAGTACTACCTGAAACGTCACGGGCACCTGGATAGTCTCGCTGAATATCCGGTTCTCCAGTTTCTGAATCAGCAGGGGATTCGCACTGAGCTGCCCATCCCAGCCTTGCAGGGGCAGGTACTGGCACGTCAGGGTGAAGACAGCTTTGCTCTCTATCGGGCTCTTCCGGGTGCGTCCATGGGCGATCATTACTCTGATCAGGGAGAACAGCAAGCCTACGAGCTTGGCAGGGCCATTGGCCAACTGCATCGTGGACTTGCTCAGTATCCCATCCCGGAGCCGTCACCGTTTCCACACACCAGTCTCCTTGAGACCGTCAGCGGTTGGGACCGCTATCTTCGGGGACAGCAGCAGCCAGAGCTTGGCCGCCTCACCATCATTCTCGATGAGTTCAGCCAGGTGATGCCTGCCCTTCATCCTCACCTACAACAGCACCTGATCCATCGTGACAGTCACCCGAGCAACATCCTCTTTGAGGCCTCCGGACAACCGGGCTTCCTGGACTTTGAACTGCTGCGCACCTACCCGCGTATCTTCGACCCCTGTTATTGCTCCACCAGCATTCTGGTGGATGCCGGTCATGACGAGGCCAAGCGTCGCATCTGGCCGCTGCTTTTCCGGCAGATCATCGCCGGCTACGAAACGCACTGTCCTCTAACCAGCGAGGAGCGGCAAGCACTGCGCTACGTGGTCTTTGCCATCCAAATCATCTTCATCGGCTGGTGGACCAAGAGCGGCCATGAG
>CAZINL010000130.1:0-8430 GCA_964540595.1 uncultured Clostridia bacterium
CCAGTATCCTTAGGACCCTGGGCGCCTACTCGGGTAATGACGTCTTGAACCAGCTGTCTGATCTCACCAACGGTCATTTGTCGGGGGAGGTAGCCGTTGAGGATCTCAATCTCCTGGCGTATTTTTTGCATATACTCCAGCCGATCAGTTCCTGCAACAGCTTCAATAGCGTCTTTACGCTGCTTGATCTCCTTCGCCAGTAGACCGATGACATCATCATCAGTCAACTCACGCTGCTCACTCTTCTCTATGAACAAAATAGCAGCCCGGGCCAAGCGGATGGTCGCAAGCCGTTCCTTATCCTGGGACTTCATGGCCTGCTTCATATCATCATTAAGACGTTCTTTTAACGTCATCGCAAATCACCTTACTTGAACTTACGCTTCCTGGCGGCCTCTTGTTTCTTTTTCTTGCGGACGCTAGGCTTCTCGTAATGTTCGCGTTTTCTCACCTCAGCGAGTACGCCTGCTTTCTGGCATGAACGTTTGAAACGGCGCAGCGCACTGTCAAGAGTTTCGGTCTTACCAACCCTGATTTCTGCCAATTTCTCTCCCTCCCTCCGCTACAGAGAATTCTACCCGGATTAAGGCTAAGACTGGTTTGGGGGATTTAGCAGATAGGTACAAAATAGCACAATGAGCATTTTACAGCAAGACAGACCCCAAAGTCAATATCTTTACCGCAAATACGTCAACAGCTATCCAACAATGGGCAGCCCGCAATGATGTATCGCCTGCGGCGATATGATGTTTCGCTTACGCGAAATGATGTATGTCGGCTTCACCGCCATATGATGTAGCTTCGCTATGAGGTGCCCTGCCCCACCTATGTCCCGCAGGACACATCATGTCTATGACACATCATTGCCGAAGGCAGCATCATGTCCGCAGGACACCTAGCCTGGAGGCCAAAGAAGCTTACGGCCGGCCAACAGATGCACGTGCAGATGCCCGACAGTCTGGCCGCCGTCTTCACCGGTGTTGATGACCAGACGATATCCTGCCCCGAGTCCATACTCGTCAGCGAGCTTCTTCGCTGTCAGCATGAGATGACCCATGAGCGCCTGGTCACCCGGCTCCAGTTCGGACACTGAGCTAATATGTTGCTTGGGAATAATCAGGATATGTGTCGGTGCTTGGGGGTTGATATCCCAGAATGCCACTACCTGATCGTCCTCAAAGGCGATCTTGGCCGGTATCTCCTTGGCAGCTATCCGGCAGAACAGACAGTTTGCCACATCTTCCACCCCCTCGCATCGCGAATACCACTATTCTGTGCAGTATCAGAGTTATTTCTTCAGCGAGCTGCAAATACCTGCTTCGGCCATGAAAAGAATACTGCCAGTCACCAAACCGGACGTGGCTGCTGTAGGGGCGCCGCCATGCTGCGCCCGATGTCCACGCCCACCGTAGTTACATCTAGCGCCGGCTAGGCGCGAGGTCGGCAGCAACCTGTATAGGTTGCGAAAGACAGATGTAACGGGGGATGGGCGGTTGGATGCGCAAATATTGGGCGCGGTGTCGTTGGCGACCTATGCAGGTCGCGAAAGATAGATGTAGTGGAGGATGGGCGGTTGATTGCAGCTACTATCAGACGCTGGACTAGGCCGGGCTACTCTTTCTCGAAGCTTGCGAGGGGTGAGGGGCGGGGGCCGATGGGCTTGATGTCGGCTGAGTCCGACGTCCATCCCATCCTGCTCAGTTCGTCGCGGATGACATCCTGATCAACAAAAGGAATGGAGTAGTCCTTATAGACCTGAAACTGCTCATGCCCTTTGCCTGCAATCAGCACCGCATCGCCAGGCCGGGCCCGTCGCAGGGCATGAATGATGGCATCATGCCGATCCACGATGATATCGTAATGACGCTCGCCCCTCCCAGTCGCCTTGACCCCGGCCGCCACCTCACGGGCGATCGCCTCCGGCTCTTCGCCGTGCGGGTCATCGGATGTAATGACCACATGGTCTGCTAGACGGGCGGCGATCTCACCCATGATCGGGCGCTTGGTGCGGTCACGGTCTCCCGTGCACCCGAAGGCGACGATGATCTGACCCCGGACGAAACCACGAATGGTCTCCAGCACCTGCTGCAAGCTGTCAGGTGTGTGTGCGTAGTCCACGATGACCGTGAAGTCCTGCCCCATCTGAACACGTTCGAAGCGCCCAGGCACACCGCCAAAACGCTCTAGCGCCTCGATCATCGTGGGCAGGTCCAGCCCTTCGGACAATCCCACCGCTATGGCCGCCAGGGTATTGTAGACATTAAACATCCCCACCAGTGGCAGCGCAACACTGAAACGCCCTCGTGGGGTACCCAAGACAAATCGCGTACCTGCAGGCGTCAGGTGTAGATCATTGGCAGTGATATCGGCGGGATGAGTAATCCCATAGGTAACCGTCGGGACCGAGACCGACTCCAAGATGCGTTCTGAGGCACGATCGTCAGCATTGAGGATCGCAGCTTTGCGCCCCTTAAGCGTATCCACGCTCGAACTCCCTAGCTGGCTGAATAGCATGGCCTTGGCATCCAGATACCTCTCCAGGGTCCCGTGGAAATCAAGGTGGTCGTGACTAAGATTGGTGAAGACCCCTGTATCAAAGCTGCACCCCCCCACCCGCCGCTGCACCAAGGCGTGTGAGGAGACCTCCATCACCACATGACCAACGCCGGCTGCAGCCGCATCGGCGAAGAAGCGCTGCAGTGTGACGGCATCGGGGGTCGTCATCTTCGATGGGATGACTCTTTTGCCGATGCGCATCTGCACGGTCCCCACCAACGCCGTCTCGCGCTGCTGGGTGTTAAGCAGATAGTCAACTAAGAAACTGGTCGTCGTTTTCCCTTTGGTCCCAGTGATGCCGATCATGCGCATCTTCTGGGTAGGATCGCCGTAAAAGCGCGCTGCTAAAAACGGCAGGGCCTCCTGCGTATTCCTTACGATCACCTGCGGACAGTGACATCCCTCCACGACGTGGTTGGTGACCACCGCTACGGCTCCCTGGGCCACGGCCTGAGGCACAAAGCGATGTCCATCCACCGTCAGGCCACAGATGGCCACAAAGAGCGTGCCCGGCTTGACCTGACGCGAGTCGGCGGTGATGGCATCAATCTCACAGTCAACCCAGCCTTCTATCCTCTTCATGGGCAGGGTCTTGATCAGTTGGCCTAACTTCATCGGGGTCTCCTCCATTTGCTCTCCGCCATTCATGACCGCGCCGAACGATACATTAGCTTCATCAGGGTGAGGCTGGATTCCTGCTCGGTGGCGATAAAAGGTGGCCCTGACCCTGATGGGATTGGCACTCGCGGCCGGGCGTTCCTCCGTGTATACAGGCATTTATACCACTGTTTCCGTTGGGCGAGCAGATGGCTGATGACAAGTTATCATATTAGTGCTAGTATCGCCAATTGCTTCCACCATACACCTCTATACACCCTCAGACGGCGGCCAGAGAGGCGGTGCCAGATGACGGTCAAACTGGCAAAAAGGAAAGGCTGGCGATTCCCGCCAGCCTTCCCTTTGCCGTCACACCGTGAAACTGAGAGTATGAAACTAAGAGTTCTGTCTCCGTCTTCCTGTACTTCTTCGTCTTCTGCTACTACTTCTTCTACTTCTTTTTCAATTCCAGCTGATCTTTGTTGAGATGGTGACAGAGAGTCGCCAGCCCCACCGCCAAGTCTTCATTGCGGACAGCAATCTCTTTGGGAAGTTTGAGGGTAGTGGGAGCAAAATTCCAGATGGCCTTGACCCCATTGGCTACGAGTAGCTCAGCCGTAGCTTGAGCAGGCTCGCGCGGCACGCAGATGATGCCGAGCTCGACCCCGAGGCGGCGAACAATCTGCGGCAGCTTATCCAGCGAAAAGACCTGGGCTTCACCCACACGTGTGCCAATTCTTTGCGGATCGTTATCGAACAGCGCAATAATGCGCAGGCTGTAGCGTCCAAAGCCGGGATAATTGGCGATGGCTCTTCCCAAACGACCCGCACCGACCAAAACAGCTTCAGTAGGAGTCTGGAGACCTAGTAGCCGCTCCAACTCACGCATCAACGTATCGACATCGTAACCGACTCCCGGACGCCCAAACTCACCGAAGTAAGCGAGGTCTTTGCGGACTTGGACAACGTTGACACCGACCTCACGTCCGATTTCATCGGACGAGATCGTCTTCTGATCCCGTTCCTTCGCCAAGCAGAGACAACGATAGTAGCGAGGCAGCCTCTCCAACGTGGGGCGCGGGATATCAATCATCTCACTCATGTAACCAACCTCCAATACCCCACATCCAGAAACCAAGCGGTTGCTAGATTGGAAAAGAGGGTGCCTCGTATACGAGGCACCCGTATCTCCCTACTATTGTAATCTGAAATTGCGCTCAACGCAACTTAGGAAGGATGTGATCTTTGAACAACTGGTCTACCTTGTCCGGGGTCATGCCGCCCAGCGTCTGCCCGTTAACCTGCACACAGGGACCACCCGCACAGGACTCGCAGCAGAATGTGGCGTCGACCTTGACCTTATCAGAGAGGCCCTGCGCTCCCACCAGATGAGAGACCTTGGTCAGGGTGTCATAGGCGCCTTTGAGGTAACAGTTGGTCCCGACGCAGACCGCGACACTGACAGGCGCGGCGGGTGCCTTGACCACCTCGATATCCTCGCCGGAGATGCGGCGCTGATGATGGTAGTGGGTATGAAGCACCTCGTGCGCTACGTGGCTGTTGGGTTCGCCCAGCCACTTTTTATAGAAGCCTTGGACGACGGGGTTGTCTTGCGACTTACGGATAGTGCTGGCCTTATCGGCGTCGTAGAGCCCTTTGGCACGGGCGCTACGGCAATCCGTGTGGCAGACCGGCTGCCCACCGCCACCAACACAACCGCCGGGACAAGCCATCACTTCAATGATATGATACTCGGCCTCGCCATCTTGGATCTTCTGGATCAACGCATTGGTGCGGGCTAAACCATGGACCACAGCAACCTTGACCTGAATGCCATCAAGATCGATCGTCGCCTCTTTGATTCCTTCCATGCCGCGAACGGCATCAAAGTTCACATGATCGAGCGGTTTCTTGGTAACGGCCTCGTAGGCATAGCGCAGCGTCGCTTCGGCCACACCGCCGGTGGCGCCGAAGATCACACCAGCACCCGTGCCAAAGCCATGAGGCATGTCAAGCGACTCCACTTCGAGCTGATCGAAGGCGATCCCACACTCTTTGATCATGCTGATCAGTTCTTGCGTGGTGAGGACGATATCGACATCGGGAACCCCATCGGTGGTGAACTCGGGGCGTTTGGCCTCGCCCTTCTTCGCGGTGCATGGCATGATCGAGACCACGACCATGTCCGCTGCGGCAATACCGAGCTCCTTAGCGTAGAACTTCTTGAGGATGGAGCCAAACATCTGCTGCGGCGAGCGACAGGTAGAGAGGTTGTCAAGCAGTTCGGGATGATACTGCTCAGCGTATTTCACCCACCCCGGACAGCACGATGTGAAGTGTGGCAGGTGCTCTCCCTTAGTCAGGCGTCCGATAAATTCGTGACTCTCTTCAAAGATGGTCAGGTCAGCTGTCTGGACAGTATCAAAGACCTTGTCAAAACCCATCTTCTTCAGTGCAGCCACAATCTTGCCAGTGGTGATCTGACCAGGCTTAAGACCAAAGGCCTCGCCCAAGGCAACCCGAACAGCAGGAGCGATCTGTGCCACGACGGTCTTGGACTGATCACCCAAGGACTTCCAAGCCTTCGGCACGTCGGACTTGATAGTCAGTGCACCGGTCGGGCAGACCGAGGCACACTGCCCGCAAGAGATGCAGTCCACTTCGCCCATTCCCTTGCCGAAGGCAGGAGTCACCACGACATTGGAGCCGCGGTTAGCGAAGTCCAGGATACCGATCCCCTGAACCTCCTTGCACATACGGACGCAGTCACCGCAGAGAATGCACTTGTTGGGATCGCGCACCAGGGCGGTGTGGGTGGTATCGATGGGAAGCTTCTGGTCACGTTCGCCAAAGCGGACCTGACGAACACCCAAGCCCACAGCGAGATCCTGCAGCTTGCAGTCGCCGCTCTTGACGCAGGTAGTGCACTCGCGGTCGTGATTGGCCAACAGCAGTTCGATGACCATCTTGCGCACCTTGCGGGTGCGGGCGGTATTCGTGTTGATGACCATGCCAGCGGTCGGCGGAGTCGAGCAGGCGGCCACGAGGCCCATCTTCTCGACCTCCACCACGCACATACGGCAGGCACCATAGACGCTCAGTTCGGAGTGATAGCAGAATGTGGGCAGCTCCACCCCGGCCTTGCGGACGACTTCGAGAATATTCTTCTCATCGTTCAGCGACACTGGGACGCCGTCGACGATTACCTTACTCATGCTGTTATACCTCCTCGATGGCTTTGAACGGGCAGGATGAGAGACAAGCGCCACACTTGATGCACTTCTCGGCATCGATCGCGTGAGCCTTCTTGACCTCACCACTGATCGCGGAGACTGGGCAGACGCGTGAGCACTTGGTGCAACCCTTGCACTTGTCTGCAATGATGGTGATCCTCTTGAGGGCCTTGCAGACACCTGCCGGACAGCGCTTGTCGAGGATATGCGCCTCGTACTCCTCACGGAAGTACTTGAGCGTCGTCAGGATCGGGTTCGGAGCGGTCTTGCCTAGTCCGCAGAGCGAGCTGTCTTTGATTACCTGAGCTAGTTCTCCCATCAGTTCCAGCTCTTCCATGCTCCCCTGTCCCTTAACAATCCGCTGCATGCCCTCGAGCATCCGTTTCGTGCCTTCACGGCAAGGGACACATTTGCCGCAGGACTCGTTTTGGGTGAAGTTCATGAAGAAGCGAGCGACCTCCACGATACAGGTGCTCTCATCCATCACCACTAGGCCACCGGAGCCGATCATGGCGCCGACTGAGGCGAGAGAGTCAAAGTCGAGAGGGAGATCGAGATGTTCTTCGGTTAGGCAGCCACCTGATGGTCCGCCGATCTGCACCGCTTTGAACTTACCGCCGCCGCGAATGCCGCCGCCGATGTCGAAGACAACTTCCCGCAAGGTCGTACCCATTGGCACCTCGATCAGGCCGGTGTTGCCAACCTGACCGGTGAGGGCAAAAGTCTTGGTTCCTGGGCTGCGTTCGGTACCACGGCTCCTAAACCACTGTGCCCCCTTGAGGATGATCGGCGGAATGTTGGCCAGGGTTTCGACGTTGTTGATGATGGTCGGCTTACCCCACAGCCCGCTATTGGCCGGGAAGGGTGGTTTGGGGCGAGGCATGCCGCGCTGTCCCTCAATAGAGGCAATCAGAGCTGTCTCCTCGCCACAGACAAATGCGCCAGCACCTTCTTTGATATGCAGAGTGAAGCTGAAGTTGGAGCCTAGGATCCCCTTGCCGAGCAAACCATGCTCTTCCGCCTGACGAATGGCGTTGCGCAGGCGTTTGACTGCCAGTGGGTACTCGGCACGAACGTAGATATAGCCTTCATCGGCACCGATGGCTAGGCCCGCGATCATCATAGCCTCGATAATGCGGTGGGGGTCGCCTTCCATGACAGAGCGGTCCATAAAGGCCCCTGGATCTCCCTCGTCACCATTACAGACGATGTATTTCTTATCGCCTACGGCGTTCTTAGCAAACATCCATTTCCGTCCAGTCGGGAAACCACCGCCGCCACGTCCACGCAAGCCTGATTCGATGATTTCGTTGGTTACTCCGTCCGGCCCCATCTCGATGGACTTAGCTAAGGCTTGATAACCACTATCGGCGATGTATTCGCGGATATCATCGGGATCGACATGGCCACAATGAGCCAAGCCCACCCGTGTCTGCTTTTTGTAGAAGGGAATATCATGTTCCTTGACGTAGCTCTCGCCGCTGACGGGATGTCTGTAGACCAGGCGATCAATGATATGACCGTCGATGACGGACTGGATGATCTCCTCAGCGTCCTCAAACTTCACCTTCGTGTAGAGAATATCGGCGGGTTCGATGCGGACCAGGGGCCCCATCTCACAGAAGCCATGGCAGCCGCTATGGGCTACTGCGACCCCTTCCTGTCCTTCCAAGAGCAGATCAACATCAACATAGGCATTCTTCGCTTTGACCAGACGCTTCATTTCCTCAAAGACCTTAAGTGAACCGTTGGCCACGCAGCCGGTGCCACCACAGATCAAGATGCGGGTCTTAATACGCTTCTGGGCATCCTGAAGCTTGTTTTGTAGGGCGGTGAGAGCTTCGCGATTGGCGATCATTAGTTGTCACCCTCCTCTTGGATCAGTTTGTCGAGAATGAGGGTAATGGCCTCGGGGGTCATCTGTCCGTAAACCTGATCATTGATCATGATGACAGGGGCGAGACCACAGGCTCCTAGGCAGGAGACCGTCTCCACAGTGAACTTCATATCGGCGGTGGTACGCTTGCCTTCGGCTAGGGCTAGG
>CAZINL010000130.1:8440-8789 GCA_964540595.1 uncultured Clostridia bacterium
TAGGCGCTTGCGAATGGCATCGAGAACCGGCATGGAGTGGCGTACATGACACGCGGTACCATCACAGACGCGGATCACGAATTTCCCTTTAGGCTCCAGTGAGAACTGGGAGTAGAATGTGGCCACACCATAGACCGTCGCTGGCGAGATCCCCATGGCCATGGCCAGATAGGTGAGAATCTCTTCGGGCAGATAACGGTACTCCTCTTGGACCTCTTGTAGGATGGCGATCAGGTATGACTCTTTGGCACCATACTTGGCCACGATCTCGTTCACCTTATCGAACTTACGCATGGCCGGAGAAGTTACCATCGGCGTGTTCTCCATCTCTCTTCCTCCTTGGTTATTT
>CAZINL010000131.1:0-8640 GCA_964540595.1 uncultured Clostridia bacterium
CAGAGCGAGAGCATGCCGAACAGCACTGGCAACCACAGGCCGATGGCTGTACTTAGAGTGGCTGGACGATCACGGTAGACAATCTGCGGTCCCCCGCTAACACGGAGCTCTGAGCCTGCACCTAACGAGCTCCTCTCTTCGGGAAAGACCAGCGCGATCCCCTCGGTAGGACCCGTGATCCTGCCGGTAATTCTTGCCCCCGGACCAAAGGTAATCCCACCCGTATCCGTTTTGGCCGAGCCACGTACCACCGCGCCAACGCCGAGGCTCAGTCGGCTCGCCTCAACGTTGCCAAGCACTTCTGCACCCTCTTCAATCACCACCGCACCATTGGGGGCGATGATATTGCCGGTGATCTTGCTGCCACGTCCAACGACGATATCGCGTGTCTCGACATTGCCAATAACCTCGGTCGCCACCAGCGAGATCGAGTCCGCCTTGATCCCACCGCGAGCGCTGCCAGAGGAGGCATCCAGTCGTTTGGTAGTTATCTGACCATAGACTTTGCTGCCACCGCGCATGACCACCATGTCAGCGACGACCGGTCCCGCGACCTCGCAGTTGGTCAGCTGGATACTCTGTCCTTCCACACGCAGTTCCGAGAGCTTCTGGCTCGAGTACTGCATAAGCCTGTTCTCCGGCTCGGCCAGCACCTGCCCGCTAAGCATGAGAAAGACCAGCAGACTCAATACGGTCAACTTACGAAGCTGCTGACTCATCATCAGTTTCTCCACCCCTTCCGCGGTCGGCTGCGAAGCAACGATCCGCATCCTTAATTACTGCGGCTCCGCCGCACCATTTCCATCCCTTCGTCCCATCGGTCCGTCCAGCGCTTCAACATCAAAAGAGAAGCGACCGCGGTAATAACCGTCACCACAGCAGCCAATCCGATCTGCAGCACGTGTCTGCCGTAAAAGTCAGCCCATATGCCCCCGCGGCCCTGCAGCCAGTTGGCCAGCAGCTGGGGTGAGCTCAGCAGCCATTCTCGCACCACCAATAGCCAGGACCACAATCCTTTTGCACCCGCGACCCCAGAGGCAGATGCGCCGCGCCAGATGGTGAGACTCTCTACGAGTGTCAGACCCGTGCGAGCTTGCCACCACCATGCCGCTAGAGGTAGCAGTACCAGGAGCAGGCCTGCCGTCAGCGTCGTCCCCCAGACCAGCACCTGCCTGACCGTGAGGTCCTTGGCTTTTTCCACCTCAGGTTGAGCGATAACTGCCATGATTGATGCGCTCAGCTCGACCGGGGGTACGAGCACAGGTTGAAGATCGAGGAGTTGATCGAGCTTTTCAAGGGTGGCCAGTTCATCCTGGCATCGGGTGCATTGATCTAGGTGCTGACGAACCAGACTGCGTTCGTCCAATGGCAGTTCATGTGCCAGATAGGAGCCTAGTCTCGATCGAAGATGCTCACACTCCATCATCGCTACCACCCCCTACAGATAAGCTCGCAGCCGCTCGCGCAGCATGCCTTTGGCACGATATAGTTGGGTCTCCACGGTGCGCACTGGTAGGTCCAGAACCTGCGCTATCTCTTGGTAGGTCATCCCCTGCAGGTGGTAGAGCGTCACCACCATCCGATACTTCGGCGGCAGGTCCTCCACCTGACTCTGCACCAGCGCACGCAACTCTTGACGTTCGATCTGTTGCTCGGGGCTCGGTTCGTCGGAAGCCAAATCCCACCCGCTCTCATCATCGTCCGAACGCGGTGCGTCTAAAGATAGATAGGGACGCCGTCGGCGCAGGTGATCGATACAGGTATTGGCGACGATGCGGTAGAGCCAGGTGCTAAACTTCGCCTGCCCTTGATACTTTGGTAAGGCGTGGTAGACCTTGATGAAGGCCTCTTGCGTTGCATCTTTGGCATCCTCGGCCTCGCCCAGGTAGCGCCACGCCAAGTTATACACTTGTGTTTGGTAGTGGGAGACCAATAAGGCAAAGGCCTGTTGATCCCCAGCGGCGCACCTCGCGATCAGCCGTTCATCCATGCCGTTATCGTCCTACCTTCATCGAAAAGCAAGTAGCCATCAGCCATCAGGCCGGGCGTGGCTGCGAAGCAACATGCCCACGCTCACCGTAGTCACAATTAGCACCGGCTAGGTGCGATGTCGGCAGTGCCCCGTACTGGGCACGAGAGACAATTGTGACAGAGGATGAGCGGTTGATTGGCTAGCATTAGGTAATGCCAAGCTGAAGTCCGTGCTTCATCACTACATGAGTATTGACGGTGGTATCGTGACTTACTACTTCATCCATATCATAACAAAAAGAGAACTGGCATAGAGCCAGTTCCCCAAGATCGTGGTAATTCCCGATCTAGGCGATGATTCCTCCGTGCTGCCCGACAGAATCAAAACAAAACCGCCGCAAAATGCGGCGGTCCTAAACTGGCTCCACAAGTAGGATTCGAACCTACAACCTACCGGTTAACAGCCGGTTGCTCTACCGTTGAGCTATTGTGGAACGCAAACTTGATAGCTTTTAGTCACAGAAGTTATTTTAGCAGAGCACAGCTTGTGAGTCAACAAGCGAGGTTGGTGCAAATGTAACCAGTTCAGACGCTAGCTCCAGAGGCTCTACTTATGGACTTGTGGACTCGGCAAATCACTCGTCATCCGCCGCGATATCCTGTTCAAACGTGCCCCAGACGATTGGCTCGCCGCCTGCCACCATCTTACGACCCTTGGCCCAGACTTGGTCGACCTGCCAGCCGTCGCCGAAGACGATCAAGTCAGCGTCGGCGCCGGGCTTGAGGCAACCCTTACGGTCCTTGAGCAGCATGACGCGCGCCTGGTTGGCGCTGACGATCTGCAGAGTCTGTGAGACGGTCAGTCCGGCCTGCATCAGACCGAGGAAGGCATCATAGACGGTCTTGATCGAACCTACGCCAAGCCCGATCAGATTGCCAGCAGCATCGAACTTGGGCATGCTGCCGTTGCCATCGGAGCTGATCGTGACGCGTTCTAGGGGAGCACCGCCGTTGAGCGCCTCTAGGACATTGGCGACCACCTTGCCACCGGCGGTGAAGTCGATCTGGCCACCCATCTTGGCAAAGCGTACACCCTGTGCGATCAAAGCCGAGCTGCGACCCATATGGGTGGGTAGGAATTGGCTGATGGGGATATCGCTGTGTTCGAGCAGGTCAAAGACTGGTTGGATGCCAGCGCGACCGGGACCCACGTGGAAGTGACAGAGTCCAGGCTTGCCGCCTAAGAGACCGCCCACTCGAGCTTCGGCTGCATAGCGGCCAATCTCAGCCTCCATGGGATGAGAGGAGCGGTGGTCGGATATCGCCAACTCGCCGACACCGATCACCTTGTCGATCAAGATGACGTCATTGCGAACGTTGCCACTGATGGTGCGGGTGGGGACCTCATAGGCACCGGTGTAGATAAAGGTGGTAATCCCCTCGATCTCCAAAGCCCGAGCCTTAGCCAGCAGCGCTTCCATGCTGCGAGTAGTACCGTCAGTTCCCAGGCAGCCCACGACGGTGGTTACACCATAACGAGTAATCTTGCTTAAGGTGATCTCCGGCGTACGGGTAGTGGGGCCACCCTCACCGCCGCCGCCCGTGATATGCACGTGCCAGTCAATGAAACCAGGAGTGACGGCCTTGCCGGCGCAGTCAATGACCTCGACCTCGCCCACTCCTTGGGGCACAGGAATCTCCGGGGCAATATGGCCGATCTTGTTACCTAGGATAATTACATCCTGCTTGCCCATGGCTTCGGGGCCGTAGAGCATCGCGTTCTTCAGCAGCTTAATCATGACTCCATCTCCCTCATGCTGTTTGCAAACTACTTCGCCCCCAGGGGCGGTAATCCTTTTCCGGTACAGAAAGTCGGGGTGCCGAGACACCCATCCAGGGTCGGTCCCGATCGACCCCTACACGGCCTGTGAGTTCCTCGGACTACATGGTGCCTGATGCCTTGGTGGCCCGGTGACTCGTCATGGAATCGCTCCCGGCTTCGCCGGACCCTCCTCAGTAGTCGCGATCTTCTCACGAAAATACTTGAGCTCGTCCACGGTGCGCTCCAGCCAGTCCAAGCTCTCCGCAAGCAGCTCTGGAGTGATCTGCTCATCAGGAACATGCCAGACTCCAGCCAGGCCCTCCAGCGTCTCCTGCACTCGGTAACGGCAGGCCTTGCGATATTGTTCATTGTTCATATGATCGGTCATCGATCGTCAACTCCTTGTTAGCTTGTGGACTTGTGAACTCTCCGTCCGCACTGTGGTCTGTGGTCTGTGGTCTGTGATCTGTGGACTCCCCGTCCCCTTACTCCATCCCAAACACCCGATTTACATAGGCGTCAGGCCGTCTACTCAGTCCATCCAGCTGTTCGCAGTCGAGCCCATTCATGATGCGCAGGATCTTCTGGCTCATGGCTGTATGTAAGCCATCCTCGGTGAGGGCCATGGCGTCGAACGCAAACACCTCTTCCATGGCCAATTGGGCTGCCCATAGCGTCTCCTGCCATGAAAGCCGCTCCGGACCATAGCTCGTCACGATCTCCATGGCGTCTGAGAGAAGAATGGCGGCAGCCTGATCGTAGAGGCTCGCTTCGCCCGCTACCGCCTGCTGGATGACTGATAGATCGTTCACACCAATCCCCCTTGATCGTGAGCTTGTTTGCCCACTTACTTCCCCGTCCTCACTCTGGGCCTCGACCTTTGGTCTGTGGACTGTGAGTATAGCTTGCCCGCCGCAGGCCGCGAGTACCAGCACCAACTTGGGATAAACGGGAAACACAGGAAAGGAATAATGCTGCCTCAAGGCGAAACTGATATTCATCTTTGAAGGGGGGCGTTTCTATGCGACGTCATCAACTAGTCTGCGCCGTCATTGTTACCATTGCCGTACTGTTTTCCGGTATTACCCCTGCCATGGACCTCTTTACCGTCACCGGTGCAGCCAACACAGTCCAGCGTGTCGCAGCAAGCGTCAGCCCATCGGTGGTCGGAATTGTTGCTTTGGTTGATGAAGACCCCAATAGTTTTGGTACTGGCTTCGTTCTCCAGAACGGCGTGATCATCACCAACGCGCACGTGGTCAAAGACGCTACCGAGGTCAAGATTCTGTTTCACGATGGCTCGCTCGAATCAGTCAAGTTAGCCGATATCGCAGCCGACGACATCTCGGACATCGCGATCATCAAGACCAACACCAAGGAGCTAAAGGCGTTGACCATCGCCAAGTCGGATGCCCTGCAGGTCGGCACCCCAGTGATCGCCATTGGTAACCCCATGGGGTTCCGTTTGGGCAACACGGTCACCACCGGTATCCTCTCCGGTATCGACCGCCGTCTGGGATCTGGTTACCCATCGCTGCAGGTCGATGCCGCAGTGAACCCTGGCAATAGTGGCGGTCCGCTGGTCAACGCCAGCGGTGAGGTGATCGGGCTGATCAACTCTAAGATGGTGGATACCTCAGTAGAAGGTCTTAGCTTTGCCATTCCCACTAGCGTATTCACGGAGATAGCCGACCTACTGATCGAAGAGGGCAAGATCGAACGAGCCGTCTTGGGCCTTTTCCTTGATGAAGGCTGGGAAGCACGCTATGGAGTACCCTCGAACCAAGGGGTAGAGATCATTCATTCGATCGCCGATGGGCCGCTGGGAGCGACTGCCGTCCAAAGTGGCGACCGCCTGGTCACCATCGATGGGCAGAAGATGAGCCTGGTCGACGACGTCTACTCGTTCCTGCACACCAAGCAACCTGGCGATGAGGTGACGCTAGGGCTGAAGCGTGGCAACAAGACCTTCACCGTCAAGGTCAAGTTGGCTTCGTATCACGACCTTAAGGCGGACGCCGAGACCGTAGATGAAGAGATCGAAGAACAATCCGGGATCATGATCAACCTCACCGACAGTCAGATCGATGAAGCCGCCAATTTCGGACGAGCGCTGGCCGATGGTTGGGCAGATCTTAGCGACGGTTATTTCGATGGCAAACACGACCGCGCGGTCTTGTTTACCGAATACCTGTATATCGCGCGTCGAGTGATGTCCATGACTGAGCAGGGCTTCAATGTAGCCAAACGCTTTGAACGGGAGATGGCGCAGAAGATCCGCGGAGCCATCGAGATCCAGTTTGAGCTCAATGGCAAGCAGGCCGACTTCTTGAAAGACGTCAAGGTAACCTTGAAGCAAGGGGAGCGCACCATCGAAGGCAAACTGGTCACTGGCATCAGCTATCTGATCGCCGACGATAAATCGGAGTACATCGCGTGCTTTGAAGCACGCTTCGACACCGAGGCGCTCGATGCAGCCAAACCGATCGACGTGGTCGTCGCACCCAAGAAGGGCGAGCCGTTCAAGTTTAGCTTTGAGCTCAACGGGTTGAAGTAAGCCGGCGAATAACGGGTGATATGGGAAAAGGGACCGTTCACCTGAACGGTCCCTTTGCTCTGAGGAGCAGGAACAAATTGTGTGCTGTACGTACTAATTGGTAGCTAGACATATAATGGTTATCTAGGCCCGTTCCAATGTGGTAGTGAGGAGGAGAGCCATGACCAAACAACAGCTGATGAACCGGATCGCCTTTGGCATGACGATGTTGATTTTGTTCCTGATCGGGCTAGCGGTGTTCAGCGCGTTTACCACCAAGCTGGACCTAGAGGTGATGCTGGGTGCCCAGGGAATCAGGGTTCAGCATAAGGGGGCGGTTCTCATGCCAGCGGAAAACAGAACCTTGGATTGGCCCACTGTTCAAAAAGTAGAGGCGCTTGCCAACAAGCCCCAGCTGAAGAAGATCAATGGCCTTGATGGCGCGGTTACCCGTATCGGGTCATTCAACGCTGAGGGCTTAGGCGAGGTCAAGTCCTATATCGATGACCTCAACCGGCAGTTGGTCTTGGTCGAGACCAGCAACGGAAAATACCTTTTCTCGCCCAAAGATGCCGTGAGCTTCGTCGGAGAGGCAGAAAGACTTAGGAGCCGATGAAGAGATCCGCTCACACTAGAGCTGCTGAGGGCCTGCCCACTCTAGATTGTCCACTGGCCATGTATGATCCCGACCAGGTACCAGGTGCCATCCTGTTGCTCAAACACCAGCTTTAGGCTGCTCCAGTCGATGCCTCCATATTGGGGATCAAAACCCGGGAAGTAAAACTCGACAAACTGGCCATTTGGGTAGGCCTGCTTCACATTATCGATGGTGTTCCCAGTGCTGATGGCGCGGTTTTTGCCGACCATCGGTGCAGTAAGAAAATCATAGTCATAAATGAACCGCTTATAGTAGTTGCTGTAGGTAAGTTCGATCGGATCTCCTTTACCGTCGTAAATGCCCCATTGGTAGACAGTAGTATCGGCCGCCAGCCCGGCCACTTGCTGCGCCGTGAAGACCTTGTCCTTCTTTACGTCAACGTAGGGGTAAGGTGTGAATCGTAGCCCCTTGGTGGGATGTACGAGAGCGGACAGTGCTGCCAGATCCTGATTCTTGAGTAGTGCAATGGTTCTCAGGGCAGGCAACAATGGCCCCTGCGCCTCGGATAGCGTCTGCCACTTGGCGACCTGATCTTCTAGGGCAGAGATGCGCCCATCCTTCTCGGCCAACTGGTTCTGTAGCCCTGGCTGAGCGGCGCAACCAGCCAGCAAGGCGATCGTCAAAACAAGGAGCAGGGATACGCGTTGCTTCTTTAACAAGATCAATACCTCCTTACTTAATTTGGCCATCTGCCATGGATACTACCTGTAGGATACCCTGAGGCCGCAACGCTGAACAAGGCCTAATTCGTTACGAGATTTTAATTTAATGTAACAATCGAAAGGCACAGTCAAAGGATCAGGAAAGTCGGATCAGACGGTACTTCTGAATGGAAAGACGTTTTGGTTCTTGTACACAAGTAGGTAACTGTGAGTAATCGCAATTGGTAACGGGAATCTTGAAATAGTAGTCTGTCACTATTTCTCAAAAAACGTGGTTGTAGAGGTGATGGTGTGATTTTCCCGACGCACATTGTGGCGGTAGCCTGCCTGGTTCGGAATAGTCAGGGTCAGGTATTACTTTTGAAGCATCCGCGGCGAGGCTGGGAGTTTCCCGGCGGACAGGTGGAAGTAGGCGAGAACCTGATCGAAGCCGTGATTCGTGAGATTGAGGAAGAGGCGGGTGTCGCCGCAACGATTGATCGCATGGTTGGCCTCTATTCCAGTGTCAAGAGTGGTATCCAGTATGACGGTGTGAGTCCCGTTCCGACCAAAGTCCTGGTGGATTTTGTTGGGATGTATGAGAGTGGCAAGTTGAGGACCAGCAGCGAGAGCTTGGATGTGGGATGGTTCGAGCCGGATACGGTGTTGTCGATGATCACCCATCCGACGATCAAGGAACGAGCCAAGGTCATGCTGGCTGGGGATGAGCGCGTCAAGTATCGGGCGTATGACAGTAGTCCGTATGTTGTGCACGAGGATCGGTGGGTGTAGAAAACAAAACAAAAAACACCACTCAAAAGAGTGGTGCTTTTCTTGTCCCGCGGTGTCTTACTCTCCCAGGGCGCCTTGCGGCGCTAAGTATGCGGGCGCATTTGCTTGTTGAGTTTTTCAGAACAGAAACCGATTTACGCCCCGCGGTGGCTACTCTCCCAGGGCGCCTTACGGCGCTTCGTAGGGGGGCTCTGCCCCCCTCTCGACGGCGTCTCACTCG
>CAZINL010000132.1:0-2671 GCA_964540595.1 uncultured Clostridia bacterium
CCCTCGTTGACGATGCGTTGCAAGGTCTGCTGCAGCTTCTCCTGAGCATTGGGAGGCATCTTGTAAAGCTTGTTCTGGATCCCCTCGCTCACTAATGTATGGAGCGATTTACCGAACAAGTTAGACTGCCAGAGTTTTTGCGGGTCAGCCTCAAACTCATCCAGCAGGTACTTCACCAGCTCTTCGCTCTGCTTTTCGGTTCCAACGATCGGGGTCACCTCGGACTCCACATCGACGCGGACAAAGTGGAACGAGGGTGCACTCGCTTTGAGACGGACGCCGAAGCGGTTCCCCTGCCTAATGATCTCTGGCTCTTCAAGGACCATCTCGGATAGGCTGGGCGGCACAATGCCGTATCCTGTCTCGCTGACAGCATCCAGGGCATCGGCGATCTTGTCATACTCGCGTTTCGCGAGGGCCATCTGACGGACATTGCGCATAATCTCTTCGGGTAGTCTCATATCTGTGCCGGCTTGTTCAGACAAGATCTGATAGAAGAGTTCATGGGGTGCCGCCATGGCTACGACTGCTACGCCAGCGCCCAGATCCATAGACTGCAGTGCTACGTCCTCAACAAACTCGAAGATCCCGAGCGCTGAGACGAGACCATCCACATCGCGCAGGCGTTTGACTTCGGACTTGGCGCTAGTGACGGCATTATCATATTTGCTTCGTAGCCAATGATTGTTGGGCAGCTCCATGATCCACTTTGGCATGTTCACCGACAGCTCTCGGATGGGGAACTCAAACAGGACTTCGTGCATGATGGCACTGATATCTTCCACTGTCATCTCTTGGACGTTGACTGGGATGACAGGCAGGTCGTAACGGGTTTCAAGGTCATCCTTTAGGGTGACGGTCTCAGGTGCGAAGGGGCGAGCCGTATTGAGTACGATGACAAAGGGCTTGCGCAGCTCCTTCAGTTCGCTGATTACCCGCTCTTCCGCAGCCACATAGTTGCTGCGCGGGAGGTCTGTAACCGTGCCGTCAGTGGTCACCACCAGGCCAATGGTGCTGTGGTCAGCAATGACTTTGCGGGTTCCTACCTCAGCGGCTTCCTCGAAGGGGATCTCTTCCTCGAACCATGGGGTCAGCACCATGCGTGGACCGTCGTCTTCTTGGTAGCCGAGTGCTCCAGGGACGGCGTAACCGACGCAGTCTACCATGCGGACCTGGAACTGAATATTGTCATTGAGCTTGACGGTCACAGCGTCCTCTGGGATGAACTTGGGCTCAGTGGTCATGATGGTCTTTCCGGTGCCACTCTGTGGCAGTTGATCTACGGCGCGCTGCCTCGCGTTGGCGTCACCAATGTTAGGCAGAACCAAGAGTTCCATGAACCGCTTGATGAAAGTAGACTTGCCGGTGCGAACAGGGCCGACCACGCCCAGGTATATGTCGCCGCCCGTCCGTTCGGTCAGGTCCTTGAACAGATCGAATTTTTCCATCCTCGACTCTCCCTCCCTACATGGGCTTAGGATTATGGCTAAAGGTACACAGGCGTCGCGGCACCTTCGCCCCCTATGCAATGCTATGAGGACGGGGCTGCAAACATGACAACCTGGGTTGACAAGTTGCTATATTATATGGCGGACAATGCAAATAAAAGAACCTGCCAAAGCCGGCAGGTTCCCTATTCGATGCCATTAACTTCTTATCTCTGATGTCTGGTGTCTGGTGTCTCGTCGCTGAACCATCTGCTGATGGCCAGATCCTCGATCTCATGAGTCCTAACGCGACCCATCAGTTCCTGTACACCTTCTTGCGGGGACTTGTCCTCATAGAGCACCCCGTAGATAGCATCGGTGATGGGTAGGCTCACGTTGAGCTTCTGACCTAGAGCGTGGGCAGCCACGGTGGTACGTACACCTTCGACCACCATCTTGGTGCTAGCGAGAATCTCATCCAGCTTGCGTCCTTTGCCTAGTTCATTGCCGCACCAGCGGTTGCGGCTGTGTTGACTGGTGCAGGTGACGATGAGATCCCCCACGCCGGCCAGGCCTGCAAAAGTCGACGCCTCTGCACCCATAGCCACCCCCAGGCGGGCCATCTCGGTCAAGCCTCTAGTCATGAGGGCGGCCTTGGTATTGTCACCAAAGCCGAGGCCGTCGACGATACCCGCTCCCAAAGCGATGATATTCTTTAGAGCCCCACAGAGCTCTACCCCGACCACGTCGGGGTTAGTGTAGACACGGAGATTCGAGGACATAAAGAGGTCCTGAAACCTCTCCGCCAACTCGCGTCGAGCCGCTGCGACCACGGTGGTCGAGGGTACACCACGGCTAACCTCTTCGGCATGGTTGGGACCAGAGAGCGCTGCGACACGGTCAGATGAGATCCCCAGTTCCTCAGCCACCACTTGACTCATGCGCAGATACGTCTCGGGCTCGATCCCCTTGGTGGCGGAGATAACCACCGCATCCGGGTCCAGATGTGGTCTAGCCTGGTGCATGACACCACGCAAATGCTGCGATACACAAGCGTTGACGACTAGCTTTCGTCCATGCAGCACCTGAGCAATATCACTACTAGCCCGCAGATTCTCAGGCAGTGAGACCCCTTTGAGATAGAGCGGGTTCACATGGTCCTGGTTGATTGCTCGGGTTACTTCGGGCTCAAACACCCACAAGAGCACATCATGACCGTTGCTCGCGAGTTGCTTAGCCAGAGC
>CAZINL010000132.1:2681-8609 GCA_964540595.1 uncultured Clostridia bacterium
TCTAGCCGTCCCTTGTTGCAGGTCCTGGTCGGCCTGCTGCTTACCGTTTAATGCCTTTTCCACGTCTACTCACCTCATCGTTTGCGCAAATATAGGCGGATCGGTGTTCCTTCGAAGCCGTAGGTGGCGCGTAGTTTATTCTCCAGATAGCGTTGGTAAGAGAAATGCATTAGTTCGGGATCATTGACAAACAACACAAAAGTAGGTGGCTTGATCTCCACCTGGCTGATGTAGAGAATCTTCAGGTGACGTCCCCTGTCGCTAGGCGGTGGGCTCATCTGAATGGCGTCCTGAAGCAGATCATTAAGCGTGCTGGTGGCCAGACGCATGGCGTGCTGTTCGGCGACATAGTCGACTAGCTCGATCAAGCGCGGAATGCGCTGCTTGGTCTTGGCGGATACGAAGACCACAGGAGCGTACTGTAGGAAGGCAAGATCAGAGCGGATCAGTTTAGTAAACTGATCGGTGGTCTTGTTGTCCTTTTCAATCAAGTCCCACTTATTTACTACGATCACCATCGCCCGCCCACGGTCGTGCGCGTAGCCAGCGATCTTCTTATCCTGGTCGGTGACTCCTTGGGAGGCGTCCAGAACCATCATCACCACGTCGGCGCGTTCCACCGCGCGGAGGGCACGGATCACACTATAGCGCTCGACGGTTTCGTAAATCTTGCTCTTGCGCCGCATGCCAGCGGTGTCGACCAGGACATACTTCTTGTCGCCCCGTTCGAAGGGCGTGTCCACCGCGTCGCGGGTGGTCCCAGGAATATCACTAACGATCACCCGCTCTTCACCGAGCACCGCATTGACCAGCGAAGACTTGCCGACATTGGGCCGACCGATGAAACAGATGCGTAGAGTATCATCCTCATACGGTTCTGGTTCTTGTGTAGGCAGCCTTTCAACAATGGCGTCGAGGAGGTCGCCTGTATTGAGCCCATTGACAGCCGATACCTCAATGGGATCCCCCAGTCCTAGCTGGTAGAACTCGTAGA
Source organism: uncultured Clostridia bacterium (assembly GCA_964540595.1). GTDB lineage: Bacteria > Bacillota > JAAYKD01 > JAAYKD01 > CAYOCI01 > CAYOCI01. The sequence continues at coordinate 3,676 of CAZINL010000132.1, forward strand.
CGCCTTGGGACAACTCACGAGTATCGACCTTATTGACCGCTAGAACCACTGGTTTCTGGGCCCGACGCAGGATCTCGGCGATCTCGCGGTCACTGGGGGTGATCCCTTGCCGGGCATCAACCACAAAGATTATCGTGTCCGCCTCGGCCATGGCGATCTCCGCTTGTTTGCGAATCTGGGTCAAAATCTCGTCTGTCCCCTCGATCTCGATACCGCCGGTATCGATAAGGGTAAACTCGCGTCCCAGCCACTCTGCGTCAGCATATAGCCGATCACGGGTGATGCCGGGGGTGTCTTCAACAATCGCCAACCGCTGACGGATGAAGCGGTTGAAGAGCGTGGACTTCCCGACATTGGGACGTCCAACAATGGCAACCAGTGAGCGCATATCAGCGCCTCCTCTGAATAACTTTCTTTTTGAGATGCGCTCCCATCAGGAATTTGACCAAGCTGCGAGTCGACGGCTCGACCACGTGGAGCTCAGCAGCGATCGCTTCTTGTACCTGGGTGATGGTCAGATCATCGAGGAAGGTATTCTTACCATCGCGCAACATCACGTCGGGGATAATCACTGGGCCACAGAAGGCCTTGGCGTTTAGTTGTCGGATCAGGTCCTGACCAGTGATCAGACCGGTGACTGTCACCGATGAACCGAAGAACTCGTTGGTGATCACGCGGAGCTCCAACTGAACCTGCTGAATCTGATTCAGGGCCTGTACGATCGGCCTTAGGGCGTACTCGCCGGAGACACCGGTGATCAATGTTGCCCGCACCGGTTCTGGAACGCCGGTGGGTAAGCGCTTCTGAACACTCTCCCAGCCAACCCAGAACTCGCGCACCAGTCCGACGCCATTTTCTAGCTGGGGATAGTCCTCGTAATGATTGTTGTCCGGTATCGCGCGATCGGCCCGAAGATAAAACTCATCCGAAGCCCAGACAAACCTGCTTCCGTCCTTGGCCAGGTACTCGGCCGCAAGCGCTTCGACCATATCGATCACGTCACAAGCGACTGCCCTATCAACCGGACGAAGCTCAGCCAGGTGCTGACGATGTTTGGTCAAGCCGACCGGGACGACAGCCAACGAAACGACCGATGGGTGATATCCGTGAAGCTTGGTGATCGTCTCATGCAGTACCTTTTGATCGTTGATACCAGGGCAAAGAACGATCTGGGCATGCAACTCGATGCCATGACTCACCAGATAGTCAAGTTGCTGTTTCAGATCTCCCGCTTGTTCGTGCCTGATCATCTGTCGTCGAACTGTTGCGTCCCAGGCCTGTATTGAGACATACAGGGGCGACAGGCGAAGACGAACGATCCGCTCCATATCGTCCCAAGACAGATTAGTCAGGGTGACGTAGTTGCCGGCCAAGAAAGACAGACGGTAATCATCATCTTTGAAATAAAGCGTTTTGCGCATGCCCCGCGGTAGTTGGTCCACGAAACAAAAGAGACAGTTATTCTCGCACATATGCGGACGATCAAGGGTAGCGTGAAGAAACTCGATACCTAGATCCTGGTCAAATGACTTGCTGCAGTCCATATCAATTTCAGAGCCATCTTGTTGCTGCCAACGTATACGCAGGCTCTCCTCAGCAATGGCTATTTTGTAGTCGAGAATGTCTTGGACTGGCTGTCCATTGATAGAAACAAGCCGCCAGCCAGGTAAGATGCCGAGTGCGGCCGCCAGAGATCCCGGTTGAACAGCTTTTACAAGAGGTGCGTTAACCATAAATATCCCCCTTCACCCTATTATGACTGAAGTGCTGCCAGCACGTCAACCCTACTCTAGTCGTGAGGGGTTAGGTCGGTTTCAGTGACCTTAACGCGGTCAATCTGATCATAAACTGACCGCACTAGTCTGGTGAAGGCACGGTAATTCTGCAATATCCCGAGGATCGTGAGTGGTCGTCCAATCCATGTGAGACCTAGACGCCGCGATAGATAGCCTCCAACGCAGGTCACCCACGTCGCGTTGACAATGGCATCCACAAAGAGTAGATCATGGGTATCGATACCGCGCAGTCGTAAATAGTCGGTGACACCTTGGCGAACGAGGAGCTTCTGTGGGCCAAACCCCATGAAGTAAATCTGGTTACCCCACTGGTCATCCCCCACATAAAAGACCGTCCCGATCTCAGTGTTGGGCGTACGATCATACATCTTTAGGTCATTGATCTCCTCAAAGCGAGCCAGACGATCGATTGGCAGGATGCCTAAGTGGATATGTGACGATACCACCGAGGTGTGAGCACTCCCCCAACAACAATAGAAGATCTTCATAGTCTATCCTCTAGGGTCTGAATGGTGTTGCGCACAGCTGCTTCCAGGTCCGCTCGCGCCCAGCGCAGAATCTCCGTATCGTCATAGGCCGTAAACGCGTTCATCATTGCGATCATCCCCAAACGCCTAAGCCCTGGCAACTCAAGCCCGACAAACATCATCTCTGAGTTCAGTCCGAAGATCTCGTCCATTGAGTTGAACGCCTTCTGAAAGATCCGCAGGGATCGCCCGTGCTGCCAAGCGTAGACTTCGTGCCCGGAGCCATCGCTACCGATGCACACAAACTCACCCGGCAGCCGCCGTGCACAACCTCTTTCATACAGCGGTTGTAGAACACTCAGATCGCTAGACAGGCCGCCGAGATGCAACGCGGCGGCCCATCCAGACAAGTGTCCTGTGGAACAGTGGTAGACTACTTTCGTAGCGTTAGTCATTGCCTTTCTTCTTCCGGAAGCGCCCGAGGAAGCTCGCGAATTCTGAACTCCCCAGTTGCTTAAGCTTGCCACCCATCTCCTTAAACCCACCAGCGCTGATGGCTAAGAAGCCAATGCCACCAAGGACTGCCAGGCCGATCAGGGTCGCTACTGCTCGCCCTGCACCAGGCGAGGCGGTGTTCCGTGGGGCATTGGGGGCTCCACCTCCCGGAGCCCGGGTGGTACCTCCCGGTGCACCAGGAGTAGTCTGGGCTCCTAGGGTAGCGGCGACGACGTTGGCAAAGGCTGCGATCCCTTTTTCGGCATGATCTTTGTTGTTCTTCTCAGTGCCAAGCTCGAGCAGCATCGCTTTATTGGATAGATCCTGGTTATAGTTGCCACGGGCATAGAAGATGCCCTTCATCAACCCCGGTTGCACCTTGTCACCGACTGCCTTTAGCTGTTTGGCGAAGGCGTCATTGACGGACCGCTTGGGGTTCTGGCGACCCACCACCAGACGAACCTTGGTTACCTGTTCACCATTGACCTGCCCGACATATTGCTCAGGAGGCACAGCGGCATCGCGATGGACATCGAAGACGGCCAACGGTTGTTGCTTGAGGAGTGAAGACACGGTTCGGCGTGAGCGATTGTAAGCACCTTCATCATGCGGGTCATGTTTGGCGGTAGAATGTACGACGTTGAACCCCTTCTGCTTAAGCGCATTGGCAAAGCTCGCAGCCACGTCGAGGATACCACCATTGCCCTTCTTGCTCTCGGCGCCGTCACCCTTAATATATGACTCATCGGTGTGAGTAGAGTAGACAGCAATGGTGCCCTGGTTCGGGGCTGCCCCGCTCATGGCTGCTTGTACCGCTTCGAGATCAATGCCCGCCAGATACTGGCTCATATCGACCTGTTCAACGAACCGGGCATGAGCGGTCTGCCCATCAACACGCTCGACTTCGTAGAGCTTATTGTCCTCGTTGAGGTATTGATCACCAACCGCCATCGGATATGAGGTCTGCATGATGGTGACACCGCTGCCGTCCACCATACTGTAATATGTGCCGCCCATATGCTCGGTCGGTAAGGTAGGGCTTAGAACGACCAGTGAAAGCCAACCCTGATTGTAGGCAACGGTGAGGACCACGGCCATGATGGCAATGGCGATGACCAAAGGGCTCTGGCGCCTATTCATCGCGTCTTTCCTCCTTCCGGTCTTCTGGCTGAACTGGAGTATCTTCTGGTTGTAGACCGACGAACGTTCTTGGCGATGGATCATCTTGATCGCCGTCGCCAACTTTGATATCTCTGAGATCTTTGTGGCGGCCTGGACCCAAGGGTGCCGGACCTCCCTGCAAACGCTCACGTGTCTCCCCGATTAGCTCAGCGAGCATGACCCCAAGAATACCGGCTATGACGACGCCATCGAAAACACCAGCCCCGCCTAGCGAGGTGGTCGTAGCCACACCCTGCCTGGCCATATCCCAGAGGTTGATCAGGTCCGCGGTGATAACGCCTAACACACCGCCAATGAAAGCGGAACGCCGTGAACGACCCGCAAGATACGCCACTAAGCCCGCGACGATGGCCTGGATATACAGCGGATCAAGGAAACTGCCGCGTGGATCACCAGGCATCAAGCGATTGATCCCGTAGACCACACCACCGGTGATCAAGGCCGACAGCACAGCCCGCAGTTTCTCCTTGCCAGTATCGGCCTTGAAGAATAGATAGAGACAAAGTAGGACCGGGATGACCGCACCACCGACGTTGATTGAGACGGCACGCCCCAATGGAATGTCAGGGATGTAGGTGCCGATAAACATGGCCAAGATGACCGCCAAGGCGGTTTTGTCGTTAAGGCGCATGCGGTCCAGGATGCGTTGTGCTACGCCAAAGTAGATCAAGACGCTGACCACCACCAGGATGATGGAGCCGACGGGTAAACGGTTCACAAGATCACTCCTTCCGAGATAGTCCAACAAGACTGCCATTCCATCCAGAGCATGGGGTAGACAGTTCTAGTGTTTACGTGCCAAAAGTGGCATATGCAACAGTAGAGAGCAGCCTGCGGCAAAAGAGAACTAGCACCCGCCTGTCTTGATTTTCGACGAGTATGTGCTACCATATCTTTGCAGGAGGTGATCTACTTGGCCACCGTCACAGTCACGCGCGAGCAAGCGCGCCGTTTTCTCATCGATCGTCAGGGATACCGGGCCTATGGAACGAAA
>CAZINL010000133.1:0-8554 GCA_964540595.1 uncultured Clostridia bacterium
ATGTGATCTACACCACGACGAGGGGCAAACAGGTTCGGCCTAAGACCATCGGGCAGAAGCGATACCTTGACTCCATCCGTGAGAACGATGTGGTGTTTGGCATTGGGCCAGCGGGAACCGGTAAGACGTATCTGGCCATGGCGACCGCTGTAGCCGCCCTCAAGGAGCGGCGTGTCCAACGCTTGATTCTCACCCGCCCGGCGGTGGAAGCGGGGGAGAGGCTAGGCTTTCTCCCCGGCGACCTGCAGGAAAAGGTCGATCCCTATCTGCGCCCATTGTATGACGCGCTTTACGACCTGATCGGGCTTGAGACCTTCCAGCGGCATGTGGAAAAAGGCATCATCGAGGTCGCTCCATTGGCCTATATGCGTGGACGAACTCTTGACGACGCCTTTATCATCCTTGATGAAGCGCAGAACACCACCCAAGAACAGATGAAGATGTTCCTCACACGCATGGGTTTTGGCTCGAAGATGGTTGTGACAGGCGATATCACTCAGATCGACCTACCTAAGGGGACAAGCTCTGGATTGGATATTGCCAGGCAGGTGCTAAAGGATGTGGATGGTATCGGGTTTGTCTATCTAACGGATCGCGATGTGGTGAGGCATAACCTAGTGCAGAAGATCATAAAAGCCTACGAATTGCATTTCAGCGCTGAGCCGACAGAAGATAGCGACTCGCGTGCATAGACAGTGGAATGGGGGTGGCGAGATGGCTCCATGGGCAAGCATTCGTCAACGAATGCCAAGCTCCTGGTTAACCAGTCCCCTAGTGGGGCGATTGGTGATCCTGGCCTTTGTGATGGCAGCGACCATGGCGATCCTGGCACCCAGTGTTCTACCGGAACGCGTCTCCTTGGAAGTGGGTCAGCCCAGCCCTCAGGATATAGAGGCTCCACGAACCACGGTCGATCGTATCGCTACCGACGAGCTGCGGAAGAGATCCGCGGCTACGATCCCTATCATCTGGGAAGTTCGTCCGGGGATAAAGGACAACGCGAACCGTGAGATCAACGAGTTCATCAAGAAGGTTAAGGCGCTTCGAGAGGCTCCAGGCGAACAGACGACCAAACTGGAACAGCTCAAGGTCAGCCCCGAGAACGCCATCAAGGTCCCTGAGGAACTGCTACAGATAGCGCTGAACATTTCCCCAGAGAATCTTGACTTGGTCGCCAACACGGTCTTGCAGACGGTGAACTCGATCTACGACCGCGGCATCAAAGAAGAGGATATGAACCAAGCCAAGACCCAGGCTCAAAATGATATCGGGGCGAAGTTTGCGGGGCGTGACTATTATCCTTTGGCCAGCGATCTGGCGCTTAGAGTGTTACGGCCAAATGTCTTCCCCAATCAGTCAGCTACGGAAAAAGAGCGGCAGCGGGTCATGGATGAGGTGGAGACGGTCAAGATACTCAAAGGGCAGAGTATCATCCGCAAGGGGCAGATCGCCACGGAACACGAGATCACCATCTTGCAGGATCTCGGTATGCAGCGCAGGCAGACCGATATGAGTATTGTGGGCGGCCTGGCCATCCTGATCTTGTGCCTGTACCTGCTGGTGGCGTTTTATCTGGCGCTCTACCACCGGGCGATCTTCGACAACCTATCTCACCTCTTCATGCTGGGGGTCGTCTTCCTACTGACACTGCTGATCGGCAAGGCGATCACGATCAGTCTGTCTGGATATCTGGTGCCTGTGGCCGCCGGGGTATTACTGGTCGCCGTGCTGCTGGATGCCAAACTAGCGATCTTAGTGAATATCGTCTTAAGTATTCTCGTCGGCTTCATGACGGGGTTTGAGATGTCGGTGGTAGCTGTGGCGCTCATCGGTGGTGTGGTCGCCATCTATGGCGTGAACAATGTGCACCAACGCACCGATCTAATCTTCGCTGGGATCTTGGTCGGGGTTAGCAATACCGTGACCATCGGCGCGCTCAATACTATCCAAAATGGCTTTCAATGGGCAGGGCTTCTGCCGAGCCTATGGGGACTGGTCAATGGGATCTTGACCGGTGTTCTGGCCATCGGTTTCCTGCCATTTCTCGAGGGCAGCTTTGCCATCACCTCCCCCTTCAAACTGCTGGAGATCTCTAATCCCAACCACCCGCTGTTGAGAAGGTTGTTGGTCGATGCTCCCGGGACTTATCATCATAGCATCGTGGTGGCGAACCTCGCCGAGGCTGCAGCCGACGCCATTGGAGCAGACTCGCTTTTGGCGCGGGTCGGGGCCTATTTCCACGATGTGGGCAAAGTGAAACGCCCAGTCTACTTCATCGAGAATCAGGTCCTGGCTGAGAACCCCCATGATGTACTGCAGCCCTCACTGAGTGCTGCGATCATCACTCAGCACGTCAAAGAGGGCCTAGAGTTGGCCAGGGAGCACAAATTGCCCGACCAGATTCGCGACATCATCCAGCAACACCACGGGACGACCATGGTCAGTTATTTCTATCATCGCGCTAAGGAGACGGAGAACGCCAACCCTAAGGAAGAGGACTACCGTTATCCCGGTCCAAGACCGACTTCCAAGGAAGCAGCGATTGTGATGCTGGCGGACTGTGTTGAGGCGGCTGTGCGCTCACTCAGCCAACCTACATCCGACCGTATTGAGGCGCTGGTCAAGAAGCTGATCCAGGATCGGCTGACCGAAGGTCAATTGGACGAGGCCGATCTGACCCTCAAGGAAATGGGGCAGATCGCACAGACCCTAAGCAACATGCTGATTAGCACTTATCATCAGCGCGTTCAATATCCGAAGATCACGGATGAGACTGCCCAACCTAGCAAAGAGGACACGGGCACTAAGGAGCGGACCAAATGATCTATGTCGTCAATGAGCAAGAGCAGAGATCCGTCACCGACGAGTTGGTGGGGCTCATCAAGAGAGTTGCGGCCGCCACGTTGCAGCACGAGGGCGTGAGCGATGAGGTGGAGGCTAGTGTCGTGCTGGTCGATGACGCCTACATGCAGGAGCTCAACGCAGAATATCGTGGCAAGAACTGCCCCACCGATGTGCTCTCGTTTGCCATGGAAGAGGGCGAGGCGGAGATCGACTATGATGGCCAGGCACCTGACTTTCGTCTGCTAGGTGATATCGTCATCTCTCTGGAAACTGCTGCCCGCCAGGCACAGGAGTATGACCACAGCTATGAGCGTGAGCTCTCATTCCTGACCGTTCACGGCATGCTTCATCTGCTTGGCTACGATCACGGGACCGATGAAGACGATGACGGGTTGGCGCTCATGGAACAGAAACAGGAAGCAGTTCTCGGCGGCCTAGGGCTGACGCGAGGCTAACGAGGAGCTCCTCATGAACTACCACAAACGTCAGCGACATAGTCTTTGGGCAAGTTTCTGCTATGCGGTTCGGGGCTTTGTAGCCGCTGTCAAGAGCGAACGCAACCTGCGTATTCACCTAGTTGCTGTGGTCGCGGTCACCACCATCAGCACCTTCTTGTCCCTCAACGCCCTGGAGTGGGTCGTGTTGACCTTGACCATGGGGATGGTGGTGGCTACGGAGCTGATGAATACAGCACTTGAAGCCGTGGTGGATCTAGCTTGCCCTCATCTTCACCCCCTCGCAGCGGTGGCTAAGAACGCCGCCGCTGCGGCTGTTTTGGTGACTGCCGTTGTGGCAGTGATCGTGGCATGGCTGCTACTATGGCCCAAGATTGTGGCAGTGATGCTGTAGCTAGTCCAGACACCAGACACCGGAGGTCATGGACACAGATGACGTGTGGCCGAGAAAGGAGTGCATCGTCTTGTCGCGATTGTCCCTTCGAGCCCTATCGCTCTTCTTGCTCGTCATCGTGCTGCTAACGGGATGCAGCCGTGGCGCCGCCACGACTCAGATCCTGGTCCCGCCTACTCCGCCGGATCCACCTGCTACGGTTCCACCGCAGCCAGCTGGGCCACAAGGCCGTTCACCCCTGACTGGGCTCAGCGCCCCGCAGAGTGCCCTGGCTGGTCGCCCCGTGGCGGTCATGATCGACAATGCCCCTACTGCCAGACCGCACTATGGCCTTAGCAGCGCCGACTTGCTCTACGAGATGCTCGTGGAGGGCGGGCTAACCCGCATCATGGCGGTCTTCCACAGCCGCCAGTCGGACGTGATCGGCCCCGTGCGCAGTGTCAGGCCGGCTTTTGTTGAGAAGGCAATGGAGCTGAGCGCTACACTGGTCCACTGCGGTGGCAGCGAGGAGGCGCTCCAAAGCATCCCCGAGCTTGGAGTTCCGGATATCGACGAGATCCCCTGGCCAGCTCCATTTTGGCGTGACAGATTGCGGAGCGCTCCCCACGATCTGTTCACCAGTAGTGCCAATCTAAAGCAAGCCATGGCAAGCCGCGCGAGCTTTGCCGGCAGCCTTGAGCACTCTGTCTTGGCGTTTGATGATGCGGCCTTGGCAGGGAAGTCTGCCACGGAGCTGACCATTCGTTACCCGGGAGGATACGTGGTAGGCTATCGCTACGACAGTGAGGCGAAGGTTTATCAGCGTCTTATGAACGGCCAGGCCCATACGGATGCGGGTAACGGGCAGGCCCTCACGGCATCCAATCTGGTGATCCCGGTTGTCTCAGTGAAAGTGTTAGACTCTGAAGGGAGACTGAGGTTCGCCTCCGTCGGAAAAGGTGAGGCCTATGTGATCACCCAAGGGGTCGTACGCAAGGGGCAATGGGTAAAGGACTCGGCACAAGCACTGATGCGCTTGGTGGATGCCGAAGGCAACGAGATGACGGTAGTCCCTGGGGTAACATGGATACAGCAGGTCACACCGCAGACGCCCCTGGAGATACGATGAGGGAGGTCCCCCATGATAGATAGAGAACTCCTTGTCCGCGCCCAAGAGGCGCAGGAGCATGCTTATGTGCCATACTCGCACTATCGTGTCGGGGCAGCGCTTAGAACGACCAATGGCAAGATCTATACCGGCTGCAATATTGAAAATGCCTCCTATGGCCTCACGGTCTGCGCCGAACGGACAGCGTTGTTTAAGGCGGTCTCTGAGGGCGAGCGCGATTTTGATGCGATCGCTGTGGTGGTCGATGGCAAGACCCTGGCCTCGCCCTGTGGGGCCTGCCGGCAGGTCCTAGCTGAGTTTGCCCCTCATATGCGCTGTATCTTGGGAAACGGCCTAGGGGAACATAAGGTCACAACCGTGGCGGAGCTGCTGCCAGATGGCTTCGGCGAGACGAACATGAAGCAGGCCAGAGACACAAGCCCAAAGGCCAATGAGGAAGCATAAGACTTCTACAGGACGACAGTGTGACATAGACACCAAAGCTTGGCGATGATGAAGGAGCAAACCCACACTATGAATACAGCCAACAGTTACCGCTCCGGTTTTGTGACCCTGATCGGTCGACCCAACGTAGGCAAGTCAACTCTGCTGAACCGCCTCGTGGGAGAGAAGATCTCCATTGTCTCGGATAAGCCGCAGACGACACGCAACCGCATCCAGTGCATCTTAACGCGCCCCGATGGCCAAGTGATCTTTCTGGACACGCCGGGGATACATAAGCCCAAGCATCGCTTAGGCGAGATGATGGTCAAGACCGCCGAAAACACCATCGGTGAGGTCGACCTTGTCTTGTACGTGGTCTCCGCTGACGCTCCTGAGGTGGGTGCTGGTGACCGTTTCATCCAAGAGCGGTTGGCAGGCAGCGGTGCTCCCATCTTCTTGGTGGTCAACAAGATCGACCTCATATCACCCGAGGAGATCGCCAAGATCGTCGCGGCCTACAGCCAAGGACTGAATCTGGCTGGTGTGTTTGCCATCTCGGCCCTTCAGGGCACCGAAGTGGAGCGCTTGAGCTCTGCCATCATGGAGACGCTGCCCGAGGGGCCGCAGTATTATCCGGACGATATGATCACCGATCAGCCCGAGCGATTTATCGTCAGCGAGCTTATTCGTGAGAAAGTGCTGCACTCCACTCGCGAAGAGGTCCCCCATTCCGTAGCGGTCGAAGTGACCGCCATGAAAGAGAAGCCCGATATTGTCTATATCGAGGCCGTCATCTATGTGGAGCGGGACTCGCAAAAGGGCATCGTGATCGGCAGTAAGGGCAGCATGCTTAAGGAGATCGGTGCTAAGGCAAGGGCTGATATTGAAGGTCTGCTGGGAACCAAGGTCTTCCTAGACCTCTGGGTAAAGGTCAAGAAAGACTGGCGCAACGAAGAGCGTGTCCTCAAACAGTTGGGATATCGGGAGGAATTTTGATCCATCTAGAGAAACTTTTTACGTGGTAGTCCGTATTGATGGAGGAGTGAGGAGCAATGGACCCCAAACAGATAGCCAAAGCCATCGACCATACTCTCCTAAAGCCCACTTCGACCTGGTCCGAGTATCAGAAGCTCTGCGCCGAGGCACGGGAGCATCATTTCGCAGCCGTGTGCGTTCCGCCTGTGTTTGTAAAGGACTGTGCCCGAGAGCTGCAGGGCTCGGGGGTGCGGGTCGCTACCGTAGTCGGTTTTCCCTTGGGTTACCAGGTGAGCGCCAGCAAGGCACTGGAAGCCCGAACTGCGGTAGCCGATGGTGCGGTGGAGATCGACATGGTGCAGAACGTAGCTTGGGCCAAAGAAGGGCGCTGGAACGAGGTACAGGAGGATATTGCGGCGGTGGTGAAGAGCACCAGGGAAGCGAATCCTGCTGCACTGGTCAAGGTGATCATCGAGACCTGTTATCTCACCGATGTTGAGAAGGTGCGTTCATGCGAGGCTGCGGTGGCCGCTGGGGCAGACTTCGTCAAGACATCCACCGGATTTGGTTCTGGTGGTGCGACCATCGACGATGTCAAGCTCATGCGCAAAACAGTAGGCGCGCATCTGGGCGTCAAGGCGTCGGGAGGGGTACGGTCTCCCGAGCAGGCGGTGGCCATGCTTGAGGCAGGTGCTACTCGCCTTGGCACCAGTTCAGGGGTTAGCCTTGTCGGAGGCAGCGCTCATTGAGCATCTATAGCACTCAGGCGATCGTCCTAGCGACGCGTACTTACGGTGAGGCAGACCGTATCGTTACCCTCTTCACTTTGACACGTGGCAAGGTTAGGGCGATGGCCAAAGGGGCTCGTCGACCCCGAAACCGCCTAGCGGGCCTTACCCAGATCTTCACTCACGCGGAACTGCAACTCTTTTCTGGCAAGAACATGGATACCATCAGCCAGGGTCAGATCATCAACCCATTTCGCCTTTTGCGCGAGGATCTGGACCGGATGGCCTATGGGGTGTATTTCCTGGAGCTGTTTGAGCGGGCGACAGAAGGGATCAGCGAGTACCAAGATTACTTTGTTCTGCTCCTAGCGGCCCTCGAACTCTGTCAGCATGGTACCGGCCTACCGTTAATACGACACGGCGTTGAAGCCAGATTGGTCAACCTGATGGGCTACCGCCCTGTGGTGGATCGCTGCGTGGTCTGTGGTCGGCCAGTGGAGGCAGCCGCCTCACTGCGCTACAGTGCCGAAGATGGAGGCGTTCTCTGCCCAGACTGTGAGAGCTACAAACCCGGTCTCGTGCCAGTGAGCCGGGGAACGCTAGCTACTTTTGATCACTTACTGCGCACTGATCCCCGCCGCCTGGCGCTACTAAAGCCTGATCCACAGCAGATGAAAGAACTTGATGAGCTGCTTACGACCAGTCTATCCTTGGCTCTCGGCGGGGCCATCAAATCCTCAGCTTTCTTGCTTGATCTTGCCCGTTTGCCTTGATCACTCTCGGGGTATCAAAGGGCTAGAGCAGGAGAAAACTAATATAAGGATGGAGGGACATCAGATGGAAGAGATCACCCTGGAAAAAATTGATCTAGTACGGGAGCGAATGGGCGTCAGCTACAAAGAAGCGCGGGAAGCGCTGGAGAAGTCCAATGGCAGTGTTGTCGAAGCTCTCGTGATGCTCGAGAGCAAGCCGGCACCATCACAGCCATGGCGCGAAGAGTTTGCGACCAAGGGCAATGAACTGCTGGACCGTGTCAAAGCTCTGATCCGTGAAGGCAACATCTCTAAGATCCGTATCAAACAAAAGGATCGTGTCCTTTTTGAACTGCCGGTAACCGCTGGCGCAGTCGGTGCATTCCTCGCTCCGCAGCTGGCAATCATCGGGACGATCGCTGCTGTCTTCGCTCAATGCACCATCGAAGTCGAGCGTCCGAAAGCTCACGAGGGATCGGCTGCTGAAAGTCATACCTGCTGTGGCGAGCACGAACATGAACACGACCATGATTGCTGCTGCGGACAGGAAGACGAGAACAAAGGTCCCGAACAGCTCTAGCTCTAGAGCCACGGGGGCTTGGTGAGAGTAAGGGCTCTCTCATCCCCAGAGATCAAAGCCTGGGGATGGGGGGGCCCTTTTGTGCCATTTTGCAACTCATTCTTTCGGAACTTGCCTGACGTGCAAGGCGCTCGCTTGGGGGCTCGCGTAGGTTCGTCATGATGAAGTCATGCAAGTGTCTGGAAAGGAGAATCACGGTGAGCATGATCAGTGATGACAGCAAAGGAGTAGCGCATCGCGGCAGCAGATTAGCCCATTCCACCAACCAGTTACCTTTCCCCAACCTACCACTCAC
>CAZINL010000134.1:0-8474 GCA_964540595.1 uncultured Clostridia bacterium
AGGTAAACCACACCATACTGCCGTATATTGTATGGTGCTACATATTTAGGTAACGTGGTCAGGTACGCATCTGGAAACTGAAGTTAGCCTTGGAGGGTGACCGATGATCCTATCCAGCGTTCTTTCATTCCAGAGACTAAGCCATGAGCAGGTACAGGTCCTAGAACCTTTCTTCCATAACAATATCGCGCCCTTGGCCATCCTCGACCGAGATTTTAACTTCATCAGAGTGAATAAGGCTTACGCTGCCGCCGACGAGCGAGAGCCTGCGGAGTTTGTAGGTCGCAATCATTTCGAACTGTATCCCTCGGAAGATAACGAGCGGATCTTCCGGCAGGTAATAGCAGACAAACAACTCTATCGGGTGCGCGCCAAACCGTTTGTCTACGCGGGCCGTCCTGAGCGGGGGGTTACGTATTGGGACTGGTCACTAAGCCCGGTCCTGGACGAGAACGGGGAAGTCACCATGCTGATCTTCTCCCTCTATGACGTGACAGAGAGCATTCGAGCGGCTGAAGAACTGGAGCGTTTCATCCAGCTATCCCTAGACGCTCTATGTACAATCGACGCACAGGGTCGTCCACTGATGGTTAACGGCGCATTATGCAACATGCTGGGCTACTCGCGGGAAGAACTACGGTCGACATCAATCCAGGAGCTTATCCATCCCGACGACAGTGAGAAGACGATCAGTACCATGAGGGCGCACCTGCTCGGCGGTCTGCCGGTTACGCAGTTTGAAAACCGCTACCGCTGTAAGGATGGCACCTACCGGTGGCTGCAGTGGAGTTCCGTAATGGATCGAGATAGGGATCAGTCTTACGCGGTGGCTCGAGACATTACTGCCCACAAGGAACTAGAGCGTGAGATGTCACGGCTGAACGGAATGAATATTCTAGCTAAGATGGCTGCTACGATCAGCCATGAGGTGCGCAACCCGATGATGACGGTACGGGGATTTCTGCAGCTGCTAAAGGGTAAAGAGGACTGCGCTCAATATGCAGATTACTATGATCTGATGATCGAAGAGTTGGACCGAGCGAACGCCATCATCACCGAGTATCTATCGGTTGGGCGGCGTCACCTGTCTAGTGCCAAGGTCCAAAGCCTCAACAAGATCATCGAGACGCTGATCCCCCTTCTGCAGGCAGACGCCGTTAGCGTGAGCAAGATGGTCATGTGCAGACTCGGGGAGATCCCCGATCTCCGGCTGGATGATAAAGAGATCCGTCAGTTGATCCTAAATCTGGTTCGGAACGGCCTTGAGGCTATGCCAAAGGCTGGACAGGTGACCATCAGCACCTGGGCGGAGGAACAACACGTGGTCATGTCAGTCCAAGATGAAGGACCGGGAATCCCGGACAGCGTGTTGGAGAAGCTGGGAACCCCTTTCTTTACCACCAAAGAGGGGGGTACTGGGTTAGGACTTGCGACCTGCTACGGCGTAGCGGACAGGCACAATGCCAGCATCGTCATCGAGACCAGTCCCACAGGAACGACATTTCACGTCCGATTTTCGGTCGGAACCAGCCATAGCGAGCTGTCGTGACGATCGACTATCGTGATCATAAAGCCAAGACTCAGGAGCGGGAGCTTATCTTCCGCTCTTTTGCTATCTCCATGATGTGAATAGCGTTCAGGGAAGTAACCAAGACTGAACATGACAAACAGGTATCTCTCGGTATTACTCCAGGGAGGGACGATATGAGCGAATTCTTGGGCTGGATCCACCATTGGATGTACGAGAAGATCCTTCTCTCCGAGAGGATGGAAGAAGAGCTGGTGCAGTGGGCGAAGGAACATCGGCTTCCTGCCGAAGAGTGGCAGAATACAGGGGCCGAGCAGTACGCGCTCCCACTGGTGGGGCTCCTCTGGAGCAGATCATCGACCAGTCCAATATCCATGGCTGGCTACAGAGCCGCATTACCGCTACCGAACTGCGGCAAGCAGCCCTCGTCACCACCATCTTGGGCACCAAAGCCGAGTATAAGGCGCAGCTAACAGAGCTGTACAGAAAACAAGGCGAAACCATCGCCCGGCAAGTTGAGGGGACGCCCGAGTCCCAAGAAGAGGTTTACAAGGCGCTCAACGACTACCTTCTGGAAGGCATGCCCTGTGATAGAGTAACTCAGGTCGTCGTCAATGATGATAAGGAACTAGCCTGGCAGGTCACCGAGTGCCTGCACAAGCCCTATTGGGACCAGGTCAAGGGCGATGTCCAACACTTCTACGACTTCCGAGAAGCCTGGGTCAAGGCCTTTGTCCAGGGGCTAGGTCCCAACTTCACCTACATCAAGTCGGGCAACACACACAGGATCGTTAGGAAATAAGGTGGTCTAGAGAGTTCCCAGGGTCACGCCTAGGGGCTTTGCACGTGCTGAAAAAAAAGGAAGACCTGGTGGAGATGAGTCACACGCAGGTCTTCTTTTCCTGTTGAGGTTGTTTTGCTCTTTCATGATTTCATTAGGTTGTCCCGCTAACCGAGGTCGTCCCAAACTAAAGATGACCAGGATAGAACGCGTAAGAGCAAAGGAATCCCTGCGGTTGCCACGGAAATGAAGTGGCAGGGACCGATCGAAAGGGGTTGAGCGCGTGAAATTCCTTGACAGAAGCGTATTTTCCGAGCGCCATGAAAGGATCCGTGACTTCCTGGAAAAAGAGGGCTATGAGGCTTTCCTTGTCCTAACCCCAGATAACTTCTACTACACTACAGGCTTCTTCCTCGACGTGGCCCCGTGGGAACGTCCTGTGGCTGCCTGCATTCCGAAAGTTGGTGAACCTTTCCTCGTTCTCAATGAACTCTCTACCAATCATGTTCGCATGGCCAAAGAGCGCGGCTCATTGGCTGTGGACGAAGTGTACATCTGGAATGAACACCCTTCGTCTGTTTTGCGTGGCTACACCCGCCCCCAGTGGACCGAGTTGCTCGCTGCCCAGATGAAATCGCATGGAATCGACCGCGGCTTAGTAGCCTGCGATGGTAGCTTTAATGCGGTACGGGCGGTTAAGAATGCCTTGCCAAAGGTCGAGCTTATTGTCGAGGCTGAGCTGATTAAGGAAATGCGCATGGTGAAGTCGGACGCAGAGCTGGCGTATATCCGTGAAGGCGCAAAGCTCACCGACTATGGCCAGTCCGTCTTCCGTGACCTGGTCAAGCCAGGCAGACTCATGGTAGACGTAGACGCCGAAACCCGTCGCTTGATGCTGATCAAAGGAGCGGAGATGTTCCCAAGGTGCAAGGTGGAGGTCTCCGTTTTCAGCCTCAGTGGACCTGCTTCCGCGTCGCCCCATGGCACAGGCGGTGACTCTGATATGACGATCCAGCTTGGTCATGGAATCGTCGATATCATCATCGCCCGGCTAAATGGCTATGTGATCGAGAACGAGCGGACTTGGATCGTCGGCGAACCCACCGATCTCCAAGCCAGAGCCTTTAACGCTGCTGAACAGGCATCCATCGCTGCAGCCAAGCAGATGGTCGCGGGCAACCTGGTCTCATCCATCGATGCCGCCGCTCAGGCGGTCATTGAAGCTGCTGGCTTTGGAGCCCATATCAACCATCGCACCGGGCATGGGATCGGGATCGCCGGCCACGAATTCCCCGATGATGTGGCGTTCAATCACCGCCCCCTCGTCGTTAACGAAGTCTGGTCCGCTGAGCCAGGTATTTACATTTACGGTGTTGGTGGCTTTAGACACGACGACACGGTCATCGTAGGGGCCAAGGAGCCTGAGATCGTCACCAAGTGGAGCAAGAGCCTGAAGGATCAGATAATCAAAGTATAGTGTCGGGCAAATTAGAAGACCTGTGCAGCGCACAGGTCTTCTGATACTCGCCGCTTCTTCAATGACCTCAGCATGCTTGGATTTTTGCATTGCCGTTGACATCTGCGCGGCTGATGGATCATCCGTTGCCTGCTGTCATCATGTCGCGTATGGTAAGTTCCGTTCTGCAGAAGAACCTCGTGTTTGCGTGCCAACAAGACTAAGGGTTTATACACAAACGAGCAGGTTCAGAGGAAAAATCCGCCGGACCTGCTCTTATCCGTCACTCTAGGGCTTGGTATGGGGAGCAATGGTCTCTGCAGTACTAACCTCAATCAGGGTGGGCAGAGCATTACCGATGGCCTGACGTAGAGCCGGTGCTAGCTGGTCCACTTCCTTGACCGTAATCCCCTCGCAGCCAAAGGCTCTCGCCACCGCTGCGAAATCTGGCTCGGGGAGGTCGAGCCCGTAGGGCTCCATGCCGCCCACTTTCATGCGGTTCTTTTCCATGGCCAAAGCTCCATTCTTCAGTACCACGACGACGATTGGCCAACCATACTTTCGGGCAGTTAGCAGCTCGGAGATCGACATCAGGGCGCCGCCGTCGCCGACGATCGCCACCACCTGACGGTCGGGATAGCATTTCTTGGCCGCATTGGCAGCAGGGATGCCGAAGCCCATGCTTCGCCACGTCCCAGACACCAGCACTGTCTGATTGGTCCCACCGAAGACACGGTTAAACCAGACCACGTGGTCGCCGACATCCAGGGTGATGATGGCATCCTCAGCGACCTGCTCTTCGATCGTACGCATGATCCGGCTCGGGTGGATGGGAGTCACGTTACTGCTGCACTCGGCGGCCAGCCGCTCCAGCCATTTCTGCTTGGCTTCGCGTGCCTGCTCCGACCACTGGGGTGAGCCGCCTCCTTTGACCTGCTCCCGGATCGCTGGTAGAGTCTTCGCCACATCGCCCAAGACCCCTGTGATCGCGGGGTGTCCGGCTCCGACATTCTCTGGGCAGGAGTCAAGCTGGATGACGCGGGTGGTTTTCGGCGTATACGTTTGAGGCCACCAGGTCGACCCAATTACGATGACAAGGTCTGCCTCCGCGAGCATAGTAGTGCTCGGCTCGCTGCCACTTTGTCCTAGACCACCAAGGTATAGTGGGAAGGATGCCGGGAGCATCCCCTTGGCAGCCAAAGCCTGCACGATGGGTGCGCCCAGCTTTTCCGAGAGCTGCATCACCTCTTGAGCCGCCGTCCGAGCACCGTGGCCCACGAGGATGATCGGTTTCTGGGCTTGGTTGATCAGCTCCACCGCTTCACGAATAGCCCCGGGATCCGCGGCTGGCACGGCGTCTACATAAGGTTCCTTCGAGTATAGCTCGCCCATAGTGTCCTGGATGAAGATATCTTTGGGGATGGAGAGGTGGACAACCTTGCCTTGCTGCGCCATTCGCAGCGCCTTGGGCAAGACTTGCGGGACGGTGAGTGGGTGGGCCACCAGCGTGGAGTAGGCGGCCAGCGGCTGGATGAAGAGCTGCTGATCGAGATACTGCTTGTAGTCGGTGCCGATCTTGTCTCTCGACACCTGCCCGGTGATAGCCAGAAGCGGTGCTCGATCTTGGTAGGCATCGCCGATGCCATTGAGCAGGTTGGCCATGCCTGGGCCGCTGGTGGCCATACAGACGCCTATCTTGCCAGTGAGCTTGGCCTCAGCCGATGCCATGAACCCCGCCGCGCCCTCATGCTGCGTGGCGTAGAACTGAATCCGCTTCTGTTGGCTAAGCTCATCCATGAACGTGAGAAAGGTGTCACCAACGACCCCATAGATGGAGTCGATCCCCCATTCGCCCAGTTGGTTAATGATGTACTGATTGACGGTGGTCATGCACGTCCCCCTTTGCCAAAGTCCTGCCATTAACCTGCCCTGAACGGCTGGCAAAGTTGCGTGCTGGTGTCGCCCTCATTACCGTTGGGCGGTTCGCTTCCTTCCTCTTTTTCACCGTACAGGACATTCCCTAGACAGCATGAAGATAGGCCTCGCGCCATCACGCGAGGCCTAGATATTTTGGGTTGTGAGTGCCCATGGGTGTAACGCGACCTATCGCGATCTGCTCAAATCGCTGTCGGGTGAGACATACCCGCGCTGCTACACGCCAACTCCTGTCTTCGCGCTCCACACCATACTCCGTCGCTCCAGCCACAGGACCAGTGCCACCGACAGTAGCGTGGTGATACCGCAGGCCAAGAAGCCGATCGAAGCTCCGTCTAGATCCATGACCGTCCCCGCGAAGAGAAAGCCTAGAGGTGCGGAGCCTTGGTGTAGGAAAGCATACAAGCTCATCACCCGCCCACGCAGATGGTCCGGTGTGCTGACCTGTAAGGTGGAGTTGGCCGTGGCGCTATAGATGGTCTGCGCCCAGCCCATCAGAAACAGGACGCCGCAGGCGAGAGCAAAGCTGCGGTGAACCGACTGCAGCACCTCAAACATGCCCAGAGCGATAGCCCCGCCGAAGAGTAGCCTGCGCTGCGGACCCACGTGTGAGAACGATGCCAGCCAGACAGCTCCCAGGAGGGCCCCAGCCCCCATGAAGGACATCAGGATGCCATAGCCGGTAGCTTCCTGTCCCAGGACATCCTTAGCCAACACTGGGACTAGGACACTGGCATTGAGCGCAAAGACCCCCACCAGACCAACCGTCAGCAGTGTGCTCAGCAGCATCGGTGATTGGCGCGCAAAGGCGATCCCTTCTCCGATCTCCTGCCGGACGTTGCGCTCTGAGCGCTTGGGTGCACTCTCCGGCACCTTGATTGCCCAGAGTGCCGCCAGGACAAAGAGATAGCTGATCCCATTAAGCAGAAAGGCGACGGCCGGACCGAAATACTGCATGGTAAAGCCGCCGATGGCCGGGCCGATGATGCTGGCCGCATTGAACAGAGCTGAGTTGAGCGCCACCGCGTTCATCAGGTCTTCCTTTCCCACAAGGTCGTAGACAAACGATTGGTAGGCGGGGGTCTCAAAAGCAGTGCATATCCCCTGCATAGCAGCAAGAGCCACCACATGCCAGTACTGTAGCCGCCCAGTGTAGACCAGCGCCGCGAGGATAAAGGCCTGCAGCCCGAGACAGGACTGCGTCATCAGGATCATACTCTTTTTCGAGACCCGATCCGCTACTACGCCCGCAAACAGACCCAGGAAAATGACGGGCACAAACTGCATGGCGCTGACCAGTCCCAGCAGGAAAGGGGAGTCCTTGATCGTCAGCACCAGCCATGCCTGACTGGCCCGCTGCATCCACGTCCCGATGAGGGAGATGCACTGCCCCGACCAGAACAAACGGAAGCTGCGGTGCTTCAGCGCAGCAAGTGGGTTGCTTCGTCTTTGGACTGCGTTGGTAGCTGTCATCATGCACCTCACTGTAAACAATTCGCCTGACTAAATAATACATCAGAAGGCTGTAGACGAAAAGCAGGGCAACAGCCGCAGGATAAGCATCTTCCTTAGAGAAGTACTGTCTCTGAGCGAATAGTGACTAGCCGTGTGAGGAGGTCGATCACTTGAAGGTGATCTTGAGCAGGAAAGGTTTTGACTCATCCGCTGGTGGTTACCCCAGCCCGCACTTCATCGAGACCGGTCGCCTTCTCTCACTGCCGATCCCCTCAGACGGTCCACGCCATCCCACCTATGCCGAACTGCGCTTCGATCGGAACAGAAGTTATCTGGAGATCATGGATGAGCTAGGACTGCCAGGTTTTCACGGCAAGACCGTTCACCTCGACCCGGACGTCTGCCGCGATGTGGTACATAGAGAAGAAGGTTGGCGAGGGCTTTTCGGTCAATGCAGGAGCGCCCAAACCCACCTCGGCAATCAGGGAGTGGAGCCAGGGGATCTCTTCCTCTTTTTCGGCTGGTTCCGAGATGTCCAGCACACCAACGGCGGATACCGATACCTCCCCCATACGGACAGGCATATCATCTGGGGCTACCTCCAAGTGGGAGAGATCGAGAGCATCTCTAGAGACGGGCTCTACGAGTCCTGGAAAGAAAACCATCCCCACTACGCCGGTCGCGATAGGAAGCACAACACGGCCTACATCGCCGCGGATCAGCTCAGCTTCAGCGACCAACTACCTGGGTATGGTCTGTTCAACTACCACCCCTCGCGGGTTCTCACAGCTGAGGCGGGTAAACGATCCGTCTGGAGACTGCCCAAATGTCTCCACCCGAGCTTCGGCACGACCGTGAGCTGTCACGAGAACCCCGAGCTCTGGAGCATTCACGATGACCATTGTCGGCTTCAGAGCGTACCCAGGGGGCAAGAGTTCGTTATTCAAGGGAACAGCCCCGCAATATTAGAGTGGGTGAATGAGCTGTTCGTGCTACGGTAGCTTACGATTTAGTCTAGGGGCGATGCCTAGATGCGAGTAGGACTAAAAGACACAGGCGATGGGCGGTATCAGCGACGCTATGTGGCGTTTGTGGATGTAGCAGCGAAGGGAAAGGGCGATTTTGCGCAGTGCTTTAGAGACTAACACGGGTCTACACGGGGGTCTGATCGGTTTGGCTTAACCACAACGGTCCGAGGTGAAGCATCAGAAGTGGGCTGGCAGATTTACGTGCCTACAGATGGAAGGGGAGAGGAGATCATGGCCAATCTGCGACCTGGACGCATGCGAGTTTCCGATGAGGTAAGAGGTAACGACTGC
>CAZINL010000135.1:0-8067 GCA_964540595.1 uncultured Clostridia bacterium
CAGCGCTGATGGTACTTGGGGCGCAAGCCCCTGGGAGAGTAAGACACCGCGGGACAAGAAAAGACACATGCGAAAGCATGTGTCTTTTCGTTTGTTTGCAAAGCAGACAATGTCCCGCGATGTCTTACTCGATCCAGGGTGTGGGAGTATGAGGGAGTATGCTCCCTCATGTAATAATTCCGCTTCGAGGGGTGAGTTCGGCGCTGCAATGAGCGGCGGAGCGAGTGAAGCGCCGTCGAGAGGGGAGCAGAGCTCCCCTACGAAGCGCCGAATGGCGCCCTGGGAGAGTAAGACACCGCGGGACGAGAAAAACACCACTCGAAAGAGTGGTGTTTTTCGTTTGTTTGCCGACATTGGAGGAAACGCGGGCGCGGCAGAGCAGCGCCCCTACATGGGGTAACCAACTCAACATAGTCACACGTACAGCCCGGTTGTAGGGGCGCCGCTATGCTGCGCCCGCATACTTTCGCCGTAAGGCGCCCTGGGAGAGTAAGCCATCACGGGGCGAAACGCGTGCTTCGTCCCCGTTGATCAAACAGCAAGAATATCATATACGAAGAATCCAGTCGTAAACAGCCAACTATCTTGTATGAGCGCTTGCTCTATCCAGCAGTCGCCGACTGCTGATGCTGCGCCCGCCGTCTGGCAGCAAACTTGCATTGATTTTAGGCAGATACTGCTGAAACACAACCTAATTTTCGAAGCGAAAGGAACGATGAACAATGACCGATTCCCGCCGCGTGGTCTATTACATCGCCGCCAGTCTGGATGGTTACATAGCAAAAGCGGATGGAAACTTAGATTGGCTTTACGAACACGGCCGAGACTACACAGGTTACGACGAGGTCTATCAGACCATGGACACCATCATCATGGGCCGATCAACCTATGACTGGGTCCTAGCCAATGGCCAATGGTCATATACCAAGAAGTGTTACGTTTTTACGCATCGCAACGATGAACCTCGCTTCGGTGTGGAGTTTGTCCATGGCGACGTAGGCAGCTTCTTACAGTCGTTGCGACAGAAGCCTGGTGCAAAGATATGGTTGATAGGCGGTGCGGAGATAGCTGATGCCTTTATCAAAGCCGGTCTGGTGGATGAGTTCATTATCACCGTCATCCCTGTGATCATTGGCGGTGGGATACCGCTGTTCAAAGAACGCAACCCGTTAACGGAACTGGCACTCACGGATGTCAAACGCTTCGGCGATATCGTGGAGCTTCACTACGCCAAAAAGTGAGCCGCTCACAGTGCCTTCTGAGATTTCGCCGCTACACCAGGAACAAAGATGGCCACTGCCCCGTAAGAATGCCATCACCATATGACAGAAGGGGCGAGAGGCAATGGAAAGCAACCGCGGTAGAAGAGAGGTTATTAGGAACGGCATCTCCTTTGGTACCTGTCTGGCTATGGTCATCTCATACACCACATGGAAGTCCATCGGTTGGGCCATCGTTCACGGTATCTTAGGTTGGCTCTATGTGATCTACTTTATCATCAAGTACTAATGTGAAATGGCCAGCAGCCCGCAGTAGCCACCGTTCACAGAGTGGGGCACTTACCGTGGCGCAGCTACGGCCGCGTGATGAACTATTTAGATCTACGTTGCCGAGGGTAGACAATGACCTCCGATCTTCTCACTGAGGATCGGAGGTCATTGTCGTCTGTGCAGCCGAACTGATGCACGCCCAAGTCGCGAGCCCGTACACGCTGGCAGAGGTTTCTGTCCTATTTTGATCATTGAGCCATATCGTGTAATAGTCGTCGAAAGCGGCCTGGTTATCCGATTACGAGCAACACCTAGAGCGATACGGAAATGAGGTGTGGGGCAATTGCTGCTGCAGACAGTGGTGACCGGTCTTGCCGTGGGTGGTGTCTACGCCTTGATGGCGGTGGGATACTCGCTGATCTTCAGCATTCTGAACTTCAGCAATTTCGCCTATGGTGCAATTATCATGTTGGGCTCGTACTGTGGCTACTTTGCCTTGGTCAGATTTGGCCTATCTTTTCCCGTAGCGCTGGTGGCCGCAATGCTCGGCGCAGGGGTTCTCTGCTATCTCAATGAGCGGATTGCGTACAGTTCACTACGCCGGAGAAAAGCTCCTTCGCTGTATTTCATGATCAGCGCTATGGGTAGTTCGATCTTTCTGGAAAACATGGTGTATGCCACGATCGGATCCGGCTTCATGTCCTATCCGCAGATCTTCAGGCAGGGGTCGATGACGGTCTTTGGCTCGTCGATCGGTGTCCTGGACATTTTTGCGATCGTCTTTTCCGCCGTAGCCATTTACGTTCTCAACTACTTCATCAGCCATACACGTCTTGGGATCGCAATCAGAGCTGCGGCATACGACTCGATGGTTAGCGAGATCAATGGCGTGAACCTCAACCGCCTGATCGGCTTGGTTTTTGCTATCGCGGGAGCCATGGCTGGTCTATCCGGCGTCTTCCTTGGCATGAAATACATGGCCTACCCCACGATGGGGTGGATCACCAACAAGGCTTACATCGCGGCCGTGGTCGGCGGCCTTGGTAGTCTGCCCGGCGCCGTGGTCGGCGGCATTCTACTGGGGCTGCTGGAGTCCTTGATCTCTGTCTACATTTCATCTGTGACTCGCGACGTCTTCAGCTTTTCATTGCTGATCGTCATGCTGCTTATCATGCCAGCGGGGCTGTTTGGCAAGTATCGGGAGGAGAAAGTGTAAAGGAGTGTTGCGCCGATGCTAGACTACGTGCAGGGCGTCCTAGCTCTAGCTTTGATCAATGCAATCTCAGTCATCGGACTGTCGGTCTTCACTGGCTTTACCGGATTGTTCTCGCTAGGGCATGCTGCCTTTATCGCGATCGGAGCCTACACCGCGGCTGTCTGCACCCGCCTCTATCAGGTTCACTTCGCGGTCGCGCTGTTGCTGGGAGGGCTCGTCTCCGGCTTAGTCAGCCTAGGTGTGGGTATCCCAACGATGAGGGCGCGCCTGCGCAGCGATTACTTCGCCATCGCCACCTTAGGGTTTGGCGAAGCGATCCGGGTGACTTTGGAGAACCTACCCATCACTCAGGGGGCGCGCGGGTTGCCGGGCATTCGGACTTATGCTACTTTTCCGGTGGTCTTGCTGACGTGTGTGGTTGTGGTGCTATTGGCGAGAAACTTCATTAATTCGCGTTACGGACGTATGGCGGTAGCCGTACGCGAGGACTTCACCGCTGCCGAGATGATGGGGATCAGCCTTTTTGCGGTACGGCTGCGCTCGCTCTTCTTTAGTGCAGTCTGCGCGGGGATCGGTGGTGGGTTGTTCGCCCACTATATCAGCTTCATCCAGCCCAGCATGTTCACAGGCGTCCAATCCACCTTATTGACGGCTGCTGTGGTCGCAGGGGGAATGGGAAGCATCACCGGACCGATCCTAGCCGCGATCATCTTTGCCGCCATCCCCGAGGTTCTCCGCGTAGCGAACATGTGGCGCTTGGTTGCCTACGGCGCGGTGCTGGTCGGCATCATGGTCCTGCGCCCGCAAGGGATCCTCGGTTACCGGGAGATCAGTGTTACTGGGATGGCGAGGCTGCTCGGCAGGCTAGTAGGCACGCGGAAAGGGGGCTCTCATTCCACATGGAAGTCCTGAGCGTAAGCGACCTGACCAAGACCTTCGGTGGCATCGTTGCCTGCAGCGATCTCAACTTTACCGTTAGGGAAGGGGAGATCCTCGGACTGATAGGGCCCAACGGCGCTGGCAAGACCACCGTCTTCAACCTGATCACTGGGGTCTACGCCCCCTCCCGTGGTCGGATTATCTTTGGGAACCAGTCGATAGCGGGCCGACCTCCGGACTGGATCGTGCGTCAAGGGATTGCACGTACCTTTCAGAACATCAGGCTATTTAGGAATCAAACCGTGCTAGAGAACGTGGTCATTGCACTGGACCTCAAGCAGGTCGAATATTCGCTGCCCCACGCTATGCTGCGGCTTGGGCGCGTCGCCAAGGCTGAGCAACGCTTACGCGAACTGGCAGTAGCCTACTTAGAGTCCGTGGGTCTGTCTGACAAGGCTACTGTTAGGGCGGACAGCCTGCCCTACGGCCTGCAGCGTAAGCTCGAGATCGCACGGGCTCTCGCCCTACGGCCAACGCTGCTACTGCTAGATGAGCCAGCGGCAGGGATGAACCCTGAGGAGGCTGCGGGATTGACCGAGCTGATAAGGCAGATCACCAAGCAGCACCATCTCACCGTAATCCTAATTGAGCATCACATGGATGTTGTCATGAGCCTCTGCGATCGGATCATGGTGATCAACTTCGGTGTCAAGCTGGCAGAAGGGTCCCCTGAGGAGATACAGAACAACCCGGCTGTTCTTAAGGCCTACCTGGGGGAGGGCTACCGGTATGCTTAAAGTGGATAGGCTCAACGTCTTCTATGGACAGATCCATGCTCTGCGGGATCTGTCACTAGAGGTTAAGCCAGGGCAGATTGTCGCGATCGTTGGCGCGAATGGAGCAGGGAAGTCCACGCTCCTACTCACCCTAGCCGGAGTTCTGCATGCCAACACAGGCTCGATCACCTACGCCGGTGAGATCTTGCCCAAGGAACCCTATCAGGTGGTCGCGAGAGGCATCAGCTTGGTCCCAGAGCGGCGGCGGCTCTACGCCAATCTGACGGTACAAGAGAACCTGCTTATGGGAGCGTATCTGCGTCATGACAAGGCAGGTATCGAGCAGGACCTGGAGCGGATGTTCAACTTGTTTCCGATTATGAAGGAGAGGATGAGACAGTACGCTGGTACCTTGTCCGGTGGCGAGCAGCAGATGGTGGCCATCGCCCGCGGCCTCATGTCCCGGCCCCAGGTTCTTCTGCTCGACGAACCCTCGCTTGGCCTCGCCCCCTTGGTCATCGAGCAGGTCTTCAGAACCATCCTAGAGGTCAGGTCTCAAGGGACCACTATTCTTCTGGCCGAACAAAACGCGTTTAAGTCTCTGACGATCGCCGACTACGCCTACGTGCTCGAGACAGGTGCCATCAGCTTGGCGGGTCCTGGACAGGAACTGCTCCACAACCCCTTAGTTAGGCAAGCGTACTTAGGGATCAAGTCGGGTTCGTGAAGTCTGGCCTAGCCAGCGTGCACCGACGGTTGCCCCTGCCTTCAATTGGGTGAAGGTGGAGACCGTTAAGCGCGTCCTTGCTCCAAGCTCTATGCTGAAGGGAGGGGACAGAGGAGACTTTTCTCAACGCGTGTCCATCACCGATCCGACCAAGTAAAGAAGAAAGAGGAGGAAGCTACAGTGAGGAGAGCTCTGATTGGATGCTTGGTCCTGGTGTTCATGTTGGTCGCGGTCGCATGTCAGCCGGCGGCCACCACCCCGCCTGCCCCTAACGCCGTGCCGGCAGCGCAAACGATCAAGATCGGCAACGCGGTCGCACTCACAGGCGGTAACGCCACGTGGGGTATCTCCGAGAACAACGCCCTTAAGATGGAGATTGAGAAGATCAATGCCGCAGGAGGAGTACTCGGCAAGAAGCTCGAGCTCGTCGCTTACGATACCAAAGCGGACCAAGCCGAGGCAGTCAACGTGACCAAACGACTGATCGGCGAGAAGGTCGCGGCGATCATCGGGCCCGGACAGAGCGGTGTTGCCATTGCCATGGGTTCGGTCACGGAGCCAGCGGGTATCCCCTTCATCGCCACTTCGGCGTCAAATCCCAAGGTGACCATCAACCCACAGACTAACTCAGTCCTTAAGACCGCCTTCCGCACCTGCTTCATCGACCCCTTCCAGGGCAAAGTGGCAGCGCAGTTCGCTCTCAAAGAGCTTGGCGCCAAGACGGCCGCGATCCTCTTCGATGTGGGATCAGACTATTCGCAGGGGCTGAAGCAGTATTTCGCGGAAGCCTTCGAAAAGGGCGGCGGCAAGATCGTGGCACAAGAGGCGTTCCGCTCGGAAGAACTCGATTATCGCGCCATCCTAGGCAAGATCAAGACGAGCAACCCCGACATCCTGTTCATCCCGACCATGCAGAAAGAGGCTGGGTTGGCCATGAAACAGGCCCGTGACCTGCAGATCACGGCCAAGTTCCTTGGTGGCGACGGTTGGGCAAGCAAGGAATTGGTCGAACTCGGTGGTCAAGCGACCGAGGGTGCCTTCTATGTCAATATCGCTAGTGTCGAGGACCCGACGATCAAGAGCTGGGTCGACTCGTACAAGGCCAAGTATATTGCTCTGCCGGTAATGCCCAACCCCGTGATGGCCGTCGATGCTCTGCAAGCGCTCGTGCACGCCATCAAGCAAGCCAATAGTGCTGAGCCAGCCAAGATCATCGAGCAACTTGAGAAGGTCAAGGATCTGCCAGTTCTGTCGGGCAAGCTCACCATCGAGGCATCTACTCACAACCCCCTCAACAAGCCGGCTGTCATCGAGACGGTAAAGAATGGTCAGTTCGCTTTCCACAAGAGTTACACAACAGTGGACTGACAACGGTATCACGATGCACAGACGACCACCCTGCCGGGTGGTCGTCCTAGTGTCGAAGTTGAGCGGCACAGTATCACGTAGTGACACTAATGGTATGGCAAATTGGTGAAGGAATATGGACAATCTCGGAGAAATTATAGCACATAACATAAAAGTCAGACAATTAGAACTGCCTTCTTTGGCCCCAGGCATGTCAACATCCAGAACCACAGTGCCCCATTTGCTGTTCCAGTTATCCAACTCATTATCATCCAGTCCACTCATGAAAGAAAATCTGTGTCAAATGAGGGAGTCGCCGTGAAGAAACTGCTGTTGTCCCTAGTCACCGTGTTCTGTGCCATGCTGTTGATGTTTCTGGCCATCCAGTACATGCCCGGAAGCCCAATCGATTCGCTGGCCAACGAGTTTGTTCGCACACAGAACCTGGAGTGGAGTATCGCCTATCAGCGCGCGGTCAATCAGCTTAATTACGATCCTAGTGTTCCGGTCTTGCAGCGTTTAGTCCGTTACGTGAGCAATATCGCTCGCGGCAACCTAGGCCAATCGATGATCTATCAGCGGCCTGTGATTGATATCGTGCTGGGAGCGCTGCCTTGGACTCTGCTGATCGTCACCTTCGCGCTCACCCTTTCGTTCACGGTTGGCATTCTCTTGGGTATCTTCATCGCGTGGAAGCGCAAACGGCTGCTGAATGCGGCGCTGACAATCTATCAGTCCGTCTTTGGTTCCATCCCCGATTACATAATCGCCTACGTCTTGGTATTCATCTTCGCTGTCACCTTGAGATGGTTTCCCTCGCGCGGACCGTACAGCTCGTCGGTCAAACCGGGCCCCACTCTGGAGTTTGTCGCCAGCGTGTTGCAGCATGCCGTGCTCCCCGTCATGGCTTACTTCATCACGACGGTGGCCGGCTGGACGCTGGGCATGCGCGCCAGTTCGCTCTCTGTCCTCGGGGAGGACTACATGAACTATGCCGTTGCCCGCGGATTGCCTCGGCGGCGGATCCTGACAAGCTACTTGGGTCGTAATGCAATCCTACCAATGATCACCAGCTTGGCCATCTCTTTTGGCTACCTCTTTGGTGGCTCGCCATTGATTGAGAACTTGTTTGTTTATCCTGGTGTCGGATTTTATCTCAACACCGCTGTTGCCCGCCGTGACTATTCGCTGATGCAGGGGATGTACTTCATCATGATTGTGACGGTCGTCCTCGCCGGTCTATTGGCGGAACAGATCTACACCATCCTCAATCCCCGCCTGCGGGAGAGGTGAACGCCATGAACAAGAGAGCAGTCAACGTCTCCGGCGCCCAATCCTTCTTCGCTATCATCTGGCGCAACCCGATCTCGAGGTTCGGGTTTTGCATCCTGCTCGCCTTCCTACTTATGGCGATCTTCGGTCCTATGTTTATCCCCACCCTCAGGTCCGACTACGCCAATCGTCTCCAGCCACCGTCACGGGAGCATTGGCTTGGTACAGATATGGCGGGGAAGGACACGCTGCTGCAACTGATCTTGGGCTCCCGCGATGTGCTTTTGGTTGCGGCCTTTGCTGCTGCCTTTGCCGTAATCTTTGCGTCATCCGTTGGCATCGTCTCGGGGCTTTTCGGGG
>CAZINL010000135.1:8077-8447 GCA_964540595.1 uncultured Clostridia bacterium
TGCTATCCTCATGCTGATCACCAACGTGGTCCTTACCGTCCCCAGCTTCCCTGTCATCATGATCCTGACCATGCTGATCCGCATCAACGACCCGCTGTCCTTTGGGTTAGTGCTGAGCCTATGGTCGTGGGCTGGTCTGGCTAGAGCGATCCGTTCGCAAGTGTTGACCATCAAACACAGAGAGTTCATTGAGGCGAGCAGGATCATGGGGATCAGCAGGCTCAATATCATCATCTATGACGTGCTGCCCAATATCGTCTCCTACATCGCTGTCAACTTCATCTCGATCGCGCGTGGGTCGATTATGACCAGTGTGGGCCTGATGGTCCTTGGCTTGGTGCCCTTTAAGGGCAACCACTGGGGCGTTATG
>CAZINL010000136.1:0-1251 GCA_964540595.1 uncultured Clostridia bacterium
CCTTGATCAGATCGGTGCGGGAACGCTCCAGCACTGCTGCAGGGGATGGGCGATAACCGAGGTTGATGTAATCTTTGCCGTATTCTTTCCCCATTTCTTTGGCGATGGGGTCGATACGGACGGATGCAAGGGTAGCGCCTTCGGCCCATTGGCTGAACAAGAAGACCTTGTGGCCTTTCTTGAAGGAAAACTTGATCATGGCATCTGCTTGGGGCCCCAGTTCGGCATCGGTACCGCCGGAGTAGTCAAAGGAGTAGATTACCCTAGAACCAGCTGGGAGTTTATCCAGTGTCTCAAAAGCATCACGGGATGCTTGGTTGATACTGATGGGCAGGCCAATCGGGACAAGCAGGGGCACTGCTACAGAGAGAGCCATGATGATGTAGATAACCCGTCGGTCGATATTTTGTATCCACCGATACCACATAATGACAGCCTCCTTTCCTTAGTCGCCGCCCAGATGGCCGCGTTCAATACCGAGCAGGTTGCGCACGGATTGCGCTAGCGATCCCAGCGTAATACCGATCCCCATACCGCGTAGAGAGGCGGTGGTGGCATAGTCGGTGATCCAGTTCTTGATCGATGGGAAGCCGCTCCACATCACCTCACCGATCGGGACAGAACCCAACATGACCAGAACAGCAGCACTCAACAGGACTATAGCTTCCGCATTGCGCACGCGGAATGCGCGGTAGGCGGCCGAAGCGATATAGAAGCACAATACTGAGAACATGGTAGAACTGAGGGTCACATTGAGGTTAGTGTAGAAAAAGCGATAGGTTGGGTTTTCATTGCCGTTGGGAAGGAAAACACCCAGACCCAAAAGGCCAAAGAAGATGATCCACAATAAAATGCTGTATTGCCAGCCGTCTCGCTTATTGGAGATCTTGTTGCCATGCACGCGCAGTAGGTTCATGGCACCCAGAGCGATAGCAAAGGCGGTGGAGACAGAGATGCTACGGGTGATATAGTTTTGAACGAACTGGTCAAAGGCCGGTACCTTAATGACACTGTTGATGATGACCAAGATGCCAACGACAAAGGTTATTCCGAGGGGCAACGTCCTACGCATACCTACACCTCCTTGCTACCTAATAGAGCTTCAGTAGATCTGTCAGCCAGGTGATATTAAAGGTGGCCAGGATAGCACCGATGATGATCATGACAGCAAAGACCTGTTTACCCCAGTCTTGGGCAACCAAGGTTGCCAATCGGATCGAATCTTTGGAGAGGTAGCCACCAGCTGCGTAG
>CAZINL010000136.1:1261-5171 GCA_964540595.1 uncultured Clostridia bacterium
TAGATCTCCTCACCAATCAGACAGTAGTCGCAGGCGCTGATGAAGAAGGGTATTTGAGCGGTATTGGCGGTACCGGCGACCTGGATCGCACCAGCTTGGTACCCTGCTTCAGCAAAAATGAGGGACTCCGCTAAGAATTCACCGACCATGATGTTGGCCGCCACGCCCTCACGGTTCATGATGCCGACAACACCTGCGGCATAACCGAACTGGTCAGAGGTGACAAAACGAACATCGTCCGGTTTGTAGGCATCGGGCTTGCCAGTCTCTGCATAAGACTGCTTGACAATCTCTTCAGTGACTGGATGTACGTTGGGGTTGCGGTTGGCAACGATGAGGCGAGTATCATATTGAGCCGCGAGTTTGGCAACATAGCCCAACACGCCGAAAGAAGCAAATGTTTCGGTACCAAAGCCACCGATACCGGGTGAATATAAGACAGGGCGTCCCATTTCTGTGGAACGGCCGACTGCTTCGTCGATGGCGCTCAAACCAGCAATACGGCGAATTTTGGGGATCTTTAGGCCTTTGTTGGACCGATTGATGAGATAAACCAACGCACAGCAATAAAGGACTAAGATGATCAAGGACGAAAGGCCAAGATTATTGCTGGTAAAAATGAATTTCGAAAGAACTGGTTTTAGGGCTGCAGAAAGCGACTTAATCAATTAAACACACCTCCTCCAGAATATTCACGAAGGGTGAACGGCAAGAAGCTACTATTCTCGTCTCAATTTGTACAACACCACCTCTCAGTTAATATGTAATAGTTAGAAAACTATTTTATGCTGGGATTCGTACATGCACTATTAACACGTTTTAGTAACCTGCACTTCCACAGGAATAGGAGTAAAGACAGCTGGACAAGGAATATAGAAGAACGTCCCACCTTGCATCGTGCATGGTGGGACGTCTTTGTGCATTTCTACGCAGGAACCGATCACTCGTGAGGCGAAATACTCCCAATAGAATGATATCTGCTGAGGAGGGAGTGTTCACTATGTACTCGCTGATTATCCGAGGTGCACGTGTCATCGATGGCTCCGGTTGCCCTTGGTACAGAGCTGATGTAGGCGTCCAGGGAGATACCATCGTCGCCATTGGCGATCTGGGGAATGAGCAAGCTGAGACCGTGATCGATGGTGCTGGCATGGTGGTCGCGCCTGGGTTCATCGATATCCATACCCACTCTGATACTCCCTTGATGGTGCAGGGATTTGGCCATGCCCATATCCGCCAGGGTGTGACCACCGGGGTCTTGGGCAACTGCGGTTCATCGAGCGCGCCGATGAATGACGAGATGCAGCGTGATCTGGAGCGGATGCGTGCTGGGCGCTATGAGGGTGAGCCGTGGAACTGGCACACCATGGGCGAATACCTCGATCGCCTGACCAAGCAAGGGGTTAGCCAGAATATAGCCGCCTTGGTCGGCCATGGGGCGATCCGCAATTGCGTGATGGGATTTGATGACAGCAAGCCGACTGCGGAACAGATGGAGGCGATGAAGGCCCTGGTTCGTGAGTCCATGGAAGCTGGCGCCATCGGCATCAGCACCGGTCTGGTCTACACCCCGGGCTGCTATGCGGATACCGAGGAGATCATCGAGCTGACCAAAGTCGTAGGCGAGTATGGGGGGCTCTATGCCAGCCATATCCGTGGCGAGAATGATACCGTGCTAGAAGCGGTCGCCGAGGCGATCGAGGTGGGACGCCGCGCCGGGGTACCGGTGCAGATCGCTCATCTGAAGGCCATGGGGACCCATATGTGGGGCACCTCGGTGAAGATCCTGGAGATGATCGATCAGGCTCGGGTTGAGGGGATCGATGTCACCTTTGATCAGTATCCGTACACCGCGTCGGCCACCGGTCTCGGGGCAGTGCTGCCACCGTGGGCCCATGTCGGCGGCAAAGCCGCGCTGGTTAAGCGGCTGCAAGATCCGGCTACCCGCGAGAAGATGAAGCAGGATATCCTCCAGGGAACCACTGACTGGGTCAGCATGTACAAAGGGGTGGGCTGGGAGAACGTCTTGGTCACCCATTTCATCCCCGACTCGACCATCGAGGGCAAGTCGGTGGCGGAGATCGCTGAGCTGCGTGGCACCGACGGCTTCACGGCCTGCTTCGATCTGCTGCTGGAGGCTCAGGGCGATCGCGTCAGCATCGTCTACTTCACTATCGGCGACGAGGACCTGGAACGGATCATGCGCCACCCGGCGATGATGGTCGGCTCTGACTCAGGAGCCTCGGCGGCTGAGGGAGTCCTAGCCCAGGGCAAGCCTCACCCACGCACCTTTGGTACCTTCGTGCGCGTCTTGGGGCACTACGCCCGGGATAAGAAGATCATCCCGCTGGAAGAGGCCGTGCGCAAGATGACCTCGGCACCGGCGGCGCGGTTGGGCCTGCACGACCGTGGCCTGATCAAGGTCGGGATGAAGGCCGACCTGGTGGTCTTTGACCCTGAGACGGTCAAGGACCAAGCCACCTATGCCGATCCGAAGCAGTATCCCGTGGGAATCAAGACCGTGGCGGTCAATGGCCGCGTGACGGTCCACGAGGGTGAACACACCGGAGCGCTTGCCGGCACGGTCTTGAGGAGAAAGTAGGCTCAGACAATCGAGCAGTTGCCTATCGCTAGATAGGCAACTGCTGTTTTTTTGCTAATCCGTTCCAGACATATTGACAATAGTGTGTGACATACAATATAGTGGAACTGAGGTGATGGTATGTCGCACATTGATGAGCTCGTCGGCGGGTTCCTGGTGGAGCTAAAGCGTGGGACGCTGACTTTGGCTGTCTTGAGCCAGCTGCAAGAACCGCGTTACGGCTACGCTCTTCTCCAGGAGCTAGAGGAGAAGAACGTGGGTATCGAGGCGGGCACGCTCTACCCACTGCTGCGTCGCTTGGAAAAACAGGGCTTGCTCAAGAGCGAATGGGATACCGCTGAGACCCGCCCGAGGAAGTACTACGTGCTCAGCGAGACCGGTGCGGATCTCTATGATCGACTACGGCTGGAGTGGTTCCAGCTATCTACCAATATGAATAGACTCATGATGAAGGGGGAGCACGATGGAGATCATCGATAGATACGTCTACGCTGTCACGAAGCGCCTTCCAGAGCGGTCCAGGGCTGATGTGGAGCAGGAGCTCCGTGCCAATATCGGGGATATGTTGCCCGAGGAATATAGCGAGAAGGATGTCAGGGACGTCCTATACAGGCTGGGCGATCCCAGCAAGCTGGCTGATGAATACCGCGAGGGCAGGCAATACCTGATCGGGCCGGGGCTGTATGACAGCTATCTGGCGGTCCTGCGAGTGGTCGCCTCTGTAGTCATCTCGGTGGTTACCGTGGTATCAGTCGCGAGTTCCTTTTCGAACTCAGGTCCGGACATGGTTCTGTTGGAACGCTTCATCGGGGCCCTGATTGGGGTCTTGGGCACCGTCGCCAACGCCGCTGTCAATGTCTTCGCATGGATTACGCTTGTGTTTATTGTGCTTGAGCGCACTGGAGTGGCAGGGGGGCAGTTGCGTTCTGCCAAGGGCGAGTGGTCGCTAGATGATCTCGAGCCTGTGCCGGATAGCGGTACTAAGCGTATCTCACGGGCAGAGGTTGCTTTCGAGATGGTCTTCATGGCTCTCGGGGCCGGGGTACTGATCTTCGCGCCCGCCTCCATCGCACGGTACGGTTTTGACAACGGCCGACTGACAGTCATGGTTCCGATGTTCAATCTGGCGGTCTTGCGCAGCTATCTGCCCGCCATCCTAGGGGTGCTCTTCGTCGGGCTGCTGGAGGTCATTCTGAAGCTAATCTACGGCAAGTGGAACCCGATCACTGCTGTGCTCAACGCAGGGAGCAACCTGCTGTTCCTGGCTGTGGCCTACGTGATGTTGTCGAACAAGGCGCTGATCAACAA
>CAZINL010000136.1:5181-7286 GCA_964540595.1 uncultured Clostridia bacterium
AGGTATTGCAGGTGGACCTCTCTGGTATCAGTCGGGTAGTGCCCTGGGCGATCTGGATCTCCGCTGGGACGATTGTCGTAGTCTGTATAGGAGACAGTATCAGCGGATTCCTCAAGGCCAGACAGAATACGCGGATGGGCGGTTAGTGCACGATCACGTTGAGATGGGAGACAACAGCAGCACCCAGCGCCTACGATCGGGCGCTGGGTGCTGCTGTTGTCTCGGTTCGAAGAGCAAAGGTTGCGTGAAGCCCCTCACTTGGATCCTCGGTCGCTGTCCTTTGGCCTGGCTGGTGTGGGCACCGCGGATCGCGGCTGCAGGAGATCTCGGCCATCTGCCAGATAGGCCTCGATCCGCTGTCCGGCGATCTCGATCGACCTCGGGGCGATATCGCAGCCGATGAAATGGCAGTCGCCGCGGATGGCGGCCAGAGCGGCGGAGCCGCTGCCCATGAACGGATCGCAGACTGTGAAGCCTGGCTCGGCACTGGCAAAGACCATGGTGTCAAACAGCTCGACAGGCTTCTGTGTGGGGTACTTGGCCTGATGGATGCGCTTGAACCGCCAGACGTCTGACAAGGCGCGGGTCTTGAGCTTGCGCTGATTGCCATTGGTGGCGAAGATGATGAACTCGTGGGTGCGGCGGAAGTAGTGTCCCATACCGATATTGACCTTGTCCCAGGTGATCACACTCTTGACGTCAAAGAACTCGCGCATGACCGCGCCCAGACTTAAGAGCGAGAAAGAGTCAAACATAATGTAGATATGGCCGGTATCCGGCTTCAGCACCCGCTGGCACTCGCCCAAGAATGCGCGGTAGTTGTCCACGCTGTCCTCAAACTCTGCAAACCAGCGTCCCTCGTCGGTCCCCTTGTCCGCGTAGCGCCCGACGATACGGCCGTGGCCGAGCTTCAGGCGATTGTTCATGCCCGAGTAAGCCGGATCGGTGGTGATCAGGTCGACGCTGGCAGTCGGGAGCTTCTTGAGGAAGGCGATACAGTCATTGGTCTCGATATGTACTTGACGCCCAGCGCCGTACTGATAGGTGCGTCTGGGCGTTCTCTGACTCTCGTCCATGGTCTCACCTCTGGGACCATTATACCGTCAGTCGGTCTGTTGTTGAAGATGAGAACGCTCGTTGGACGAAACGGATTAACTGCAGAAAAGAACACCTGGTCTTGAGATCAGGTGTTCTTCTGGTACCTCGGCGCGCCACAGTGGACCCACTTTGGGCTTTGGGCTTTGGCCTTTGGGCTATTCTGGTCACGCCATCGGCACAATGATCTCGGGTCTGGTCACCTCAGCCCGAAGTTGGGTGGAGCCATTGATCGATGCCGACTTACCTTGCAGTTGGCTGAGAATGGCGAAGGTCTGATCGGCCATGGGGATCTGACCGAAGCCTTCGGTCAGGATGATGGAGAGGGGAATATCCTCTTGACCGGTGATCGGTAGGCCGATATCGTAGCCGAGAAATGCGGACAGATCCGCATCATGAATCCCGCCGACGATGATCCCGACCACGCCCACCTCGGCGGCGCGCCGCAGCGCGCCGGCCGTGACTAGAGCGCCTGCCACCAGGACTTGCCCGTTCATGGAGGCGCTGATCTGATCCGCTTCCAAGACCGCTGAGGGACTCTCGGCGACCATCCTCAGTCTCCCTACCCGTTCGCCCCCGACGCCAAAGACGCCTTCGAGCGCTATGGCTTGCGTCTCGATTACGGCCCCCTCGCCTGGCAGGATCTCAGTGACCGCGCCGGAGATGTGGGCGTTGACCCTGACTTTGGTCCCAGGGGTTCGCAGCGTCAGCATCCCGGTGACGGGGTTAAGCTCTTCGACGGTCCCGTTCATGTGTGAGAATACTGTCTCGCCGCCAAAGCCGAAGATCGGTTTGCGCTGAGCGAGAGGATCGCCGATGCGGACTGAGTCCCCCGGTTGCTTGAGCAGGTGTCGCTTGACATCCCCGGGCTCGATCCCTAGGCGGTTCGCCAGGTTGACCATGGCAGGTTGACCGGGGATGTTGGTCGCTGCTAAAACCGAACTCTCGTGGACCGTATCGCCTACCCTCACCAAGACGTCGCCCTGAACAGGGAGGCGGCGCCTCTTGCG
>CAZINL010000136.1:7296-8404 GCA_964540595.1 uncultured Clostridia bacterium
TTGCGGATCGTGGTGATCATATGGTTCATGTCGACTTCCGGCATCTATCTCACTCTCCTCTGATCATCGTATCAATTACACCCTGGATAGAGGGTCAAGGACTGACACCAGTGGCGGACCAGTTCCTGCCGGGGCTGCTCGCCCTTGGACAGACGTGTGGTTTTGCCACGTGTATCGATGATCAAGCCACCCTCGCTGCCGCGGATGGCGGTGGAGACGACTTTGCCTGGACCATGCCCGACGTCGACCCCAGGTGCAGGCTTCACGACGATCTTGACGATGCCTTGCGGGAGTGAGATCAGCTCAAGCTGTCCCCAACCCACAGACCGCTCGACGACCGTCCCGGTGGGCATGGTCGCCTGCACCGAGACGCAGTTGCCGGTGCGCTGCACGGTCCCCACCGGCGCGATGACGGTGGCCAAGGGGAG
The DNA here is from genome assembly GCA_964540595.1 of uncultured Clostridia bacterium. Lineage (GTDB taxonomy): Bacteria > Bacillota > JAAYKD01 > JAAYKD01 > CAYOCI01 > CAYOCI01. Next base: position 7,725 of record CAZINL010000136.1, read on the forward strand.
CAGCCCTTCACGGCGGAAGAGATCGGAAGCTCCCTTGGGGTTCTTGGCGGCTAGCGTGCCTAGATGAGCGGCGATGGCGCGGCTGTCGACGGCCAAGTTCGTGATCCCTTCCAACCCTAGGCCATCGGCGAGGATCATGGCGGCCTGCAGCGGGCTGGCCTGGGTAAAGACGCTGCCCATGGCGATCACCAGGGATAGGCTCATCATGTCGACCAAGGTATCACCGGGGGAGCTTTGTTGGAACAGTTGGCCCACATCCCGCTGCACCTGAACGCCGCGCAGTTTGAAGGCGGAGGCCGTATGCTGCTTAAGCGTCAAGCCGACGATCTCGCGCGCCACGGCATGCTCCAGCATCAGATCATCCAGGGTGGTGATCGGTGCCTGCGGTTGGAGCATGCGGTTACGCAAGCGATCACGGATCTCCCTCTCATCCATGGGGAATGGCAGCCACCGGGTGACCCCTTCGGTCCCCGCCTCGATCAGTACATTGAAGATGCTAGAGCCTAAGCCGAGGTCTGCGGCCACGGTGCGATTGAAGCGATCCTTAAATACCGAGATCATCTCGGCGGTCGAACCTTCGATGCGGACCCCCATCACCGGCGCGCGTTCATCACGGGCCAGAGCATCCACCATGGTGCTGATCGCACTGGTGGTCGGGAGGATGGGTGCACTGGTCCAGG
>CAZINL010000137.1:0-2653 GCA_964540595.1 uncultured Clostridia bacterium
TGACCCCGGGTCAGGCCTCTTTGCCTTCACTTGCTCCCTCGCACAGTAACTAACAGAATGAATGCAGCTTATTAAGCGCGGGGGTAGGGATCCCAGAGCGCTGCACTAGACACTGAAACTCGTCTGACAGGCACTTCATCTCATCACGAGCTGCCATGGCATGTCGGACCACTGTAAGTTCCCATTGTGGGGTACCGATATGCGGACGCACTATCCGAATAATCAACCCTTCAGGGACCCACTGCAGCAATCGATACTTACTGGGCTCAACCGGAATGTGCAGCGCATGGAGCACCCTCAGCCCTTCCTTCACCGCCCGGACTAGGAGTCTCATTACCTCCAAGTCAGCCTTCAGCTCGATGCCTCTGGCCACAGCCATGTAAATCGCATTGGCGATCGGGCTGACCAGAGCTACGTGGGTTTTCAGCCAAGCGTCCATATGACGGCTGACTGCCACGTTGAAGCCTGCCTGCCTTAAGGCGTCGGCGATATGGCGGATACGTTCGCTCTGACTCCCATCGAGTTCACCGATCGTAGTAGGCTGTGTTGCACCTGATACTTGACGATAGCGGACAGCATGCCCCTCACGGGTTCCCCCTGCTCCAGGAAACCCTAGGATCACTCGACTACTGCCCAGAGCCGCGATCAGTTCCTCTGGACCTGAAGGATTGTTGACCATGAAGAGGATGTTGGCACTGACATTGCGAGCTATCATCGGTAGCACCGATGATAGCTGGTTCTTCTTGACCACTACAAGGACTAAGTCATATCGGTCATCGACATCGAGGGTCTCAATAACGCTGACCGGCACCACTTGTTCTTCACCGCTATCTGCATTGACGAGCACGATCCCTTGCTCACGCAACTCTTGGACGCGCCCTCCTCGAGCCAACAGCTTAACTGAATGTCCAGATGCCTGCAGCTTAGCTGCATAGACGCTCCCCAGTACGCCCGAACCGATCACCAGCACTCTCACGCTGCCACCCCCATCTCTCCCGCCGCGCTATGCCATCATGGCTGCTACCTTATTCTACCTCGCGTCCATAACTGAGACAATATCCCTGAAAACAGAACAGGCCTGACCGCCAACTGGTCAGACCTGACTACCGGAACCGGTGTATTACCTTAGCGACGCTAGCGTCTCTGCGATGATGCCAAGCTCCCTGTTGGCACGTGCACCGTAGTCGTCATCCGTTTGCGAGAACCACTCCAGTTCCATCAGACTGCGAACTATCCGGAGCACCTGATATGCCCGGGTGAGGTTCCCATACTGCTGGCGCGCCTCTGGTGAGAGCTGCGCCCAGTAGAGCTCTTTGAGCTCCTCAGGACAGCCGATCTCGTCTTTCATCCGTACGGCCACGTCCAGCAGTCCCACTAGATCAAGGAGCCCTGGTGCGAGGGCTACCGTACCCCAGTCAACGAACTGGATCCGCTCACCTTGGACGAAGATATTGCCGCTGTGACAGTCACCATGGATCAGGCTCTGGGGGTATGCGGTCAGCTCATCGTGGATGGCCGGCCAGCACTCGTTCAGCTGTGCTTGCACCCGGACGGCGAGTTCATGATCTAGCTCGTGGAAGACGCCTGCAGCCGCACGAGCCTCTACTGCGGCAATGACTGTGTGCGCTAGTTGGGAGACGCGTTCGCCTACATGGTCCAACCCCTCTAGTCGCTCCAGCCAACGCTCGTCGAGCGCCTGCTGATGAAAGGAAGCCAGTCCCTTGACCGCCTCCCGGTAACGCTGGGTCTTGTGACAACGTGACAACTGCTCACCCCTGGCTTGCTCGATCAAGAGCCAATCATCGCCAGCGATGACGGTGCTGTACGCGCGCGGTGCAGGAAATCCCTCTACGCGACTGGCCAGTTGGTAGATACTCGCTTCCCTGACATGTTCGAAACGAGCTTGTTTGGCGTAGATGATTCGGCTAGCTCCGCCTACCGCGATCGTGATCCGCAAGACTTGCGACTGTGACCAATCGCGCAGCTCGTGAATCTCGTTCAGTTCTATGGGCTCACTCAGCCAGATAGTGATGGCTTCCCGCCACTGTTCGGTGCTAATCATCAACCTACTCCTTTGGCTGCGCTGCAGCCAGCGCGTCGCTGGACGACTTGGGGTTACGTGGGCCCTCACTTGATCGCCACAATCTCCAAAGCCAGAACGTCCCCACTCCCATTCCCAGCGCGCCGCCGCTGGATCGCGAGGTACTTGGTCGATGGCGAGAAGCGGGCAAGGCCGAACTCCTCATCGTTCGCTGCCGTCAGAAGCACCTGCCGGTCTCCATCCGGATGGACCATGCCGGCTTCGCCTTTGGTCGCATAGACCACATGATCGTCCTGCCAACGGGCAGCCAAGATGACGCCATCGTTGAGCAGGGTAGTCTGCTCCAGTGTCGCCAGATCCACCATGGCTAAACCTCTCTCAGAGGCAACCAAAACCGTGTTGTCGTGCCAGCGGTAGCTAGCTTCGATGAAGTGATCGCTTCTCGGACCAGAGTAGACGGATAGACGAGGGATAAGGGTATCCATGGAGATCACACACGTGAAGCCCGTCGATTGCATCATGGCATCGCGCTTGGCTACCTCTCCTTCTAGGAGCAAGTACTGGCTGTCCGGGGTAAGCACTCTACTGTACCACACCAAATGGTTCTCATCG
>CAZINL010000137.1:2663-5221 GCA_964540595.1 uncultured Clostridia bacterium
TGCCGGGGCCAGGAAGCTGTGCCAGTGGCTCGACCTTGCCATCGATGTCCCAACGGAAGTCGTACTGCAATCCCCCGGCCGGGCAGGAGAGGATGACCTGTGAGCTTGCACTATTCGTGTCGACAAGAAGGTAATCATAGGGGAAAAGCCCGCCCTTGTAGCTCCCACGCGACTGCCGCACAACCGCCTGATCGCCCTGCGGCGACCAAACGGGCTCCATATTCGGCCTGTTGCCAGTGGTAGTGATGCTGCGCAGATCCCCGCTCTCATAGTCAAGCACCCAGAGCTTGCTACTGAGATAGCCCGTATCCAGCGAAAACAAGGGGTGCCATGAACCGAGCAAATACCTGCCATCTGGCGACCAGGAGAGAAAATCGGTGCCGAGGCTACGCACTTCACCTGAAAGTACGGCAACTGTCCATGACCGCTCCTGGGCGGACTGCCTATCCTGCACGACAAGCTGGTTTCCCCTGGTAAAGGCCACGCGCAGTCCGTCTCCAGAGAAGCCGCGGACTAGTTGGTAGGAGTTTAGGTCCGTTCCAGGGACGGTGATCTGCTTCTCATGCAGGTCGACGATGTGATCTCCTTCGGGCGACTGTCGACCCACGGTCAACAGCCCATCATTAACCCACGAGAAGTCAAGATTGAGCACCGGTCCAGTTAGAAGGTTTATCACATAGCCAGTCTTCGAGTCAGCGACTGAGAACACTGGAGCGGACGTTGGACGGCTATTCCCGGCATCGGGTCGTATGACAGGCTGTCCCGCGTATGGCAACGGCGGTAGAGCAGCCGGGGTGGGCACGCTTTGCGGGGGAACGTTTGCAGCAGGGGCCGCCGGTGTGCTGGTTGCTTGCGGTGAGCATCCCATCAACATAGCAAGGATGACTAGAAGCACGACCGGCCGTCCGAAGCCGACGTTTCGTGATCCCATATCTCTATCACTCCTAATCGGCATACACGCATTGCAGCAGTCTACAGCGCCAGGCACCACACACTCTTGGAGCAGGAAACCCGCTATAGGTGGCGAACAATTCCATAATACCAGATAAGTGGGACAGAGACAACGGTTGCTCTACGGCCAGGCAGACGCTTCAATCCAGCAAGTGATGCAGCTTGGTAGCCGCTATCATGGCGAGCACCATCAGCGCTGACAGCCGCCATCCAGTGGGGATGCCGGTACCACCAAAACCAAGATCAGGACACAGCTCACTGAAAGGGGAGTGTGATACACCATGCATCCTGTTATCGTAGATCGACCGCTCGCACGTCGCCTAGTGAGCAAATACGCTCTGGTAAATGCTGAACACGCGCGGGCTAGGGCGGCACTCTACCCCGCCTCGGGTGCCTGCGTGCAGGAGATCGCGGGTGGATATGCGGTCTACACTGAACCGGGTTGCCCCGTCAGCGGCGCCAGAGGGCTCGGCATGAATGGGCCAGTCGCAGAGGCTGATATGGACGCTCTCGAGCATTTCTTCCTAGATCGCGGCCTCATCCCCGACCTCATGCTCTGCCCCTTCGTTGACCCATCGCTGCTTGACCATCTGGCGAACCGCAGCTACGGGATCACGGAGTTTGACAATGTACATCTGCGCCGGCTCGATCGCCATGACTGTGATAGAACGCCCGATGCACGGATCAAGATCACTATTGCCCAGCCAGACCAGGCCACTCTATGGGCCGAGACCGTTGCTCTTGGCTTCGCAGATGGCGGCCCGGTCAGTGAGCCGTCTCGCCGTATCTTCATCACTCAGTTTCATATCCCGAAGACCATCTGTTATCTCGCATGGATCGATGGCGAGATCGCTGGTGGGGCCATGCTCAATCTCTTAGGCGATATTGCCACCTTGTCGACGACGAGCACACTACCCGCCTTTCGCGGGTTGGGGGTGCAGACCGCTCTCATCCAGGCGCGTCTTCAGGCCGGAACTGAGGCCGGCTTTGAACTAGCTACGGTCATGGCGCGGCCAGGAAGTCACTCCGAGCGCAATATCGTTCGCGCCGGGTTCCAGCTCGCTTTTACGAGCGTGAGGATGAAAAAGAGGATCGAATGACACTGACCGGTGCCCACAAAATGGGAACCACAGCTCACTGTGACGAGCTGTGGTTCTCGGCACTTCCTAGCCAAGGGAGATGCGGTAAAATGAACGTCGCTAGACGACACCAACTGGAGGAATTTACGCGTGACCACCATCTGCCTCATTCGCCATGGAGAGACCTCATGGAATAAAGAGGGTCGCTTTCAGGGGCGCCTGGACGTACCGGTTAATGATACGGGTCGACGCCAAGCACAGGAGGCCGCCGAAGCCGTCCAGAACCGCGCATGGGACGTCATCGTTAGTAGCCCGCTCTCCCGTGCTTACCAGACTGCGGAGATCGTCGCGCAAGCCGTGGGGATCGAGCAGATCTTGAAGTGTGATGAACTCGCCGAGCGCGACCTGGGCGTTGCCTCTGGTCACCCATATGCGGAGATGGATGCCAAATATCCTGATGGCGCCTTTCCTGGCTTAGAGTCTCTGGAGGATCTTCAGCAGCGCGTAATGCGTGGGTTTAAGAGGACC
>CAZINL010000137.1:5231-7615 GCA_964540595.1 uncultured Clostridia bacterium
GCCATCCAGGCAAGCGAATCATCATCGTCGGTCACGCTTACTCACTCAACGCCATCCTCTACACACTGACCGAAGGTCAGTACGGTGCCGCCCATATCCCTCGCATCCCCCATGGCTACGCTGCTACGCTCCATAGTGAGGGCGACCATTGGGTGGTTGACGAGTGTTGCGAGAGAAAGTAAACAAACGAAACAACTGAACTTCGGGGTCAGACCCCGAAGTTCAGTTGTTTCTCCATGATGTACGTGCGGTAGGTCTTCCCTCCCCACTGCACCTCGTCGATCACCTGATAACCCAGGCTCTGATAGAGTCGCACCAGGTGCTGAGCCGGGATGGCTGTATCGAGTTGCAGGCGGGTAATCCCAAGTTCGAGCGCGCGTTGCTCAGCATGGTTCAGCAGAAACCTGCCAATTCCGCGCCGCTTGAGAGCTGGAGCAACGGCGAATTGGCCAATGTAAAGAACCGGTGGCTGATCGTCATCCTGCTCTACCTCGAGGGAGATGGTACCGACCAAGACGTCATCCAGGTGGACTAGGACGACCTCCTTACCCTGCATCCGAGCTCGTGTCTCGGCCTCATCCTGGTAGGTGCCGGTGAAGTTTAGCCCCATCTCCGCCAGTTCACGATAGGCCTCGTTGACCAGTACCCTGAGCTCGGGAATATCTCCCTCATGGGCTACTCGTAAGCTCAGCCTCTGCCCCCAATCGTCGCCCATGGCAGCAGCTCCAGTAGAACTAAGCGCCATTTCACAACCTCCTGCTCACTCTTCTCGTATCGTCGCCAGCTGACGCAGTTCCTCTCGGCCTATGACCTCGTTGCCATAGCGAGAGCGCTCGAAGGCGTCAGTCACCTGGGCGATCAGCGGTTCCTTCTCAGGGTGTCGGTCAGCCATGACACGCTGATATTCCAACGGGGTCTCGTGGCTCTGCCGCGGTCGTCCATCCTGTTCACCCAGCTGCAGCAGCCAGCGATACAGCTCTTCTATCGAACCCGACGCCCATGACTTGCTCCCCCCCGGCGACCGAGCCCGTTTGCGAGCGAACCTGCGCAGCGTGGCCAGTAAGTTTAGCTTGGGCGGCAGCGACACCCTCTCCTCTTCAACAGCCGCCTGGTCGCGTTGGTTAGCAAGATTCAATCTATGAAGATCACTATCAAGACAACAGCGACAGTGAAGGCAATGCTCACCCAGAGCGGGGTCTCCTGCGGCTGAGCCTTCAATTGCTCTTGCACCTGTTGCAGATCATCACCCAGGCGGAAGATCTGTGGTTGCTGTTGCAGAGGCTGACCCTTCATCATCCGCCGCACCGCATTGATCACCCAGTCGGCGACAAAGCCTATGGGGACTGCGACCACCATGAGCACTAGGCCAACCAACCACCAAAATGCGGACAGCGCCAGTCCCAGCGCCCTGGGCAATAGTGGGGTGCTGGCCAGGGCCACAAACAGAAGGAGAAGAACCGCCAAGGGCAACCAAGAGTAAGTTAGGGTGGCCTGCTCGACCCCTTTCTGCTGTCCTCGTTGACGCACAGTGCGGGCGCGTGCCATTGCAAGAGTGATCAAGACGCTCCCCAAAAAGAGGACGACATACGGCATAATCCGCTGTCCTGCTACGCCTGTAGCGGAGATACCTACCAGTCTGGCGGCAACCACGTAGAGCATGATGGCAACCAACCCGCGTGTAAGCAACTGACGTGCTTCGATCTCGCCCCATTCCCAATCCGCCAAGCTCAGTACGGACCAGTATAGGACTGAGAGGATGATAGTCTCCGTCTGTGGTAGAGAGCTACTGACCTCAGCTTGTCCGATCCACCCGAGCCAGTAGTTGGGCCACCATGCCACTATACCCGAACGCCCATGGAGCCACCAGACAGCGAGGACAGCCGTGATGATCCCGCTGACGACCATGAGCAGCCTACGTACCCGCTGCCTGCGCAGCCGGTAGGAAAGGCGAGCCGCTAGGAGAGCCAGGACCGAAATAGCGTAGCAGAGCCCCAGCGACAGCGGGCGATCACCGCCCAAGAGCAGCACCCAAGGGTAGGCAGCACTGACTGTCGCGAGTGCTGCACTGACAGGGAGCAGCATCTCAGCCCAGTTGACTGATCTCATCGCCGCTCACCCCCTTTGGTATCCACGCCATCCTGATCTCGCCAAGCTCCACTGGGGGCTGAGGACCAGTATAGACCACGGTCGGCCGCTTGTTTGATCCACCCGCGGACGCCCGCAGCTCGGCCACCAGAGCAGCATCAAGCCTAGGCGTGACCAGCACGAGGCTTTCACCACTCCGCACCTGTGCCAAGGTGCGGGCGATGATTCTCGGGGTCGGCCAGGTAGTGAACACGTCGATCGCCGCTAGAGTATCTAGGATCCGTGTAGCCTGTTCTGGG
>CAZINL010000137.1:7625-8355 GCA_964540595.1 uncultured Clostridia bacterium
GATAGTGATTGGTAACTAGTCCGACACTGTGGCTGGATGCAAGCGCCTCAGAGGCGATACTAGCCGCGACCGAGATCGACCATTCGAGAAGCTCGACATCGATCCCTTCCCAAGGGCGGTCATGGGTGGAGAGGTTAAGTGCGATCATCAGGGCTCGGTCGACTGAGGCATCAAATACGCGCACCTTAAGCTGCTGTGAACGAGCCGATGCCTTCCATTCGATACGGTTGAAGGGATCGCTGGAGGTATACTCCCGTGTCCCGCCATACAAGGTCGGGTCTTCCAGCAACCAGCTGCGTATGGTTTTGGTCCCCGATGGTGAGCACCAGGTGACCGGTAGATCGTCCAGTGCATAGATGCGCGGGTAGATGAGCAGTTGAGCGGTCATCTCGTGACGCCCTGAGTGGCTAGCGAACCCCACCAGATCTCCTGTCATCAGTTCCACTGGTCCAAATACATAGCGACCGCGATGGTCCCCTGCCAGGTAATAGTGGCGTCGCACGCGTTCATACCAACGCAAGCCTAGCAGATTGTAAAGAATGCGGCGCCGCTGCTTGTGATGGCCAAGCAATCGCCCCTTTTCGATAACCAGCCCTTCTGGGAACTCGTCTTGGCACTCCAGAAAAGGGATCGGAAGCAACGTATCATTCTCGATCTCGATCGTCAGCCTGACCCGTTCGCCAGGCCAGGCCCGCATGCTCGACAGCTCGCGGCGATAGTTGAGGTGGGC
>CAZINL010000138.1:0-8340 GCA_964540595.1 uncultured Clostridia bacterium
ACTCTTGGGTTTTAGTCCTCAACAAGCCTCGTCCATCGGGATCATTGGCGGCGCGGATGGACCAACGGCCATCTATCTGACCTCCAAGCTAGCTCCAGAACTGCTCGGACCTATTGCCGTGGCAGCCTACTCATATATGGCGCTGGTGCCTGTGATCCAGCCCCCGATCATGCGCGCCCTTACCACCAAGCAAGAACGCATGGTGGTGATGGAGCAGCTGCGTCCCGTGTCCAAAAAGGAGAAGATCATCTTTCCGATCCTGGTCACCATCTTGGTGGGCACTCTGCTCCCGAGCGCGGCTGCATTGGTGGGTATGCTGATGTTGGGCAACCTCTTCCGTGAGGCCGGGGTAGTCGAGCGCCTTTCCAAGACTGCACAGAATGAGCTGATGAATATCGTCACCATCATGATCGGTCTGACGGTCGGTGCCACGACTAATGCCAAGATTTTCCTATCACCTCAGACTCTCTACATCATCTGCCTTGGTCTGGCTGCCTTCTCTATGGGTACCGCTGGTGGCGTACTGCTGGGTAAGCTGATGTACTATACCAGCGGTGGCAAGGTCAATCCGCTGATCGGGTCTGCCGGTGTCTCGGCAGTGCCCATGGCCGCCCGTGTCTCACAGATCGTTGGTCAGAAAGAGAATCCCGGCAACTTCCTGCTGATGCACGCCATGGGCCCCAATGTCGCTGGCGTTATCGGCTCGGCAGTGGCAGCGGGCGTCTTACTCTCACTCTTCGGCAAGTAGTTGTAGTAAAACAAAGCAGGTGTCCAGCACGGACACCTGCTCTTGCTTTGTTTGGATCGTCTATCGGCTCTGCGAACTCACTAGGGACTAGAGACCAGTAACTCCTCTGGCCCCTGGGGGTGAACATAGACGGTGTGCTGATGATCGTAGATGACAAACCCGGGTCGGGCCCCGCGGGGTTTGCGTACATGACGCCGCTGTGTGTAGTCCACCGGCACATTGCTGCCGCTGCGAGCCTGACTATAGTAGGCGGCAATCTGGGCGGCACGCACCAGCACTTGCTCGGGCGGGTTCGCTGAGCGGATCACCACATGGGATCCAGGCGCATCTTTCACATGCAACCAGAGATCATCCTGCGCCGCCATGCGCATGGTTAGATCATCGTTCTGCTGATTGTTGCGCCCGATAAGGATAGTGTAGCCGTCGATGTTGATCTGTTTGGGGCCAACTGTCGGGCGAGGAGCCTCTCGGCGCTGCTTGTTGACCTTCGGAGGCTCGATATAGCCCTGTTCGGTCAGTTCAACCAAGACCTGCCGCAAGCTGTCCATCTCACCAGCGTTGTCGACGGCAGATATGACCGTCTCCAAGTAATCAGCCTCTTCCCGTGCTTTGACCAGGTGGGCTTCAACGAGCTTCTGTCCAGCCTTGGCTTTGGCATACCGCTTGAAGTACACCTGGGCGTTCTGGGCGACCGATAGCTTCGGGTCAAGGGGAACGGTCATCTCGGCCATCTCGGGATCATAGTAGTTGACCACGGCAGTCTCAGGGGCCTTTAGGGCTTGGTGAGGGTGCGTCTTGAGCAGTTCGCCCCAGAGGCGAAATTCGTCTGCTCGCTGCGTGGTCTCCCAATCATCCTGCAGCGCACTGAGCTTTCTTCTAATCTTGCTGAGAGCGCTGGCCACCACCGCTGACAGGCGTTGGTGCAACTGCTCGTACTGTTGCTCCATCTCGCGCTGGCTGTAGTGGCGGAAGACCGCTTCACTGGCCGGCAGCAACGAGCCCACATGGTCAAACTGCTGGAGCGGCACCGCGCTAATCTCCGAGCGCTGGGTGTGTCCGCCATCATACCAGTAGAGCTGTCCCGTTTGACCAAGGGCTACGAGTTCGCGGCAAGCGGCGGCGATGCGGTCGAGTTCCTCTGCAGTGATAGCCGCGATGGGGGTCTGCTCATCAAGACCCGCCCGTATGGCGATTTCCCGGGCAATCAGGGGGCTGATTCCGTCAATCGTCTGGGCCAACCACTTTGCGAGACCCACAGTGGCTGCATCGGTTGGTCGTATAGCATCGGCTGTCAAGGTACAAGGATCTTGCTTGTTCTGGGCTGGCGGTGTCAGGTAGCGAACACCCGGTAGGACTTCCCGGAAGCGGCTCTTCAGGGCGTTGATATGCTTGATACTGTCGATGATGACCCCATCAGAACGAACGAGGATCAGGTTACTATGTTTACCCATTAGTTCGGCGATGAGCATGAGTTGGCTGGGGTTGCCCAGTTCGTCACGGCTTTCCACCGTCACGGTCAGTGCCCGCTCCAGTCCCGGTTGCTCGACCCCTACGACTCTTGACCCTTCCAGATGTTTGCGCAACAGCTGACAAAACATGGGCGGCACAAGCGGATTCTCGCGCACGACGTCACCGAGATGAACTCGTGCCATCTGCGGGTGAACCGAGAAAAACAGGCGGCGGTTGACCCCTTGCTGACGGATGTGCAGGGTCAACTCCAGCGGGGTTGGTTGGTAAACCTTTTCAATGCGAGCGCCCACAGTCTTGTCCTGAAACTCCTGGCAGATTCGTCGCAACACCAAGCCGTCAAAAGGCATAGGAACCTCCTCTATCGAAGACACCAGACACCAGACACCAGATGTCAGACACCAGACGGGCTGGCCGACAGAGGTACCCAGCGTTCAGTTACTATTACTACCAGCCAGTATACACCACACGATCTCCAAACTCCAGGACTCCCTCAGATGCGCGTTTGCTTTCTTAGGCTGCGAAGAGACCTGTCACGATTGGTCTGCCTTCTGGTGTCTGGTGTCTGATCTCTTCTAAGCGGGCTCCGCCCGCCTAACGATGGCATTTTCGTCCGCTCTGCTGAATACCAATTACAGGAGGTCTTGGACCATACGCAAATGCCTGTCAGAGAGGAGCGGAGCGATGGATACACGCAAACGTTGGTGCCACCTATCGACAGAGGATGTGACGCAGTCCCTTTCGGTTGACCCGAAGCTGGGACTCCTGGCGTCTGAAGTTGCCAAACGTCAGAAGATATATGGCCTAAACACGCTGCCAGCGAAGAAACCACCCTCGCCGCTGTGGGTCTTCCTCGAACAGTTCAAGGACTTCATGGTCCTGGTACTCCTCGGAGCGACCCTGATTAGTGGGCTGTTAGGAGAATACGAAGACGCCATCACGATCATTCTCATCGTGATCGTCAACGCCATTCTTGGTTTTGTGCAGGAGATGCGCGCTGAAAAAGCGCTTGAGTCCCTCAAGAAGCTCACTGCTCAGATGGTCGACGTCCTGCGCGATGGGGCGCGTGCGCGTATCAATGCGGCGGAACTGGTACCAGGAGACGTTATCCTCATCGAAGCGGGCGATCGCGTGGCAGCTGATGCGCGACTGGTTGAGGTCACGAGCCTCGAAGTTGAGGAGGCAGCGCTAACCGGTGAATCGCAGCCGGTCGCCAAACAGCTGGAGCCATGCCATGTAGAGAGCGCTCTAGGCGATCAGACCAACATGGTCTTCATGGGTACCGTAGCGACGCGCGGCAAGGGTAAAGCGATCGTCGTACACACTGGTCTCGAGACCGAGATGGGGCTCATCGCCCGTCTCATGGACAGTGGTGAGGAAGATCCTACGCCGCTGCAGAAGCGTCTCGACCAACTGGGCCATGTCCTTGTGTATGCCTGTCTGCTTATCTGCGCCATGGTTGTCGGCATCGGTATATGGCGTGGTGAATCCGTCTATCGGATGTTTCTCTCAGGGGTGAGCCTGGCGGTGGCGGCTATCCCCGAAGGTCTGCCGGCCATCGTCACCGTCGCCCTGGCACTGGGTGTGCAGCGCATGGTCAAGCGCAACGCCATCGTGCGCCGTCTACCAGCGGTGGAGACGTTGGGCTGCGCCACCGTGATCTGCTCCGACAAGACCGGAACACTGACCCAAAACGAGATGACGGTCCGCAAGCTTTGGGCTGGGGGCCGCGAATACCAACTCACCGGTACCGGGTATTCTCCCGATGGCGATATCACGCGCGGTGGTCTTCCCGTCCAGGTAGCCCTGGAGCCAGAACTCTTAGCTGCTCTCAGGATCGCCGCGCTCTGCAATAACTCATCGCTGCAGAAGAAGGACGAAGCGGGGCTCAAACGGTTAGTCAAGAGCTCATATCAGTTGATCGGGGACCCTACCGAAGGGGCCTTGCTCACGGCGGCGACCAAAGGCGGGCTGTGGCCGGATCGGCTAGCCGCGACCAATAGACGGCTCAAAGAGATGCCATTTGACTCCAGCAACAAGCAGATGAGTGTCTTGATTCAGGGGGCGAAGGGTGAACAAGAGCTCCTAGTCAAGGGAGCACCTGACTTCATCCTCGACCAATCCACCCATCTCTTGTGGCAGGGCAGAGTCACCCCTCTGACTAGCGAACTGAAGACCATGATTGCCCAGAGGGTGGAGAGCTATGGCAGTGAAGCCCTGCGCGTCCTCGCTCTCGCCATGCGGCCGCTCCCACACGGCCAAAGAGGGGAGCTGGAGCCGCGCCCACAGGGGCTTACCCTGGTCGGCCTGGCTGGCATGATCGACCCGCCTCGTCCCGAAGCCCGGCCGGCCATTCTCCGTTGCCACCAGGCCGGCATTCGCGTGATCATGATCACTGGCGACCACAAGACCACGGCCGCTGCTGTGGGTCGTGAGATCGGCCTGATCCATAGCGACTCTGGCGTGCTCACTGGGCAGGATCTGGATCAGCTGGATGACCGCCAATTGCAGGATCGACTGAAGACTGTCTCGGTCTTTGCCAGGGTTTCTCCGATCCACAAGCTCCGTCTAGTAAAGCTGCTTCGTTCGCAGGGGCACGTCGTCGCCATGACTGGTGATGGTGTTAACGACGCACCGGCGATCAAAGAGGCGGATATCGGCATTGCCATGGGGCAGACAGGAACCGATGTCACCAAGGAAGCGTCCAGCCTCATCTTACGTGACGACAACTTCGCCACCATTGTGGCAGCGGTAGAAGAGGGGCGCAATATCTACGATAATATCCGCAAGTTCATCCGCTACCTGCTCAGCTGCAATGTGGGCGAACTGCTGACCATGTTCTTGACCATCCTGGCAGGCTTACCTGTACCACTTAAGCCCATTCAGATCCTGTGGATCAACCTGGTAACCGACGGTCTCCCAGCCATGGCACTCGGCGTTGACACGGGTGACGGCGACGTCATGAATCGGCCGCCTCGACAAGCCAACGAGAGTATCTTTGCCCGCAACTTGAGCACCCGCATTATCACCCGGGGGTTCATGATCGGGATCTCAACCATGGCGGTGTTTGTGGTCAGTCTTCTGGTGCTGAAGGAAGAGCTCGTGCATGCCCGCACCATGGCCTTCACGACACTCGTCTTTGCGCAGCTGTTTCACGTTTTCGACTGCCGATCCGAGCGCCAATCGGTTCTGGAGAAGGGGTTGTTTAACAATCCATATCTGTTGGCAGCGGTCGCGAGTTCAGTACTGTTGATCCTGGCGGTGATCTATCACCCCCCGCTACAGGCGACCTTTGACACGACACCACTGAGCTTGCAGGACTGGATGGTGGTGCTGCTCGCAGCATCTTGGGGAACGATCTTAGTCGAGATCCGGCGGCTCTTCATGCGGCCTACTCATCGGCGGGCGCGGAGCAGGAGAAGGTAAGAAACGTTGGTGTTTGACTGTGTTCTACAGTCTGTTCAAGGGTGCGGCTTGCCGCGCCCTTGTTCTTGCTTACTGGCTTGCCTAACTCGTTCTCTCGGAACTTGCATGGCGTAGAGTAAGAAAGTCGCCGCTTGCGCGTGCGACTGCGAGATGCAGTCATGCAAGTTCCTGCCTTCGCTTCCCTGCAAAGTGGAAAAGCCAGTGGAGATATGGTATCATGTATCTAGTAATAAGAACGAGCAAAGAGAAGAATGCAGGAGTACACGAGAGATTACCCGGTTTTTCGGCCTGGGGGCGCCTGCGAGGAATGAGAGATCAGGGGTCAGGGACGAGGGACGAGGGGCTCCCCAGATGGAGGAATGGATCATGTGGCAGAGTATGACCGGGTTTGGACGCGCGGAGCTGGAGCGTGAAGGGCGCAAGCTCACGGTGGAGCTCAAATCAGTCAATCATCGCTTCAATGAGGTCAACGTTCGCTACCCGCGGGAGTTGGCACCTCTGGAAGAACGGATCAAACGGTTTGTGACTGCTCACGTCAGCCGCGGGCGCATCGACATTTTTGTCACCTACGCCTATCAAGGCGAAGGGCTATACCAGGTAAGAGTTGACAAGGATTTGGCGGTGGCGTATTATAACGGAATGAGGGATTTAGCCCAAGCAGTGGGCGTTCCCGCCAATGTCAGCCTTACTCAGCTAGCTAGCTTGCCTGACGTGGTCAAAGTCGAGCGGCAGGCCGATGACCTAGACATGGTGTGGGCTATCATGGAAGAAGCTCTCTCCTCAGCACTGCATCAATTGGTGACCATGCGCCGACATGAAGGGCAACGATTAGCCGATGATATCGACATGCGATTGAAGACCATTGATGGGCTGGTTCGCCAGATTGCTGACCGCGCACCGTTGGTGGTTGAAGAGTACCAGCGGCGTTTGCGTGAGCGGATCAAGGAACTACTAGGTGCGGTCCAGGTGGACGAGGCACGCTTGATGACTGAAGTGGCGCTATTCGCCGACCGTAGCGCGATTACTGAAGAGTTGGTCCGACTGCACAGCCATCAGGATCAGTTTGGTGCCACATTTACAAGCGATGAGGCAGTAGGACGTAAGCTGGACTTTCTCTTACAGGAAATGAACCGCGAGGTCAACACCATCGGCTCCAAGGCCAATGACCTGGCTATCGGTAGCCTCGTGGTGAGTCTCAAAGCTGAATTGGAAAAGGTCCGAGAACAGATTCAGAATATCGAGTGATCGTACTTTGCGCCCACGACGGTTATTCGTCGCCGCTCAGCGCGGCAGCGGGTTGCTGGCATGGGTGTTGGCAGTTGAGTGCCGGCTAAAATGCTATAGGAGGGTTATCCGGTGGATATTCGACTCATCAACATTGGGTTTGGCAATATCGTCTCCGCTAACCGCATCATCGCCATTGTCAGCCCCGAATCAGCGCCGATCAAACGCATCATCCAAGAAGCGCGTGATCGCGGGATGCTGATCGATGCGACCTATGGACGACGTACCCGCGCGGTGGTCATCACTGATAGCGACCATGTGGTTCTATCTGCGGTACAGCCGGAAACCGTGGCCAATCGTCTGGCTACTCGTGATGATGATGACGAAGATGAGGAATAAGGATTAGATTTGGGAGCAGGAACCAGGATAAGGAATAGGGAGAGCTAGACCATGTCAGAAGGACTGCTTGTTGTTATTTCCGGGCCCTCAGGGGCCGGCAAGGGTGCTGTCTGCAAGGAGTTGCTTGCCGATGGTGACGACCTAATCTACTCGGTCTCCGCCACCACCCGTGCCAAACGCCCCGGCGAGCAAGATGGGGTCAACTACTTCTTTTTAGACAAAGACGAGTTTCTCCGTCGTGTCGATAGCGGTGAGTTCCTCGAGTCCGCCTATTTCTGTGAGAACTACTATGGCACCCCACGGCAGTTTGTTGAGCAGACGTTGGCTAGCGGACGTTCCGTGATTCTTGAGATTGAAACCCAGGGGGCACGCCAGATCAAGCGGACTTTTCCGCGCGGTGTCTTTATCTTCTTGGTTCCTCCATCGTTTGATGAGTTAGCCAGGCGGATCGCAGGGCGGGGGACAGAAGACCATGCCACGCAGTTGGCACGGTTGGCTGCCGCCCGTGATGAGGTCAAGCAGGTGACCATTTACGATTATATTGTGGTCAACGACCTCGTCGAGCAAGCAGCAGACAAGATCCGCGCCATCATTGCCGCCGAAAAGTGTCGGGTCGAGCGCAATACCGATTTTCACATTTATTAGGCCAGGTGCGACCGGATGCGCGATATCCGCGCGAACCCAGCACGCACGAACCGGTCAGTCGTATGAGTTCTTGGGGAGACTATTTACCGTGCCTAAGCATAAGAGGGAGTGAGAATGATTGACCAGTACCATCCCATCAGATGAGCTGTACAAACACGTCGACTGCAAGTATACTGCGGTTGTGATCACCTCTCGGCGCGCTAGACAGCTTTTGGAGCAAGATCCCAGGAGTGAGTTGGGCAAGCCCGTCACTCGGGCCTTCCGCGAGGTCATGGAGGGGAAGATCAAGTACCACCGAGTAAAAGAGATGACCAAGTAGAGGCAGGATTGGCAAGAGCAGATCCTGCTTCTTGCTTTATCCGGGAACTTGTATGAGTTCATTTCGCAGTCGCACGCGCAAGCGGCGATCTGCATCCTTGATTACTGCGGCT
>CAZINL010000139.1:0-8120 GCA_964540595.1 uncultured Clostridia bacterium
GCCGGTGATCGTCTCACGTTCGAGCAGGTATTTGGCCAACTCGTGCAGTTTCGCTGCGTTTTCTGTGAGAATGGTGGTGGCGCGTGAATGGGCGCTCTTGATGATCTCCAAGACTTCCTCGTCTATCTTGGCCGCAGTCTCCGGAGAACAGGTGAGAGAGGCATCACCACCAAGATATTGATTGGTGACGGTCTCGAGCGCCATCATGCCGAAGTTCTTGCTCATCCCCAAGCGTGTGACCATGGCGCGGGCTAACTTAGTAGCCTGTTCGATGTCATTGGATGCACCGGATGTGAACGTGTCGAAGACGATCTCTTCCGCCGCACGCCCCGCCGTGTAGGTGCAGATCTTGTTCAGCGCTTCTTCTCTGCTCATCAGAACGCTTTCGTCCTCGGCCACCTGCATCGTGTAGCCGAGAGCTCCCGATGTTCTGGGGATAATGGTGATCTTGTGCACCGGCGCGCTGTCGGTCTGCTTGGCAGCCACCAGGGCGTGACCGATCTCGTGATAGGCGATGATCTCCTTCTCCTTAGGCGAGATCACGGCTCCTTTGCGCTGGTAACCGGCGATGACCACCTCGACGCTCTCTTCGAGGTCGACCTGAGCCACTTTGCTGCGCCCACAGCGCACGGCACGCAGGGCAGCCTCATTAATGATATTGGCTAACTCGGCACCGGACGCCCCGGGAGTGGATCTGGCAATGACATTGAAGTTGACGTCGTCGTCGAGCTTTACCTTGCGACCATGTACGCTCAAGATCGCTTCGCGGCCTGCGAGATCAGGCAGCTCCACGGGAATACGCCTGTCAAATCGACCTGGACGCAGCAGCGCCTTGTCGAGCGACTCCGGGCGGTTTGTGGCTGCCAGAATGACGACACCCTTTTGTCCATCAAACCCATCCATCTCCGTGAGGAGCTGGTTGAGGGTCTGGTCTCGTTCATCGTTAGAGCCAAAGCCGCCATTGTCTCGTTTCTTGCCGATGGTGTCGATCTCATCGATGAAAACAATGCACGGAGCCTTCTCGCTGGCTTGTTTGAAGAGGTCGCGCACCTTGGCTGCGCCCATGCCGACAAACATTTCCATGAACTCCGATCCGGAGATCGAGAAGAAGGGCACGTTGGCCTCGCCAGCCACTGCCTGAGCCAGCAGGGTCTTGCCGGTACCCGGAGGGCCTACCAGCAGTGCACCCTTTGGCAAGGATGCGCCGATCTGTGCATACTTGCCCGGGTTGTGCAAGAAATCAACGATCTCGGTGAGCGCTTCCTTGGCCTCGTCTTGCCCCGCCACGTCAGCAAAGGTCTTGCCCGTCTTCGCCTCGACATAGATCTTGGCATTGGCCTTACCGAAGGCCATGGCCGGGTTTCCACCCATTCGCTTCTGCATCTGGCTGGAGAGCAGCTGCCCTATTCCGAAGAAGATGAGGATCGGGAGCAGCCAATTGGTTAGGAGGTTCACAAATGGCGAGTTCTCCTTAGGGACCACTTTGGAGAACTTCACGCCTGCTTTGTGCAGCCGGCTGGTAAGGTCGGGGTCATCCATGCGTCCGGTCAGGTACGTGCTTTCTTTACCGCTGGCATCCTTAGCAACGTACACGACCTGCTGATCATTCATCTCTACCTCTGTTACTAGTCCGTTTTCGATCTGTGTCAGAAAGGTACCATAGTCCACCTGTGTGATGTTTCGTCTGACCAGCTCGGGAAGGATGATCGTGTTGAAGAGCATGATGATCAGCAACGCCACTGCATAGTAGAAGACAAGCGGTTTTCGGGGTGTTCGTTTCTTAAGTGGCACGTATTCTCACTTCCTTTCAGACATTTCACCGAGCTCGGCGATCAGCCGCCGCAGTATCTTCATGCCTGCGATAATCGTCTCATAGTCCTCAGCCGCTGTTGCCTCAAGAATAGGGCCGTACATCCTCATGAACGTGTCATCGATGCGCCTGATGGTCTCTTGTCCACGGTCAGTAAGCACTAGCCGGACGTAGCGTTCGTCTGCCGGGTCGCGCACCCGCTTGACGAAACCAGCCTTCTCCAGCTTCTTGCAGGTGGTGGATGTGTTTGCGCTGTTGACTCCAACGGCCTCTCCAACACTGCCGACCGTAGCTGACCCGCACTTCCTTATCACCATCAGGATCCGAGCCTGAAGCGTGGTGAGACCGTGGGCCTCCATAATCGGTGTGAAAACGGTATTTACACCTTGACTCATCATGCGAACGAAGTCCCAGAGCTCATTTCTCAACTCCACGGCTTTAGCACTGTGATTCATCCTGTAACACACCTCCAGCAAATACGGAAAGATATCTTTACGTTATATATATTATGTTATAAAGCATCTATAATCAATGAATGAACTCTGAACATTACATGTCATGACTATGTGCCATTTCCTTCAGTACACGCTCCTACATCCAACAGCAACAAGCTCTACAGGTCTTTACAAACAGGCAACAAGACTTTATAGTAAAACTATGTAAGCTCGGCCATGGGCCGAGTGCACCCCTCGACGGGGTGCCTACCGTTACGGAGCCGAACAGGCCACCGGGCGACTCTGACGTGATAGTCGGGTCCCTGGTGGCCTATTCCTTTTTTGCCCCGGGACCGACATCACTCCATAATAAGAAGGAGGTCCTACCATGTCACGTAACTATGAAGAGATCGCAGCCCGTTTCTGGAACCTAAAGACCAAGGGGGACGAAGAAGCTCGCCGAGAAAGCCTGTTCCTTGACGACATCGTCCAGAAGGCGCACTTGGACCGCGAGATTGCGGCCCACCTGGACGGAGTCCGCACCGTGTTTGATGGGGGAGCCGGGAGCGGCCGATTTAGCATTCCCCTGGCCCAACAAGGCTTTCAGGTGACTCACTTCGATATCTCACGCCCGATGCTGGCCAAGGCACGGGAGCTCGCTGGCCAGGCGGGGGTCGGCGACCGCATTCAGTTCGTGGAGGGTCGGCTGACCGAGCTGAAGCAGTATGCCGATGGTCAGTTTGATCTGGTGCTCTCGTTTGATGCGCCGGTTTCCTACTGCTATCCCCGCCATGGTGAGGTGCTGCACGAGTTGGTTCGCATCGCCCGCAAGGCTGTCGTGGTCAGCGTCTCCAGTCGGCTGGGCTACCTGCCTTATCTCTTCAGCCCGGCAGATAAGCTGAAATACATCGTTGACGAACAAGCCGATGACCCGGCGGTGCGGTGGTATGTGAAACACGGCCCTGCCCAACAGGAAGCTTGGCAGCCAGACTTTCACGCCTATGAAACTCTCGCCGCCACAGGATTGCCCGAGGAGCCTGAACAGATCTATGCCCGCATGGAGCAGGGTGGGACCCCTTGGCCCCCCAACTACTGCTTCATGCCCGATGAACTGCACGAGATTCTCACTGCCGCGGGTCTCAAGGATATCCAGCTGGCTGGCCCCGGTGCTCTGGCCAGGACCCTGCCGAACGTAGCCCTGCGCAAGCTGCTGCTCAGCGAGCATCGCGATCAGTTCCTCGATCATTGCTACCGCTATGACCGCCAGGCTTCGGTGTGTGGTATGGGCAAGGACAACCTGGTAGCATCGGGACGTAAGTAATGAGCAGATGAGCGTCAGGCTGCTTTAGTGGCAGCCTGACGCTCGACATAGTCTCACTATCACCTAGTCCTCTGGCAGGGGAGCCCGGATGACTTGACGAAACAGTGCGGGAAGACAGACGAAAGACCATAGCGTAGGCGAGCAGTCCTGAAGAAACCCGGCACTACCTATAGGTTATGGTAGCCATGAAGGGAGCCAGACTGTGATCATATGGATTAACGGGGCCTTTGGGGCGGGTAAAACCCAGACTGCACACGAGCTGTGCAGACGGATCCCAGGATCCATCCTTTACGACCCGGAGGAGATCGGATCCTTCATCGCTAGGCGAGTGCCAAGGGAGATCGCAGAGAAGGACTTTCAGGACTACGAGATGTGGCGGGACTTCAACTACGCTATGCTACGGCGGTTACACACTGGCTCCGATAGGATCATCGTCGTGCCGATGACGATCGTGAACCTAAGGTACTTCGATGAGATTGTTGGCAGGTTGCGGCGTGATGGGATCCAGGTCAAGCACTTCACTCTGTGGGTCTCGCGTGACGAGCTGGTCAGGCGGCTACGCAAGCGGGGCGACGGAGACGGCTCTTGGCCAGCGATGCAGATAGATAGGTGCATGGAAGGCTTATCCGATGATGCTTTTCAGCACCGCGTGAATACAGACACCATGCCGATTGAGAGCGTGGTAGAGACCATCGCGTCTTTGGCGGGCGTCGATATCCGGCCTGACCACCGGGGTCCGATCGGGAGGAAGCTGAGCAGAATCACCACCCAACTGCGACACATCAGGCTCAGGCGGCTATAGGGAGGCGGATGCTATGCAACCGAAACAAGTATTCATAGCCTATGATCAAGCTAGCTCAGCCCAAGAGGACAAGGGGCTCTTCAGGTTTTGTCCCCGCTGCGGTAAGTCGTTGGTTAAGCGCCAAGTGGCCGGCAAGGAAAGGCCCTACTGCCAAAGCTGCGGCTTCGTCCAGTTCCGTAACCCGCTCCCGGCGGTTTCTGTTCTTGTCTGCCAGGACGAGAAGGTCCTGCTGGGAAAGAGGGGCAACAACAGCATCGAGGCTGATCGGTGGTGCCTGCCCTGTGGGTTCATCGAGAACGATGAGGATTTCCTCGCGGCTGCGCGTCGAGAAGTGAAAGAGGAAACCGGCCTTGATATACGTCCAGTGGAGGTCATCAACACAGCCTTCAACTTCCTCAAGCCCGGGGTCCATACGCTGGTCGTGGTGCTGAGGGCAGAGGTGGTCGGTGGCAGCTTGCGGGCCGGGGATGACATGGTGGAGTTGGCTTGGTACGCACCGGGCGAACCGCTGCCGCCACTCGCGTTTGAGGCCGATGCCTATATCATTGAGCGCTATCGCCGGGGGTTTATCCAAGGCCTACTGGTCCAGAACTAACGGAGGACGCTAGACGCACCTGTGCTTGCGTGAAGATTGTAGGAAAAAAAGTCCTAAACTGGTCATAAGCTAGTTGACTTTCGACGATCATAGAAATACAATCACTTTAGACAATGAAGAACAGTCGCTACCAGAGGAGTGATGTCTTTGGCCTTAGTAAGTAGAGTGACCGTCCAGCATAGCACCTGTTACGATTTCTTCGCGAGCTTGCTCCGTATCGCGAGCAACGCCGATTACACCCCAGCCAACAGCCCCAACCAGGAGATCAGGGATTGGGCTGAGCATACCCTGACCGAGTTTCCCCCGGAGATGCGCGAACTGCTTAGGACATTTTTCAACCCGGAAGCAAGCTATGCCATGACTGTTAGTGGGTATGCCGCTCACTGGGATACACCCGATGTGAGGACCTTTCTTACGCGTCTTACTCAAGTGCCCGCACAGGACATGATCCGACGCTTCTTACATGTGGGAATTGGCCCGGGCAAGGACATCTCAGATCAGCTATTGAAGCGGTTACTTGAGGACGATAAGGAGGCAGTAAGGTTCATCACCGAGCATCTCTCGCTGGCTCCTCAAGAAAAGTGGCAGACGCTGCAGTTTCTACTGGATCCCGAAGGCATGAAGCGTGATCTGTTGAAACTGCTCGGGTGGTACTTCGATCAGATCTATGCTAAGATGGAGGACCGGATCGAGAGGTTTCTGCAAGGACCGGAACAAGAGCTCAATGAAAAACTCCGCAAGTACGGCGATGAATATCTCAGACTACTCTTGCCTATCTTACCTATCGACTATAGCAAGCGACCGGACGTTACTATTACACTGGCCATCTCCTACCATCTCGAGCAGTCCTCGTCGATCAATATGTTGGACGATGTGTATTTCTATGGCTATCGCTATTTTGAGAGCATCGAAAACAAGCATGTGGTTCTGGCTGGTACCCAACTGTTCAAGACTCTTGCCGATGAGACCAGGCTGAACATCGTCCGCTTGCTGGTGGAACGTCCCTGGTACGGCCACGAAATCGCACAGAAACTAGGCATCTCCAACTCGACCGTATCACACCACGTGACGATGCTAGTGCTACAGGGCCTCGCTCGCACCTATCGCGAAGACAACCGCGTCTACTTCACCATCGATCCTGAGGAGTTCCGGAAGGTCATTGGTTCCATTGTGGACAATATTCTGGCTGAGTCGTGAGGCTCGACTACTATTGTCCCTTTTTTTCGGTAGGTGTTTCGATGCGCATAGAAATAGATAGTGTTTTGATAGGAGATTAAAAACCATGAAGAACACGTTCTTTAATCGCAATTTCGTGCTGCTGTGGCTAGGGGAAGCGGTATCACAACTTGGCGCCGGTGTAGGTTACATCGCCACGCTGTGGTGGGTACAGACCACCACTGGCTCGGCGCTGGCCTTAGGAACGCTGGCTACGGTATCTGGCTTGGTGGGCCTGGCGCTCAGCCCCCTTGCTGGCGTCTTGGTAGACCGCTGGAACAGAAAGTGGATTATCGTTGGTACTGACATGGTACGGGGTCTGATCAACTGCTACTTGGCTTGGGCCGTGTGGAACGACAGCCTGACCCTCCCCGTTCTATTTCTTTGTGCAGCAATCAAGTCTGCCTGCGCGCAGTTCTTCACTCCTGCTGTCATGGCATGCATTCCACAGTTGGTGGAGAACAAGCATCTTGAAAAGGCTAACTCACTACGACAGATGATGCAAAACATCACCAACATGTTGGGCTATGCATTGGGAGGCCTGTTGGTGGCGTTCTTGGGCATCCCTGCCTTGCTCTTGCTCAATGGCTTAGCGTTCCTGGGTTCGGCCGTGTCCGAGGTGTTTATCTCCCTTCCTGCGGTCACTAAGGTCAGCAACCTTACCATCAAGAGCTTCTTCAGCGACCTATCGGGAGGGTTGGCCTATGTCAGGAGAGATCCGACACTCTATGGCATTATGCAGGTGATCATCGTTATCAACTTCGCCTTTGTCCCCTTCTACATGCTCCTGCCCAAGTTCGTGGGCGATTATCTTCACGCCGGAAGCGATGTGCTCGGCCTTATCTCCAGCTCCCAGACGGCGGGCATGCTGCTTGGCGCCGTGCTGCTCTCCTTGACATCCTTGGTCAAGCAGAACTCGTGGATAGTTCGCTGGGGACTGAGCATATCAGCCCTCGCCCTAATGCTCTCTCCCCTGGCAAGGGGAAGCATGTGGCCCGCACAACTCTTCCTTTATGGGGTGGCCGGCGCGACAACGTCGATCGTGAATATTCTTTTCTTCTCCTCGCTGCAGCGGAGAACGGACCCGAGCTACATGGGCAAGGTATTTAGCCTTGTCAACGCTATGGCCTTAGGCCTCCAACCCTTAGCCAGCGCTCTGAGCGGCTATCTGGCGGACAGACACTCTATTGTGCTCATCTACGCTGCTTTTGGCTGCCTTGCCATGCTCGGCAACATACGCATGTTCGCGATTCCGGGAATCAACGCCTATCTAGGCATATCCGGAAGGAGAGAGCTTGCTCAGAGAGCATGAGGGGCTTACCAATGCCATTGGGGTGGTAACCCCTTGGGGATAGGAACAACCACGTGCCGGCACCGCACATATCCCTTTACGACTATACGAAAGGCCGCTGAGACGTCTCAGCGGCCTTCTTCTGTACCATCATCTGCGTATGGCTTCAATGATCCACTCCTGTGCACCGACCTCCCATGGCTTGAGGCCATAGGAACCATATTCTGCGACGATCTTATAGCCGACTGACTCCAGCTCATCTACGAGCCTGTCTCTGTCAAACAGCTGTAGTGAAAACACGTGGGGGAAGGACTCCACCTGTCCGTTGCACTCGATGAAGACCTCCTGCGTAATGACCACCCTTTGGCTCTGGGCATCGTAGTCTGTCTTGCCTGTCTTCCAGACTCGCAGTTGGCTGTCAGCAGGGGGGTTGATTGGTGCAAAGACGCATTCTGGTGTTGACCAGGAGCTACTGGGGGGATACCACAGATCCAGCGCTAGTCCTCCGCCCGCGCGTGTGTGCCGGTGCAGGCTACCAAGAGCAGCCTGCCTCTGTTCGGCGGTCTGAAGGTGGTGGAAGCTGCTGGTGTCGACAAAGGCAAAATCGTAGTCCTGCTCCCGAAGATGCAGCGCACATAGGTCCCCCTGAACA
>CAZINL010000140.1:0-8085 GCA_964540595.1 uncultured Clostridia bacterium
CTTGGTGTAGTAGAAGTACAGCCCTCGATAGTAGTGCATCTTCGGGTCGTCTTTGCGTGTGAGACAGGCGTCGATTACCTCGAGGATGCCGTTCACGTCCAGGCTGTCTGGCTTGGGGTACAGCATCTGGGCATAGGAGTAAGGCTCGCCGCCGTGCAGCCTGCGATGGACAAGCATTAGGTCATTGGGATAGACGATAGGGGAATCTCCCTTGCGAAACCGCTCTTGCTCCTCCTCGGTGAGTACGATGGGATCCGACAGGAAGTCGTCCAACTGCAGGACCCTTACGCCATCGATCTCAGCGAACATCTCATCCAGGGCGTACTTGTGCTCGCAGCCGACCGTGACGAGCACACGCTTGGCGTCAGTATCCTGGATGGCCCTCAGCGTTGCCTTGATCATACTTCGGTTTCTGGGTGTCCAGTTGAAAGACTGCGGACCTACCCCTAGGGTCTCTTCATTAAGCGTGTGAGTCCGGCGGAATAGGCCCTGAGTCAGTTCGCCATTGGCTTGCTCGTAGGTATTCATGAGGGAGTTCAAATCGCCGGCCTCGGCGAGGATGGCGGCTACCTTGGTCTCGACCTCAGCCAGCTTATGCCTGCCTTCTTCCGTCTTGGCCAGCTCCGCATCGGGATCGACTAGCGGTTTGCTCGGCCTCTTCGGGTCACCATCGAGCCCGGCGACCGGGATACCCCGCTCCACGCCCCAGGGCAGAATTACGCCCCACTTCTCCGGTGAATGCGACCGGAAATCACCCTCGGCGATCGCTCGTGATCCTGTCTCGATCATGATCAGATCAGGGCTGTACTGGTCCATGATCTTGATAATGTGCCAGTATGTATAACCCTCATAGTTTGCATGGTCGTCGTGGACAACGCCGAGAACGAGAATCTCAGTTGCCATCGCTGCTCTCCCCTCATGATGCAATCCTTGGCGGCTGCCCGAGATCAAAGGTTCTGGCTGGCAACCATCTTACCTGGTAAGATTAGGCACTCCATCCCCAATTTCCTTCCATCTTAGCCACCGTAGAGCAAGGATGTAGCCCCAGGAAAGTCGAGAAGCCTCCCCGTATGACTACGTGGAGGCTTCGCACGTGCACGACGCATTTGATAGTACGAGCAGCGGTCCCTCGTTACCTTCTGCGTGCCTTGCACGCTGACTAAGGCTGCTCGCCGCGTTGTTGGTCACGGATCAGATGCCACTGCTCGCGTGCCATTCTAATCACCTGCGCCTTCTCGCCAGCCTCAGGATGGCCAATTACGATGCTGAACCAGCGTAGCGCCTGCTCCGGACGACCGAGACGCCGGTGGAGTTCGCCGATCAGATAGGCGATTGTTATCTCTTTGCCATCTCCCTGCAGGTCTTCCTTGCTATAGGCGGTCTCATAGTCCTTAAGTGCCATCGCCAGAAAACGCTCTTCTTGCTCGTGATCGCCGAGGCCGCGATAGATCCAGGCAATACGCAGCGCTAGCGCGGCCATCACACTGGCCTTGTCGTTTTGTACTTGACCCGAGAGCAGAGCCAGCTTGAAGCAGGTGATGGCGTCCTCGGCTGATCGGATGCCATTGAGATCGCGCGCCTCCCACCGCGGCGCAATCTCAGTCTGGTAGACCTTGCGCGCCGCTACCGAGGGGTCAGCCATGCTGTCAGTACTCGCATAGCCACATGCAGGGCAGACCGCTACTTCGTAGTGGAGGCAACACACATCCTGGTAGATCACGTTGAAGTCAGTGTCGCGCCGCAGCGGGATGCAGGCGCGACGCCGTGGGCGTTGTGCTTCGTACTGATGCCCACAGACCTTGCAGGTGAAATTCTTGCCGTAGAAAGAGTTGTCCATGGTTGCTCCTCCCAAACCATTGACCACCAGCCCTGTCTTGCCCACAGCCGCTGATCCAGCAGGGCGGCGGTCAGACAAGTAGCGGTCATCTATAGACCAACGATGCAGCCATCACAGCTAACGTGATCGGGCATACAGGTGTTTCGACCTTCTTCGCCGTTATCCTTTATCTGCCTAGACCGTCCGGTGTCCAGATAACGACTAGGACCGCCCCCTCGGGCGGTCCTAGTCGTTATCTCTTAATCACTTCGACATCAAGCGCCAGCCGCCCTGCCTAGCTGCTCACCATAGTGCCACCATTAGGATGCAGCACCTGACCAGTCATGTAGGAGGCGTCATCAGAGGCGAGGAAGACGTAGCACGGCGCGACCTCGGCGGGCTGCCCGGCACGCTTCATCGGGCTGGTAGTGCCAAAGGTGGCGACCTGTTCGGCGCTAAACGACGCGGGGATCAGCGGGGTCCAGATCGGGCCAGGTGCTACGGCGTTGACGCGGACCCCTTGACCGACCAAGCTCTGCGAGAGAACGGGTAAAGGTGACCACCGCTCCCTTGGTAGCGGAGTAGTCGATCAGCTGCTTGTTGCCTTCGTAGGCGGTGACCGAGGCGGTGTTGATGATGCAGCTGCCGCTCTGCAGGTAGGGAAGAGCGGCCTTGGACATGAAGAAGAAGGAGAAGATATTGGTCCGAAAGGTGCGCAGCAGCTGCCCCTCCGAGATGTTGGCGACGCTGTCTTGGACATGCTGTTCCCCGGCGTTGTTAACCAGAATATCGAGCTGGCCCAGCTTCTGGATGACTTGATTGACCGCGTCGCGGCAGAAAGCCTCGCTGCCGATATCGCCCGCGATCAAGAGGCAACGGCGCCCTTCAGCCTCGACCAGCTTGCGGGTTTCCTCGGCGTCTTGTTCTTCATTGAGATAGAGGACCGCGAGGTCGGCGCCCTCTTTGGCATAGGCTACGGCCACGGCACGACCGATGCCACTGTCACCACCGGTAATGATGGCGACCTTGTTCTGTAGCTTGCCGCTGGCCTGGTAGCTGCTGCGGATGGTGACTGGCTGGGGATCCATCTGGGCTTGGATGCCCGGTTGCTGATCTTGGACTTGGGGAGGAAAGGCTTTTGTCTTCTGCGACTGCGTCATAGTGCTGCTCCTTTCGCTGGCTTTTCCCCCTTAATCTTGCCTTGGCGTTGACAAGACATGCCAGGTGAGTGCAGGACGCATCGCGCCGGCATTGTGTTGCGGATAGGGTTATCAGTATTATCTTCGTTTCCGCACATCCTCTACGATCCGGATCTTTATCTCGATGCTGTCCCAGCGGTTCATGCAATGATGGAGAATCATCTCCAAGTCATTCTCGCTCTGGGCATCGTCCGTGTTCCGATACAGGATGTTCATCAACCAATTGGTTAGGTTGCGCAGGTGATGGCGATAGGAGTAGAACCGCAATAGGTCAGGTTTTACGGTCACGGATTGACCCATATGCTCTTCGTACGAGGAGAAGAAAAACCCGAACTCATCACCAATAAATCCCATCAAGTCGAGCTCTCGTGGTGCGATGATCGCTGACTCCCAGTCAACGATATGCAGCGAGTTCCCTTGACGGATCAGATTTCCTCCCCAGATATCGCCATGGCACAGTACCTTCTCACCGGTGTCGGTTATGGCACCGTAACGAAGCTTCTGAATCAGCTCCAGCAGGGCGGCGATTTGCGCCTTCTTCGGCAGGATGTGTCCGCGCAAAGCCTGTTTGGTGCGGTTAGCAAACGTCGGTGTCCCCTCAAGTAACTGTAAGCACTGCACAAGATCGGGCACAAAACAGATATCGAATGTCTCGGTCAAGAGCATGGTGCGGTCTATGACAGGTGTGATCCGGTGAAGCTTGGCCACTGACCTGGCGATCTCGCGAAGGGTCTCGTTTGAGAAGGGGTAGGCATCGGTCAGTGTCTCGCCATCGATAAAGTTGAACAGCACAGCGGTTAGGTTGTTCAGTGTGGTCTGGAAATTGCCGCGCAGAGTTTTGATTGGATAGGTAATCTCTTGCAGGCACCCTTCGTGGTACATGCTCCACGTTAAGGGCAAGTAGTATTTGAGCAGCTCGACACCGCGTAGTTGCCTATCGTTCTGATGGTCGAGTAGCTTGAAGAAATACCGGTCTCCATTAACACCATCAACGCGGTAACAGTAAGCCGAGTCTCCCTTGGGTATGAAATGGATGCCCTCAACTTGTATCCCATATTCTCTGGTAAGGTGACGCTCAAGGGTATCGTTCTCGATTGGATACGCAGATTCCACAGGCTCTCACCCTTTCACACTGTGGGTAACCGCAGTCGAAATAGCATCCATCTATTACTTCCTATACGCCAAGTAGGCGTTCCTATAGCCAAGATTCAGCGGCAAGGTGTAAGTCAGGTTGATCCTCGACTTGCCCAATCGCCGACAGATGCTTTGCCACGACAGGAACTCGCCCCGGAAGCGGTCATAGCCAGCTACCAGCTCATCTGCCGACATCTGCTTGGGTTCAAAAAACAACTGAATTACTGAGTGCCTGGCACCGATTGTCGAGTTCTCCTGCAAGAGATCAGATGATACTGATATATGGTGGCTGGCGTGTCAAAGGCACCTCTAGCCGCGCGTGTAGAGATAGCAGCCAAACAACTGAAGACTCTGGTACCATACCGATTATAGCCCCAGGTAGCGATGGCATAGGACTTGCAATACGAGTTGGGCATTCGGATGCACAGAGAAGGAGGTTGGCGGCATGAGATCGCTGGCAGGGAAAGTCGCTCTCGTTACTGGGGCTAGTAGAGGCGGAGGCCGCGGTATAGCAGAAGTGCTGGGTGAGGCGGGTGCGACCGTCTACGTAACGGGCAGAACGAGCCGCGTCCGCTCGCAACCCGCGAGGAAAGAGACCATCGAAGACACCGCCGAACTGGTTAGCATACGCGGTGGCGTGGGGATACCGGTCCAGTGTGATCACACAGACGATGGACAGGTTCACGCTCTGTTTGACCGAATCCGTAGAGAGCACGGAAGGCTAGACCTGCTTGTCAACAATGTCTGGGGCGGCGAAGAGGGGTACCGAAGCGGCGCCTTTGAGAATGGCGCGAGGTTCAGCAGCCCCTTCTGGGAACAGTCGCTCGAACGGTGGGAGAAACAGGTTACGGCAGGGGTGCGTGCGCACCTGGTGGCCAGCATGCTGGCTGCGCCGATTATGGTGCCCCATCGGTCAGGACTGGTCATCAACACGACCTTTCAGGACCGCGGGCTCTATCTCGGTAATGTCATCTACGACCTAGCTCTGAACGCCACGGCGCGCTTGGCGTACGGGATCTCCCATGATCTCAAGCCCCATGGGATCACTGCAATCGCCCTTTCGCCGGGTTACATGAGAACCGAACGGGTTATGGAAAACATCACCGAAGAGGACCTACCGCGGTCAGAGTCGGTCTACTATATCGGTCGAGCTGTTGCAGCGCTGGCGTCAGATCCCTATGTAATGACGAAGACAGGAAAGTTGCTGATGGTCGGTGACCTGGCTAGAGAATATGGCTTTACTGATATCGACGGAAGGACTATAGCTCCGATTAAGACCAGGTAGTTTCGTGGAGATGATTCCAGTATTCCTTACCCAATCAGGGGCAGAAAAGTGGAGATCATTCACCCAGACCATAAACAAGCGTCCTTCTTAGGGTCCGATAGCCGATTACCTCATAGAAACGCTGAGGGCCCCCAGGGAACTCCCAAGTCTCCAGCCGAACTTCGGCTGCCCCTCGCTCAAGAGCCCAGGCGTGGATCGCTTCCATTAGCTTGCTGCCAACACCCAGCTTGCGACTATCATGTAGGACCACCAGACTTTGGAGGTATACGTGTTTTCTGTTGACCCTTAGAGCGTTTGTAGGATCATCCTCGCGTAGGTATGCCTCTGCCAGTCCAACTAGCCTGTCAGATTCCTCTGCCACGAAAAGAATGGCGTCGGCTCTACCCATGGTCTCTTGGAGACTGCGTTCCAGCTGTGCTTTGTCGTAGACATCGTAACTGCCTAGGCTAATGAGGCGGTCTGGAACACCCTGAACATGGAACTCGTGAAATGCATGGTAAAGCTTGCACAGCTCCCCTAGATCCTCTAGAGTTGCTTTGCGTACTATTATCGCCATAGCAGGTGTTCCCCCTTAAGACCTTACGGCCCGAAATGTACGCCACATGGTTCTCCATTGTGCCGCATCTTCCCTTCAGGTGGAGGGGAAGCATGATAAACGAAAATCCGCAGCCCCAATAGGGTTGCGGATTTCCCATTTTACCATGGAACCCCCTTGGGTGGCGTAGCCAGTGATGCCATCACAGCGGCCGCTTCCTATACGCCAAGTAGGCACGCCTATAGCCCAAGTTCATCAGCAAGGTATACGGCAGGTTGGTCCTCGACTTGCCCAATCGCCGACAGATGCTTCGCCACGAGAGGAACTCGCCCCGGAAGCTGTCATAGCCAGCCAGCAGTTCATCTGCCGGCATCTGCCTGGGTTCAAAAGCAACGCGCGTCTTGCCGTTGTAGTACGACCAATCCACCGGCAGCAGTCGGCCTTCTGCCTTGTACTGCTCGTAGACTGGGGTGCCTGGGTAGGGGGTCAGGATACTGGGCGTCACACCATCGACCCCGATCAGTTCACAGGCCTGAAGGGTATTGCTAAAAACCTCAGGGGTGTCGGAGTCAAAGCCAAACACCACTCCCGCCTGCACGCTTATGCCATGCCGATGGAGCCTGCCGACAATCGACTGATACTGGTCAATACGGTTGATCTGCTTGTGGGCGTCCGCCAGGCTTTCTGCTGAGAATGCCTCTAGCCCTAAGAATAGGTACAGGCAGCCCGCTCGCTTCGCCAGTGTTAGTAGCTCGTCGTCCTCGCAACTATGAGCCGTGACCTGCGCCGCCCAGAGCTTACCCAAGGGGGTGATGGCCTTAAGCAGGGCCTTGGTGTAGTCCTTGTCAGCAAAGAAGTTGTCATCCCAGAAGACGAAATAGCGGTTAGAGATGTTGGCGATATCACGGACCACCTCGGGGATCGGTCTGGTGCGAAATTCCGGTTGGTAGATCATCTTCAGGCAGCAGTAGCTGCAGTTGTGAGGGCAACCGCGGGTGGCAAAGACCGCCCCGCTGGTAAAGCGATGGCCCACGATCAGGTCGCGGCGAGGCAAAGGCAGCCCGGTCAGGCTGGGCGTTGATCGGCAGGAGTAACGTGCCTGCTGCCTTCCCGCCAGGAAATCGGTCAGGAACTGAGGCCATGTCTCCTCGGCCTCGCCAATGACGATGGTATCAGCGTGATAGGCCGCCTCATCAGGGCATAGGGTGACGTGGGGACCGCCCATCACCACCCATGCCCCCAACTGTCGAAACTGAGCAGCCATCTGGTAGGCATGCGGGGCGTTGGGGGTGTTGACGGTGATGGCGACTAAGTCGTAGTGCCGATAATCCACACGTTGGCGGTATTCGTCGATCAGCGTGATCTCATACTGCTCTGGCACAAAGCCCGCCAGATAGGGCATGGTAAGCTGCGTGAAATTGTTATGTTGGTGGGCCCTGAAGCGGTTGATCTCGCGGTTCTCCGGCGTGATCATCAGCAGGGTCTTCTTCATCTCCCGCATCCCCAATCTGGTTATCTATGGGAACCACTTAGAACCACTGAGAACAGCATAGGCCAACCGCGGACGTGCGTCAATTATGGGGATAACCATGCATCGGCTTAAAAGACGCCTTCAAAGCAAACAACTGAAGAATTGAGTGCCTACCAACTGTCGAAAAGAAAACACAGACCGTACGGGGTCTGTGTTGAGCGCCTTGCGGCTGCTATTGAGCTTTCTCACTCTTCTCGGATTCCTGGGAGCTGTCAGCAGATCTGCGCTGTGTCAGTTCCCTACCCAACACCACCACTGCCACCAAGCCGACGGCAAGTGCGCCCAGGCGCGAGACCTCGTAGACCGTTGTGGTGGCGAAGGCCATAAAGATCGCAGCCGATACCAACTTTAGGGTCCTGCCCGAGACCCTGTGGTTTATGTATCGCCCCGCCCAGATTCCGAGGCTGTCAGCGATCACCATAGCCACCGACGAGCCAAGCAGGACAGCCAGTGCTTGCTGCAGCTGCGCCGACAGTGCCATGGTCGCCAGCTGTGTCTTGTCACCCATCTCTGATAGGAAGAAGGTCATGGCGATGGCGAGCACTGGGTGGACGACGGTTTTCTTGACGCACTCCTCTTCATCCT
>CAZINL010000141.1:0-8081 GCA_964540595.1 uncultured Clostridia bacterium
CTTTCGCCATACGCATCTCGCTTACGCTTGATGCGGAATTGAACTTTGGCTTCTTCATACGCTGTTCAGTTCTCAAGGATCAACCCGCTCACTGGCGGAACACTATCGTATCACACTCGCCATGATCGATCAAGCGGTAATTTCTGCTGGATCGTCCACTTCGGCATACAAGCCAAAGCGACGGCGCAAGATCATAGTCTACAGCATCAGATCGCCTTATGCAAGCGGCAACTTCTGCCGTGGCTACTACACTCTGTCGTGTGAACTCGAACGTTGTCTATCTTAGCATAACCCATGAGCTGAAGTCAACACCCGATCGCGTTTTATGATTTCACGGCACCTCTATATAAGGTAGCGCTTCATCGCCCATG
Source organism: uncultured Clostridia bacterium (assembly GCA_964540595.1). GTDB lineage: Bacteria > Bacillota > JAAYKD01 > JAAYKD01 > CAYOCI01 > CAYOCI01. The sequence continues at coordinate 372 of CAZINL010000141.1, forward strand.
GTCGGGATTGACTAGCTCACGGTATTTAGCAATTACCATTTGCAGATCATCCCATACATCTTTTTTCAGTTCTGGGTTTCGCAGCAGTGCCGCTGGATGATAAGTCGGCATGAACCAGACGCCGCCCTTCTCCACCCAGTGTCCGTGGGCTTGGGTAATGCGAGCGTCCGGGGAGATGATGGCCTGCAGCGCCGTTGCACCTAAGAGCAAGACCACGGGCGGTCGGATCCGACGAAACTGTTCGCGTAAGATAGGTAGACAAGCATCTCGTTCTTCAGGTAGCGGCGTGCGATTGCCCGGTGGACGACACTTGACTACATTGGCGATGTACACATTGCGATTGCGGTCGAAGCCTCCTGCAGCTAAGATCCTGTCCAGAAGCTGACCTGCCTTGCCCACAAACGGCAGTCCCAAACGATCCTCATCGGCGCCGGGACCTTCACCGATTACCATGAAGCGCGCGTCCGCGGGACCTTGCCCAAAGACGACGTTCCTGCATGTCCTGCGCAATCCGCAGGCCTCGCATCGTGCGGCAACCTGTTGCAGATCATTCATACTTACTGCTTCACGCATCTCTTGTGTAAATGACATACCGTTCACTCCGTTTTTGGCGTTGCCTAAGTGGAGGCAGCCCGTCGTGTTGTCGTCTTGAGACTTTCTATTTTCTTTCCTTGTTTCCTGTTTACGCTGACCAGCCTGTCAAAAAAAGAACAGGCGCTTCGCGCCTGCCCTGCATGTCTAACCATTCTTTCTAACCACTTTTCGCCCTGTGCCCAATATCACGTCTGAACTGCTTGCCACAAAAATCGATGGCGTCCACTGCTTGGTATGATACAGCTAAGGACTCATCTAGGCTCGATCCACGCCCTGTCACCCCGAGCACGCGTCCCCCAGCGGTGACAATCACCTCATCACGTCGCGCCGTTCCAGCATGGAAGACGGTCACGCCGTCCAGTGAGCTCGCCTGCTCCAACCCGCGGATCGCTTGACCCTTGGTGTAGCTGCCGGGGTATCCACCCGAGGCCAGAATCACACAGGCTGCGGCACCATCGTGCCATTGCACCTGTTCGTCATGCAAGCGACCATCGATGACGGCCTCGATGATCTCCACGAGATCGCTCCTGAGCATGGGCATCAAGACCTGTGTCTCTGGGTCACCAAAGCGAGCATTAAACTCCAACACCTTGGGGCCGTCAACGGTCAGCATCAACCCCGCGTAGATGACGCCGCGATAGGGTCTTCCTTCAGCGGCCATACCGCGCACGGTCGGCAGCAGGACCTGCTCTCGTATCTGGTCAACCATGGCCTTGGGGACAAACGGCACCGGGCAGATAGTCCCCATCCCACCAGTGTTAGGTCCGCGGTCTCCATCGAACAGTTGCTTATGATCCTGCACCGGGAGCATGGGCACAACGGTCTCTCCGTCGGCAAAGGCCAACAGCGAGACCTCCTGGCCAACCAGGTACTCCTCGACAATGACCTGCTCGCCCGCAGCCCCAAACAGCTTCTCGCTCATCATCTGCGACACGGTCGTGCGAGCCTGGTCGCGGTCTTGGGCCACTACGACCCCTTTGCCGAGCGCCAAGCCATCGGCCTTGATCACCACTGGCAGCGTGCAGGTCCCGACATAAGCAAGTGCCTCTTGAAGGTCGGTGAAGCACCGGTACCGGGCTGTCGGGATGCCGTGCCGCTGCATGAATTCTTTGCTAAAAGCCTTGCTCCACTCGAGGATCGCTGCCTCGCGACGAGGACCAAAGATGCGCAGTCCCGCTTCCTCGAAGCGATCGACGACGCCATCGGCCAGGGCATTGTCTGGCCCCACCACGGTGAGATCAACCCCAAGCTCGCGAACGGCTTGCATGATGCTGGTGAAGTCGTCCAGTTGCAGCGGCAGACACTCAGCCACCTCGGCGATGCCAGCATTGCCTGGGAGGCAGTAAACTCGCTCCACTTTCGGGCTCTGGGCCAACTTCCAGCAGAGCGCATGCTCCCGCCCACCACCGCCCAGTACCAATACACGCATAGCGTTCACCTCTAATGCTTGAAGTGCCGATGACCGGTGAAGATCATGGCTATGCCAAGTTCATTGGCCGCGGCGATGGTCTCCGCATCACGGAGGGAACCGCCGGGCTGAATGATCGTGGCGATCCCGGCCTGCGCAGCCTCCCTCACGACATCATCGAAGGGGAAAAAGGCATCAGAGGCTAGGACAGCGCCGTTGGCCCTGTCTCCTGCCCGAGTGAAAGCATGACGAGCGGCGTCGATCCGGTTGGTCTGACCACCGCCGATACCGATGGTTTGCTGATCTTTGGCGAGCACGATCGCATTGGACTTGACATGCTTGACCATGGTCCAGGCAAACTTCAGATCATCCCATTGTTGATCAGACGGCTGGGTCTCGGTCACTACTCGCCATTGACTCCGATCGAGATCAAGCTGGTCTGCCGACTGCAGCAAATAGCCGCCGCGAACCCGCTTGAGGTCGAAGTCTCCTGAGCTCCCTGGAAGCCACTCGCCCAAGGACAGCAGGCGCAGGTTCTTCTTCTTGCTTAGGATCTCGAGGGCTTCAGGCGAGAACTCCGGTGCCAGGATGACATCGAGGAAGATGGACGACAGCCGTCGTGCGGTCTCCTCATCGACTCTGCGATTGAGGGCGACGATACCACCAAAGATTGAGACCGGATCGGCATCGTAACAGCGCTGATAGGCCTCGGCTAGGCTGTTCGCGGTAGCAGCTCCGCAGGGCGTGGCATGTTTTACCGCCACCGCCGCCGGTTCTGCAAACTCCATCACCATCTCAAGAGCGGCATTGGCGTCGTTGATATTGCAGAAGGAGAGCTCCTTGCCCTGCAAGCGACTGGCGGTGACCAAGCTGGGGCCGCTGACGATCGGATCGCGGTACAGCGCCGCGACTTGATGAGGGTTTTCACCGTAGCGAAGCTCCTCTACCTTGCGCATCCCGAGCGCGACCTCTGCGGGAAACGAGAGCAGCTGGGATCCAGTGGTCTCGCCCAGATACGATGCAATTAGGCTATCGTAATGCGCGGTATGCCTAAAAGCCTTGACAGCTAGTCTCTTCCGCGTGGATTCGCTGACTGCACCTGATGCGCGCAGTTCCTCGAGAACAACACCATAGTCCAAGGGATCCACCACCACCGCCACATGGGCGGCATTCTTGGCGGCGCTACGAATCATCGCTGGTCCGCCGATATCGATATTCTCGATCGCCTCTTGGTAATCGACATTGGGCTTGCTAATCGTCTGGTAAAAGGGATAGAGGTTGACCACCACCAGATCGATTGCCTCGATTCCATGTTGACTCATGGCGTCGCGATGGTGGCTCAAGTCTCGCCGTGCCAGTATCCCTCCGTGGACCTTCGGATGGAGCGTCTTGACGCGGCCATCCATCATCTCGGGAAAGCCAGTTAGGTCTTCCACTTCGCGGACCGGGAGCCCGGCCGCTCGGACGGCTTTGGCCGTGCCCCCGGTGGAGACTAGCTCAACGCCTAAGCTGCGCAAACCCGAGGCAAGCTCGCCCAGACCCGTCTTGTCGGAAACACTCAGCAGTGCTCGTGTGATCACCGCTCTCCCTCCTTCACCTGCGGCGCGATCCGCACGCGACGACCCTCAATCCCCAGGCGACCCTCACCAAACAGGCGGATCGCCTCGGGATAGGCTTGCCACTCAGCCTGCATCACGCGCTCACCCAATCTGCCTGCATCATCGTCGTCCATGACCGGAACGACCTTTTGGATGATGATTGGCCCAGTATCCTCACCTTCATCGACAAACATCACGGTGCAGCCACTGACTTTCACTCCATGATCCAGGACCATCTGATGAACGTTTTGTCCGTAGGCGCCTTTCCCTCCGAAGGCGGGCAGGAGCGAAGGATGGATATTCATGATCCTACCACGGTAGTGAGCCACCAGCGCTGGGCTCAGGAATGAGAGAAAGCCACACAAGACGATCAGGTCGATCTCATAGGCAGCCAGAGCCTGCAAGATCGCCTCGCCATGGAGATCCAGATCACGAAACTGTCGCCGAGGGACCACCAGGGTGGGAATGTCATGCTGGCGCGCTCTTTCCAGGGCATAGACCCCAGGGCGACTGGAGATGACAAGCTCCACTTTGGCCTCTAGGCTGCCAGACTCGATGGCATCAATGATCGACTGCAGGTTCCGACCACTTCCTGAGACAAGGGCCGCCAACCTCAGTCGCTTCATAACGTTGCACCCTGATCGATCAGTTTGACGCGTCCGTCGCCTACGACCACGCGCCCAATACGGTCACACGCTTCGCCCTGAGCCGCTAGTCCCGCTTGGATGAGGTCTGCCGTTTGCTCATCGACGACCAGCATATAGCCGATGCCCATGTTGTAGGTGCGGAACATCTCCAAGGGATCGACATTGCCCTGTGTCCTCAGCCAGGCAAAGACCGCCGGGATTGGCCAGGTGCCGAGCTCAAACTCCGCATCCAGCCCCGGTGGTAGGACACGGGGAACGTTGTCGATGAATCCACCGCCTGTGATATGGACCATCCCCTTGATGGCATGGCGCTCAAGCAACGGCAGTACCGTTTTGACATAGATGCGGGTCGGGGTCAGCAGTTCCTCGGCCCAGGTCGAGCCTCCCCAGGGGACGATCTCGTCCAGTTCAGCTGGACTGAGGTCAAAGATCCTCCTGGTCAGCGAGAATCCGTTGGAGTGAAGCCCGGAAGATCGCAACCCTAAGATCACATCACCCGCTGCGATGCTAGAGCCATCAATCAAACGGGATCGTTCCGTCACACCGACGGCGAAGCCAGCCAGATCGTATTCGCCGTCCTGGTAGAAGCCCGGCATCTCAGCGGTCTCCCCACCGATCAGTGCACAACCCGCCAACCGACAACCATCGGCTATCCCGCCAACCACAGTGGCGACCTTCTCGGGGACCAGGCGACCACAGGCCAGATAATCGAGGAAGAAGAGCGGCTCCGCTCCCTGCACGAGGATATCGTTGACACACATCGCCACCAGGTCTTGCCCGACGGTATCATGTCGATCAGCCTGAAAAGCCAGCTTCAGTTTGGTCCCCACGCCATCGGTCCCGGAAACCAGCACCGGCTCCTGATACCCGCGTTTAGGGAGTGTCACACACCAGCGAAGCCGCCAATGTCACCCAAGACCTCAGGGCGATAGGTGGAACGAACCTTGTGCTTCATCAGTTCCACGGCACGATTACCGGCGTCAACATCCACACCAGCATCCCGATAGGTCATTTTTTCAGTCATCGCGTTGTCCTCCCACTGCCTCCAAGACATGCTTGCCGACGGTGTGCCGGATCTTGACCGGATAGTCACCGTTAAAGCAGGCTAGGCAGAGTGATACTCCCCTCTTACCCAGCGTCTCCGCCAGGTTATCGATACCCAGGTAGTGCAGCGAATCCGCCCCTGTCAGTTCACGTATCCCTTCCACGGTCCGGCTCACAGCGATCAGTTCCGATCGCGATGAGGTATCGATGCCGAAGTAACACGAATGGCGATAGGGGGGCGAACTGATCCGCACGTGGACCTCCTTGGCGCCCGCCTCACGCAGCAGATTGACGATATGCCGCGTCGTAGTTCCACGCACGATGGAGTCATCGACCAGCACCACACGTTTGCCCTCAACGACCTTACGAACCGGGTTAAGCTTTAGCATGACCCCCGTCTGGCGCACCTCTTGGGTCGGCTGGATAAATGTCCTGCCGACATAGCGGTTCTTGATCAGGCCCATCTCGTACGGAATCCCTGCCTCTTCAGCATAGCCAATGGCAGCGGAGATGCTGGAATCCGGGACGCCAGTAACGAGATCCGCCTCGACGGGCGCCTCTTTCGCTAGCAGCCTCCCCAGCTGTTTGCGTACGGTGTGGACATTGAGCCCCTGGATATCGCTATCCGGACGAGCGAAGTAGATGTATTCAAACGCACAGAGACTTGGTCGTCCGGCCGGGATCGCCTGATAGCTGCGCAGCCCTTGATCATCGATCACCACCATCTCGCCCGGCTGGATATCACGGACGAAACGCGCTCCGAGAGTGTCAAAGGCGCAGGTCTCGCTGGCCACCACCCACCGGTCATCCAAACGCCCCAGAGAAAGAGGGCGAATCCCATTGGGATCACGGATTGCCAGCAGTTTCTTAGGCGTGATAAAGACGAGGGCGTAGCCTCCCATGATCCGCTGGCAGCTCTCGATCACCGCCGCTTCGAGCTGATGATGGTGGCTACGGGCGATCAGGTGGGCTACTACCTCGGAATCGATGGTCGACTGAAAGATCGACCCTTCACTTTCCAGTTCCGAGCGCAGTTGGTGGGCATTGACGATATTGCCGTTGTGGGCAAGGGCTAACGCCCCTCCCTTATAGCGCACTACGACCGGCTGGGTGTTATCGAGCAGTGAGGCTCCCGTAGTGGAGTATCGCACATGCCCAATGGCGCCATGGCCATTGAGCGTGGCCAGATCGCCAGTGGAGAAAACCTCGGCGACCAGTCCCATGCCCTTGCGGACGCCCAGGTCCTCGCCATCGGCTACCACGATCCCCGCACTCTCTTGTCCCCTATGCTGCAGAGCGATCAACCCATAGTAGGTTAGCGTCGCGACTGGTTTTCCAGGGGCCCAGATCCCGATCACCCCACACTCTTCATGCGGGGTGTCATCTAAGAGCTGAGAAACACACCTTACTTCTGATTCATGGCGCACTCCAAAGCCCCCCTCCATAGAGCATCGATCTCATTGACGCACAGGTCAATCACTTTTGCTTCAGTGCCCTGACGTGTCACCACGAGGCTGTCACCTCGCACCTGACCTAGTACCTTGATCGGCACTTGGTGCTCGGCGGCCAGAGTAGTTAGCTCTTCTCTCTCGGCCGGGCTGATGCTGATGACGATTCGTGATTGTGTTTCACCAAAGAGGACCGCCGACAGAGGCAACCGATCATCCACCTCGATCTGGGCACCCACCCCGCCGCCGATGCACGACTCGGCCAGGGCGACCAGCAAGCCACCTTCGGAGCAGTCATGCGCTGAGTGAACTAGCCCGCGCTGGATCGCGGTCAGGGCAAGAGATTGCACGCGTTTCTCAAAGGCCAGGTCGATGCGCGGTGGAAGGCCAGCTTCCAGACCATGGACCACCTTCAGATACTCACTGCCTCCAAGTTCGTGTTTGCTCTCCCCGATGAGGACGATCAGATCACCCTCTTGTTTGAACCCTTGTGTCGTGGCGTGATCGATATCTTCGAGCAGACCTACCATCCCCACTACGGGAGTTGGGTAGACCGCTTCGCCGTTGGTCTCGTTGTAGAAGCTGACGTTACCACCCGTCACCGGGGTCCCGAGCGTTCGACAGGCCTCTGCCATCCCCTTGACCGCCTCGCGGAAGGTCCAGAAGATCTCAGGCTTCTCAGGGTTGCCGAAGTTTAGGCAGTTGGTGATCGCCAACGGTTCGGCACCCGAACAGACGAGGTTGCGCGCCGCCTCGGCGACCGCCGTTGCACCGCCTGTGAATGGATCCAGATAGACGTAGCGGCTGTTGCAGTCAGTGGTCAAGGCAAGACCCTTTTTGGTACCCTTGAGCCTGAGCACGGCAGCGTCGCTGCCCGGATAGACCACCGTGTTGGTCCGGACCATGTGATCATATTGGCGATAGATCCAATGCTTGCTGGCGATGTTGGGCGACTGAAGCAGCTGCAGCAG
>CAZINL010000142.1:0-4024 GCA_964540595.1 uncultured Clostridia bacterium
GCTCACCAATGTGAACTTCAACCTCCAAGAACATATCGATCTCGCCATGAAGGTTGGTTCGGCCACTGTGAAGGTGATGGATCTACTCGACCGGGCGCACACCGAGCGTCTTGGCGTTCCCCAGCCGGTCACCGTCTCTGAAGACAAGATCGAGGGACATTGCATCCTCGTCACTGGCCACAACCTTTTTGCGCTCGAAGAGCTGCTCAAGCAGAGCGAAGGTAAGGCGATCAACATCTACACTCACTCCGAGATGCTTCCAGCTCACGGCTATCCCCACCTAAAGAAGTATGCCCATCTTAAGGGCAACGTCGGTAAGGCCTGGTATGACCAACGCAAGGTCTTCGAGGAGTTCCCAGGCGCCATCCTCGGCACCACCAACTGCATCATGCCGATCAAGGGCAGCTATAGTGACCGCTTCTTCTCCTATGATGTCACCGGTCTCGAAGGCGTCCAGAAGATCGAAAGTGACGACTTCGGCCCGATTATCGCCAAGGCTCTCGAACTGCCTGTGGCTAACGTGGCCTCTGATAAGACCCTGGTCACTGGCTTCCATCATCAGACTGTGCTGGGCATTGCTCCCGAGATCATCGATGCCGTCAAGTCGGGCAAGATCCGCCGCTTCTTTGTGATCGCTGGCTGCGATGCTCCTGGCAAAGGCGGCGAGTACTATCGCGAACTGGCCACCTCTCTCCCCAAGGACTGCGTCATCCTGACCACCTCGTGCGGCAAGTTCCGCTTCAACGATGTGGACTACGGCACTGTTCCTGGGACCAATATCCCGCGCTACATTGACCTCGGTCAATGCAACAACTCCGGCTCGGCCGTCAAGATCGCGATTGCCCTAGCAGAGGCCTTTGGTTGCGGTGTCAACGACCTGCCGCTGACCATCGTTCTCTCCTGGTTCGAACAGAAGGCCGTAGCCATCCTGCTTGGCCTCTTCAGCCTCGGCGTCCAGAATATCTACATCGGCCCCAAGCCGCCCGAGTTCATCACTCCCGGGGTACTCGGCGTTCTGCAGCAGCACTTCAACCTGCATATCACTGGGAACGCCCAAGAAGACCTCAAGGTCATGCTAGGCGAATAAGCAAGAATACGCGAACAGGACCGGTTCATTGCGAACCGGTCCTGTTCTTTGTCCAATCAACGAGATATCTCAGCGGCCCTTCCAGGCCGACGGCGAGAAGAGCATCAGGACCGGGAAGAACTCCAGCCTCCCCGCGAGCATATCGAAGATCAGGACGGATGTACTGAGATCAGACAAGGAGGAGAAGTTGCTGGCCGGGCCAACCAGATCAAGACCCGGTCCAACGTTATTGATACAGGCTGCCACCGCAGTAAAGGCTGTGACCAAGTTAATGTTGTCCAGTGTGAGCAGAAGAACTGAGGCAGCGGTCAACATCATATGGACGATAAAGAAGGCATTGACCCCTTGCACGGTAAGAGCATCCAGCGGCCGCTGCTCAAAGCGGATGGATGAGACGGAGCGGGGAGAGAGAAGCTGTTTGATCTCCCTAAGCGCCGTTTTAAACAAAATGACCAACCGCGAGATCTTTAGGCCACCGCCTGTCGAGCCCGCGCAGGCACCAATAAACATCAACAACACCAGGATGGCCTTTGAGAAGCTGGGCCAGAGATCAAAGTTATCGGTGGCATAGCCGGTGGTGGTGATAATCGAGCTTACCTGGAAGAACGAGTAGCGGATGCTCTGGGCGAAGTTGGTGTAGCGCGGGGCGATATTTATGGCGATGGCGATCACGGCGGCGGCGATGATCGACAGATAGGCATGCAGTTCCTCGCTCTTGAGAGCCTGCATGAAGTTGCCGACAACGATCAGGTAGAAGAGGTTGAAGTTAATGCCAAAGAGGACCATGAACACACCGATAACGATGTCAAAGTAGGCGTTGTTGTAGTAACCAATACTGGCGTTCTTAATGGCAAAGCCGCCTGTGCCCGCAGTCCCAAAGGAATTGAGGATGCTATCAAAAACGGGCATTCCACCTAGGATCAACAGGATGATCTGCACCAAGGTCATGGCCACATAGATGCGGTAGAGGATCACCGCTGTGGACTTCACCTTGGAGACCAGCTTATCTACTTGGTGACCTGGCATCTCAGCGCGCATCAGATGCAGAAAATGGGAGTCAGACTGGGGCAGAATGGCGAGCATGAAGACCAGTACCCCCATACCGCCCACCCAGTGGGTAAAGCTGCGCCAGAAGAGGATGCCGCGCGTCATGATCTCTACGTCGGTTAAGATGCTGGAACCCGTGGTCGTCAGCCCCGAGACCGTCTCAAAAACGCAATCCAGATACGACAGACCATGGCCACTGAGATAGAAAGGTAGCGCCCCAAACAAGGACAAGAGGATCCATCCTAGCGAGACGATAAAGAAACCTTCCTTAGCATAGATGGCAGTATTCTTTGGTTTACGCCAACCTAAGACCGTCCCGCAAGCGAGGAGCCCTAAGATCGGCACGATGAAGGCCCATGTAGTGGTCTCTCCATAGTAGAGAGCGACTGCCAGGGGCAGCGCCAGAAGTAGAGCGCTGACCCACATGAAGCGCCCCAAGAGGAAGAGGATCATCCTAAAGTTCATTGTTCTAACCTCGAACTCCCGTAATCAGGCTTATTTGAGGATGTCGTCTAGGTCGTCAAAGAACTGGTTGGTGGTCACCACGACGACGCTGTCATTCTTCTGAATCACATCATTGCCGCTGGGGATAATGACCTTGCCCATGCGAACAATACCTGCAATCAGCAGATGATCCTTAAGTGGAAGATCTTTGAGCGCTATTCCCGTGAAGTTGGTGTTCTGCTCAACTCTAAACTCCAACGCCTCAACCTGGTTATCGACGATCTTGTAGAGGGTCTGCACATTGCTACTGCTAGCGGCATTATTCATCGCTCTGACGTAACGAACGATGCGGTTGGCTGCCAAGGCTTTGGGAGAAACGATGCTTTCGAGGCCAATACGACCGAGAATACTGGTGTAGGAGTTACGGTTGATCTTGGTAATCACCTTCGGTACCCCAAGGCTCGCTGCGTACATAGAGATGACCATGTTCTCTTCGTCCATATCAGTGAGAGCCACACAGGCGTCGGCATGGTCGACCCCTTCTTCAAGGAGCAAACGTTGATCGCTGCCATCGCCGTGGATGATCTCCGCTTTGACCAGCTGTCTGCTCAGTTCTTGGCAGCGTTGCTCATCCTGCTCAATGATTTTCATGTGCATGCCGAGCTCCTCAATCAGCTTGGCCAGATAATAGCTAATCTTGCCGCCGCCGATAATGACGACGTTCTTGATCTTCATCTGAAGCAGGCCTAGCTGCTTAAGGAAGCTGTCAAGGTCTGCCGGTGTACCGGTAATGTGGATCTTGTCACCCGAGTGCAGGACGAATGCGCCATCGGGGATATGGACTTCGTCGTCACGCTGGACGGCGCAGACCAGGATTTTGACTTTGAACCGATCATGAAGTGTTGAGAGTGAACTGCCATTGATCGGACTGTCATCACCGACCTTGATCTCAGCTAGCTCAATGCGACCCTTGGAAAAATCATCTCTTGTGATCGTCCCTGGCGAGCGCAGCATGCGCGAGATCTCTCTAGCTGCTTCGAACTCTGGGTTAACCACCATGCTCAACCCCAGTTCCTGGCGCATGAAGCCTAACTGGCGTGCATAGTCTGGATTCCTGACGCGAGCGATGGTGGATTTGGCCCCCATCTTCTTAGCTGTCAGACAGCAAAGGATGTTGATCTCATCTGAGGATGTCGCTGCGATAACAATGTCTGCCTTGCTGGCTCCGGCTTCATTGAGAACCTCATAGCTAGCGCCATTGCCACAGATGCCGATGACGTCAGCATTGTTAACGGCGTTCTCAATCACCTTCGGGTTGCGGTCGATGACCACCACGTCATGACCCTCATTGGAGAGGTATTCCGTCATCGTGGTTCCTACTTTGCCGTCACCGACAATCACAATTTTCATCGTTCTTTCCTCCCTGGTCAATCAAGGACAAGTCAC
>CAZINL010000142.1:4034-8078 GCA_964540595.1 uncultured Clostridia bacterium
TGAATTTCGTCATACACTGTACTAGAATGTTTTCTGCACCTCGCCTGCCTCTTCCTGCTACTACGATAGATAAGCATATGTATGCTAAGTCATGCCATGACCCAGTTTACAACTTACTCAGATGATACAACGCATTTCGGTTTTTGCCTAGGTCTCACCGCAAAGCACAAAGCCACCCCCTCGCCGCGGGTGTGGGCGAAGGGGGTGGCGTGACACTTACAGTTTACAGTTCACGTCTTCCCTCGAGAGCCTTAAGCAGGGTGACTTCATCGGCGTATTCCAGGTCCCCACCTACAGGGAGGCCGTGGGCAATACGCGTTACCCGAATACCAAAGGGTTTAAGCAAGCGGGCCAAGTACATGGCGGTGGTCTCGCCTTCGATATTGGGGTTGGTGGCGAGGATGATCTCTTTGATCTCGTCATCCTTCATCCGGGCGATCAGCTCGCGAATCTTGAGCTGATCCGGGCCAATCCCCTCCCCTGGTATGATCGCTCCATGCAAAACATGGTACAGTCCGCGGTATTCGCGCGTTCTTTCCATAGCCACCACATCTTTGGGATCAGAGACCACACAGATGGTGCTGGTATCACGCCGGTCATCTTGACAGATCACGCAGGGATCCCGGTCTGAGATATTGTAGCAGACCGAGCAGAACTTCATGCTCTCCTTGGCGTCGACCATGGATCGTGCCAGCTCCCTGACCTGAGCGGTCTCCATGCCGATGATATGAAAGGCTAGTCGCTGCGCGGTCTTGGGCCCAACACCCGGGAGTCGGGTCAACTGGCTAATCAGCTTGGCAATCGGTTCCCCAAAGGAATACATCAGTCGCTCTCCTCTAGGACCGTTCGTTAGAACAGGCCGGGCATTTTCATATTTCCTGTGACCTTCTTCATCTCTGTCGCGGCCAGCTCCTCGGCCTTGCGCAGCCCCTCGTTGACAGCAGCCAGGATCAGGTCCTGCAGCATATCGATATCGTCGGGGTCAACCACCTCTGGCTTTAGGGCAATGCTTTGGATCTCCTTGGCGCCACTGACCACCACGCTGACGACTCCACCGCCCACAGACGCTTCGACGGTCTTCACTTTGAGCTCGGCTTCGACGCGAGCCATCTCTTCCTGCATCTTCTGCTGCATCTTTTGTGCCTGACGGATCATGTTCTGCATATTGCCACCCATCATCGTACGGTCCCTCCTCGCAGTCGCACGCGAGAGCGGCGATCTGCTTCCATAATAGTTCGCGGCCCCGCCGCATTAGTTCTTGATCTCAATCCTGTCTTTGCCAAACAGCTGGATCGCCCCTGAGATAAGTAAGTCATCCTCGGGTGCGACGGGCTTGGTCTTCGTTTCGACGGCAACAGTGGTGTTCGGTGGCGTCGCGGCACTCTCCTGCCCCTTAGTACAACGAATGCGATAGGGTTGCCCCAAGATCGCTGCCAGTCCGCGCTCCACCACCTGTTTATTGTCCGCTCGCTCAATGGTACGCCGATGGAACTCCTGGTCAAAGTTTAGCTCGACCAGATCATCGGCCAGGCTGCGTAGACGTGCGTGCAGCAAGATCGCGTGCGCAGAGATCTTCTCTTTCTTGACCCACTCCATGACCTCATTCCACTTGGCCTTGACGGCTTCGAGTCGGTCATCGCCGACAGGTTCAGGCGGGCTAAAGACCGCATCTTCTTTGGCTGGGTCTGGCCGATCCGCTGCTGCGGGCATCTTGGTCGGAGCGCCTCTTCTCGACTTAGGGGAGTTGGGCTCATCCGGCTCAAAGGGCGGATCATCCTCCGCGATCTTGGGACTCGGGACTTGGGACTTTGGACTCCCCAACTCCCCCTGCCCACTCTCCAGCTTTTCCAAGCGTGCCTCCAGCGCCTTCACCCGATCACCATAGCGGTAGTCTTCACTCATTTTGAACAGAGCAAGCTCTAGATTGAGACGTGGCTGTGACGACCAGCGCATCTCGCTTTCGCAGACTGCCAGGATGTTGAGAAAGCCGACCAGTTGTTCTTGCTGCAGTCTCAGCTCAGCTCGCTGTCCACTGGTCAGCAGATCACGCAGGTAGCCAATGAGATCACGGGTTAGCTGTCCGAGATCTTTGCCTTCGCCCTCGATCTGGTCGAGCAGAGTGATCACTTGGAGCGGCAGAGCATCAACGACTGCGGTGACAAGCTCGGTAAGGGTCTGGTCAGCTACTGAACCAAGCACGGTCAAGACATCCGACCGTGTCACCTCGCTCCCGCCATAGGCCAGGCATTGATCGAGCAGGCTGAGAGCATCGCGCATGCCGCCTTGGGCACGATCGGCTATCAGTGCCACCGCATCGTCGCTAATCCGCACCTGGTTCTGGGCGACGATATCTCGTAGGTGCCCGGCGATCTCAGTTGCCGCGATACGGCGGAAGTCAAACCGCTGGCAACGGGACAGGATCGTCATCGGCACCTTGTGTGCTTCGGTCGTAGCCAGGACGAAGATCACATTGGCCGGTGGCTCCTCCAGCGTCTTGAGCAACGCATTGAAGGCCATATCCTTCATACTATGTACTTCGTCAATGATGTAGACCTTGTAACGCGACTCGGACGCATAGTGGATGGTCTCACGGAGGTTGCGCACATCCTCGACCAAACCATTGGAGGCCGCGTCAATCTCGCGGACATCGACCGAGCTTCCCTGCTCGATGGCGACGCATGATGGACAGATCCCGCAGGGAGTCACTGTCGGGCCGTGAACACAGTTCAGTGACTTGGCCAATACCCGTGCAATGGATGTCTTCCCTGTCCCTCTCGGGCCGCAGAAGAGATAGGCATGTCCAATCTTCCCAGTCAGAATCGCGTTCGAAAGTGTCTTGACGATATGTTGTTGTCCGACTACCTCAGCAAAGCTCTTCGGCCGGTACTGTCGATATAGCGCGAGGTAAGCCAAATGGTCACCCCCAATCAAGCCGATCGCCATCAGGCATCAGCTATCAGTTCAGAGGCTCCGCCCGTCGGGGATCGAAGCCTGCTGCTATCCATTATACCATTGCGCTAGTCACGGACCAAGCCAAACCAGCGGACAAGAAAAAGAACCCCTGCGGGGTTCGCGGAAGAAGGATGCTCACTTACCTTTGACCACTAGCAGTCGCGCTCCGACGATCATCAGCACAGTTCCGACCAGACGCATCCAGGTAAGCGGCGTCTTGGTGGTAGTGAAGAGACCAAAATGGTCGCACAGTAAGGCGGTCAGCAGTTGGGCGATCAGGATGGCGGAGATGCCGAGGGCAGCTCCGGTCTTGGGGATGGTGTAGGCCACGCCGATGATGATCGCAACACCGATGATCCCACCACCGAAGATGCTGTACCAAGGAAGCGTGCTGAGCCCACCCCACCGGCGCCACGAGGCGGTGGCCAGAAAGAGGGCGAGGGCGGTCAGGAGTCCGACCAACTGAACGATCAGCGCCATTACGAACGGACCGGTCTTCTCGCCCAGCTCGGAGTTAATGCAGCCTTGAAAGGTCATGGCCGAGCCACTGATCGCGGCCACGATCAGGGCGATGATACGTATACCCACAAGGTCGCCTCCATTCTGCAGACACTAGACCCAAAACACTAGACACTAGAAATGCAAGATCCACCCCAGTACCTCGGTTCATCGTCTGGTTCTTCAAGGCTATCATTTTTTAGTCTCGCCTAGTTACAGAGGAAACTTGAGCACCGCATTTTGGAAAAAAGGGGATGCAAACAGAATCAAGCAGCCTGCACCCAAAAGGTGCAGGCTGCTAAAAAAGTTTTGGCCGTGCCCTATCTTCGACTCTTTCTTCCCAGGCGATACCCATACAGTTGGCTCGGAACAGGCACCCCCGCGGCACACACAAGTAGTCGCTTACCGTTGCTTCCTTCCGGACCTGGCGGGGTTCACGAGCTTATGTTGCGCAGGACCCGATCGTCAACACCACTTGTTTAGGCCAGCCCTGACAAAATAAGGCCTCAATATAGGCATTCGACCCTGCTACAGCGGGTTGCAGGCTACAGGGCACCGCTACCTCCCCGTCTAGCACGGCCAAAATCTATAGGC
>CAZINL010000143.1:0-8024 GCA_964540595.1 uncultured Clostridia bacterium
TAGGGATCGTGACCGCGCTCTGCGGTGGGCCGGTCTTTCTCTACCTGCTGCGGCGCAGGGTATCTTAGTCCGGGGGAGGTGGTCAGGTGACAAACATACTCGGTGTCGAAGATCTAAGCTTCGCCTATCGCACCAAGCGGGTCGTAAATGAGATCTCACTTCAGATCGAACCTGGACAGTTTTGGGGGATCATCGGTCCCAATGGTTCGGGTAAGTCTACCCTGCTAAAGCTGATTAGCGGCTTCCTCAAGCCCAGCAACGGATCGATCTCGCTGCTCGGGCAGCCGCTATCCCGCCTCTCCCCCCAAGCCCTGGCCCGTTCGGTGGCTGTGGTGCGTCAGGACCTGGAGAACGGCCTAGAGATGACGGTGGCCGAGCTGGTCCTGCTGGGACGCTTCCCCCATCTGCCTCCCTTGGGCGGTGAACGCCCCAAAGACCGAGCCATTGCCCAAGAGAAGATGGTTCTGACCGGCATCGATCAGCTAGCCGACCGCCGACTCAATGAGATCAGCGGCGGTGAACGCCAGCGCGCCTATCTGGCACAGGCGCTCACTCAGGAACCGAAGTTACTGCTACTGGATGAGCCCACCGCCCATCTCGATATCCGCCATCAAGTGGGGATCATGGGCCTGGTACAGAGGCTCTCCGAGGAGCAAGGCTTGACGATTATCGCTGTGCTTCACGATCTCAACCTGGCCTCGCTCTACTGCAACCGCCTGGCGCTGCTGGCCAACGGCCAACTGCTCGCCCATGGGGAGACCAATCAGGTCTTGACCGAAGAACTCATTCACGCAGCCTATGGGGTGAACACCGCCATCACCCCTCACCCGACTAAGGGCTGCCCCCAAGTGCATCTGCTGCCGCAGTAACAAAGCCCATAGGCATCAGCCATGAGGCAACAGCAGAAAGCCATTAAGACCGTAAAACCCTTTCAGCAAAGAAGCGAAGTGATGATCACTCATCACTTCGCTTCTTGCTCTATTCGATGCTATTTCGCGGCCTGCAGCGCCACTTCCTCGGCGCTCTCATCCACGCCATCATCATGCTCAGCGCTGATCGTCGCCATATCAAACTCATATTGTTGCGCCGCTGGGTTCCAGACGCCGCTGGCTCGTCTCTTCAACAAACCCAGCTGCATCGCCCAATCACCGATCAGGGCCGAACAGACTTGTCCACTGTTCTTATTGGCGATTAGCTTGAAACCATCCTCATCCTCAGCAACCGGTTTGATAACGAAGATCCCTTCGGAGATGCCGATCTTAAGATGAGTTACACTGCCATCCAAGAAGGTCTTCGTGAGCGCTGCGTTGAACCGCACCCCTTTCGGCTTGTCCGTAAAGGTGATCTTGAATGATTGATAAGCGACGACGTTCCCACGTGTGCGTGAAGTCGAAAACCAAGTTACAGTCAATCGGATCCCTCCAGATAGTTATTTTCTACTAGGGATTGTAACTATTTTCTGGAGGTTTTATACACCAAGCTGAGAAACATGATCATCTCATGCTCAACGCCTTGCTGTTCAGTTTCAGCAGTGTCGACTCAAACCATGTCCTGTGCATCTCCTCATCGATCATATGCTTCCACAGTAGGTCTAACAGTGCTGGATCATGGACGGTCGCAATCAGGTGTCGGTACTCCTGGGCAAGCATCTGCTCGATGCGGATATTAAGTTTAAGCATGGCATCCAACCCCAGTGAGTCACTCATCTCCCCAATCCAAGAGCCTAGTGGATCAGCAATCTTGCTCAATCTACCTGGCTTAATCTCATACTGATCCAATACCCGGGTAAGGCTCGTGACGTGTCCGCGCTTCACTTCGGCGAAGTGACCGAGGGCACGGTGGAGAGTGGGATCAGAGACTAGGCGCTGCTGTGATTGATAGAGGCGAACCTGTCCCGACTCCAGCGCTAGAAAGTAACGCAGCCGCTCCTTGAGACTGAACAGTGACAGCAGTGACAGGACAAGCACCTCCTTTGCGGTTGATCGCCGTCAACCCCGTTAGCTTGCTTGGGATCAGGAACTAGACTACGGACTAGGGACTCGTGTCATATTAGTTTACCACGACTCTCCCTCTCTCATCACCAGTTGTTGCCACCGCTGATCGAACTAATGTAACGTTTCATTGTAATGGTTCGCCCAAGAGCCAACCCATTGATACGGTACAGTGTTCTCAGACTCGGGTACCTACTTTAACGTGCCGACGTCGCGTGCTACTATCAATAAGCAAACCCATATCAGGAGGTATCGCCCCATGAAACAACGCAGCAGTATCCAAACTCTTACCCTCGTAGGCGTACTCTCCGCCCTGACTTACGCGGCGACCTACGCGCTCCACGTGCCGGTCCCAGGTGGTGTCTTTCACCTCGGTGACGGTGTCGTCTTCCTAGCGGCCATCCTGTTCGGCTGGAAAGAAGCGGCTCTTTCAGGGGCTATCGGCATGGCCCTCTTTGACCTCTTCTCGCCCTGGATCGCCTATGCACCCTTCACGTTTGTGATCAAGGGGATCATGGGTATGGCGACCGGCATGGTCGCTTGGAGTGGTGGTCACCGAGGCCACAACAGCAAGCGCAATGTCTACGGCGTCGTTTTCGGTGGTGGGTTGATGGTGATCGGTTACTATCTCACCAAAGCCTACATGCTCGGCGGTGATTTCATCTCGCCACTCGCCACTGCCGTTCCCTACGACATCCTGCAGGTAGTCGGCGGCGCTATCGTGGGCCTGCCCATTGCCAAGGCACTGAAAAGGACCCGCTACTTCGGTGGCTAGTGGCAGGAGATACCTCAAGCCTTGACGAAGCAGAAGCCATTAAGCGTGAGGAGGAGTAACCATGCGCGTTCTCATCTCGGCCGATATGGAAGGCATCTCCGGCATAGTCCATACTAGCTTCCTAGCTGCTGATCGCCCCAACTGGGCTCTGGGACAAGAGTATCTGGCCAGCGACGTCAACGCCACCATCGAAGGCGCCTTTGCCGGTGGAGCCACGGAGGTGATCGTGCGGGACGCCCACGGTGGGGGCCTAAACCTCCGCCTCAAGGATCTTGACCCACGCGCCCAACTGCTAGCCGGTTCCAGCGCGCCTCTATCGATGATGAGCGGTGTCGATCGCTCTGACCTCGCCATGCTGGTCGGCTACCACGGCCATTTTGCCACGGAGACGGGGATCCTCGACCACACCTTCGATGTCCAGATCAGGCTCTGGATCAACGGCGTCGAGGTCGGTGAGACGGGGCTCAACGCCGCCCTGGCTGGGCACTTTGGGGTATCAGTCGGTCTGGTGACTGGCGATCAGGCAGTCACCGCTGAAGCACGAGCGCTCCTAGGCAATATCGAGACTGTCCAGGTCAAAGAAGCCTTTGGCCGCCAAGCGGGGCTCTGTCTCCATCCCCAGCTTACCTACCCGCTGATCCGCGATGCTGCCAAGCGGGCGGTCGAGCGGCAGGTTGAGTTCAAACCTTATGTCGTCTCCCCCGTGGAGATGCAGATGGAGTTTCTGACCAGCCAGATGGCGCAGCGGGCGACCTTCTTCCCTGATGCCGAACGGGTCAGCCCACGGGCGATCAAGTTCACTGCTGAGAACATGGATCTGGCCTTTAAAGCGTTCTACTGCATTGCTAATCTGACGGGAATTTCGATTTGGTGAAACATCCGAGTCCACAAGCACAAAAGCAGATTTACACCCACGAACAACGAGCGGTGCGCTGAGGCGCACCGCTCGTTTTCCTTATCCGCTATTCGATCTTGGTATACAGCTTCTCGCCCACACGCATCAACAGCAGTGAGAGCAGTAGACCAACCACCGTCAACCCCACCAGAAGCACGCCGTAAATGGCGGTAAAGCTCCAGCCGCCTGCAAACATGCCTGCTGTGGCCGCAATCACCGCACCGATGAGGACCATGCTGCCGATGGAGTATAGGACCGCATTGAGGTTTTTCTTGATCACCTGCTGGGCATTGTTCCAGTCCAGGTAAGGGTTATACAGGTCAATGAGCAGTCCCAAAGCAACGAAGGGGATAAAGCCGACGCAACCCAATAGCAGCCCTAGGAGCAGGTTAACCACTGGGATGTGGAAGAAGAAAACCATCAGACCTACGGCCGGGGTCGCCGCGATCAGCGCCATCACCACCGCGTGATAGGCCTTAGCGCGGAGCAACTGTCCAAAATCAATGGGCAGCGAACGGATGATCCACAGCTCTTTGCCCTCGCGGGAGAAGGCCGTCACGGCGATGGTCTGTAAGGTGGTCTCAAAGACCACAAACGCCGCCGTGGCGAGAGTCAGGATCTCTGTGATGCGCGGCAGCTTAAAGAGCTCGCCCATGTCTGCACCGACCCCACCGGACAGGAGGGGCATGACCATCGCCACTGGGACCAAGACAGCGGCAAGCAGCGTATTCATCATCCAGGTCGGGTTGCGGTTGAACAGTCTAAATTCCCTGCGGAGCAGTGCCTGGATCTGGGACTGCTCCACCATCTGCTTGGTCATTTGTCCCTCAGTGAGGCTCTTCTTCTTGCCCACCTCTGACCCACTGAGCAACGCGGGGAGAAAGTAGCGATCAGCAAGCAGATAGAGCGCCATCACCGCCAAGATCGTCCAGCCCAGGAGGAGTGCTAAAGCCCCCATGCCTGGTCGCTGCCAAGGATGGGCCAGCGACAGAGAGGCCCAGATCGCGGGGGGGAAATAACGGCCTGTCATCTGAACGAGCCCGTCCTGAGCGGTCAACAGACGCATCAGTTGATCGCTGCCGGTGCTGCGCAGAGTGATCTGCTGAAAGTACTGTACTGCGGCGAAGATGACGACCCCGAATAGGCTACCGACAATCGTTAGAATGTCGCGCCCACGTTTGGGAGCGATCACCCGCATCAAGACGATGGAGAACAAGGCGGCGATCACCATCGGAATCACCGGTGTCAAGAGAAAGACCAGCAGCGCCATAAGCCAATAGCTTGTGGACAGGCCACCACGCACCCCATAAACGACGATCGGCGGCGCGGTAGCCAGAAGGAGCGTCAGATACTCGGTGCTGAGGACCGTCAAGAACTTGGCCGTGAGGATCGCCCCACCGCTAAGCGGTAGTGGGACCAAGACCGTCAGATCTTTCGCAAAGTAGAAGGCGGCGATGACCCAGGCTGCCCCGAAAACGAGCGTCAGCATCATGCCCGCGACAAACCCTTGGGTCAAGATGGCGCTCTCCTGTCCCAGCTGCCAGAGCGAGTCATAGGAGGTGTTTAGTAGATCCCAATAGGCCTTGGCCATTGCTCCAAAGCCAAATACCACTCCAAATAAAATCAGCAGTGGCTCCCAGAGCCCCTTTTTCTGTTTAAACCACTTGAAGCGCATGGCTGAAATGCCATAGTAGGTGTTGAAGCTTGCCTTAAGTAGAGGCCAGAAGTTGCTCATTGCTCCGTCAACTCCAAGAAGATTTTTTCCAGCGATTCGCTTCCTTGCCCGCGCAGTTCGTTCATGGTCCCACACGCGATAAGGCGACCGTGGCTGATGATCCCGATCCGATCACAGAGGCGCTCAGCCACCTCGAGAATATGGGTGGAGAAAAAGACAGTCCGGCCAGCATTGCAGTGTTCACGCAGGATCTCTTTGAGCAGGTGCGCCGAGCGAGGGTCAAGACCAACTAGCGGCTCGTCAAGGATGAAGACTATCGGATCATGCAGCAGAGCTGCGGTCAGGGCGAGCTTCTGCTTCATGCCATGCGAGTAGCTTTGGACTAGGTCGCCAGCCGATCCGACAAGCTCGAAGGCTTCTAAGTAGTGCTTGATCCGCTCCCGGCGCACGGCCGCAGGCACACGGAAGATATCCGCAATGAAGTTCAGATACTCCATCCCAGTCAAGCGATCGTAGAGATCAGGGTTGTCGGGCACAAAACCAATCTGGCGCTTACATTCGAGTGGCTGGGCAATGGCGTCCACACCATTAATACGAATGGTGCCGCTATCAGGGGTCAGAAGACCGACCATCATCTTGATGGTTGTGGTCTTGCCTGCACCATTAGGTCCCAGGAAACCGAAGATCTCGCCGGCCTGGACAGTTAGATTGAGTGAGTCTACTGCTTTTGCGGCACCTCGGTTGTAGGACTTGGAAACGTTGGTCAGTTCGATCACGGTACTCTCCTCCGTTTTCTTGCCATTGATCTTATCTACTTATTACGGCAAGACCATGGTTAAGTTCCTGCAAAAGACGAGAAACCTATATCGGGAGCTTGCATGGCTTCATTATCCTATGTAGTCCTAGATGAATACTGATCCTACGGCATGCAAGCCCCCAAAGAGTGAGTTTGTGGCAGACGTGAGTACACAGAGTAAAGGCACCCGAAGGTGCCTTCTTGATCTACGATTTCTTTTTGCCGTTCATCTTGCCCTGACGCTTTTCCTGGATCGAGGTGACCTTCTGGCCGAATTCGTCAGTCGTCGTCGCGTCGCTAAACCCGGTCAGTTGTGGCTGATAGGCATTCACCTCTTGGGTCCCGCCGCTGGCGTTGGTGGCGCTATTCATACCGCCGCCCATTCCGGTGTTGGCCCCGAGGTTAGTGCCTTCGTAACTGCCTAAGCCGCCATCGTTGAGGTTGTTGCTGTAGAGATGGTCAATTTCTTGCGTCAGGCCAGTTTGTTCACCATTCGCCATCTGACCACCGTTGCTACCGAGTGAGTTATTGATCCGTTGGTTCAGCCCGGTGTCGATGCCACTGACCGTCTGATCGTCATTGTAGACGTCACCGGTGGCGAGGATATCACTGTTCTGTTCCAAGTGAGCCACATTCACCGTTTGCCAGTCCTTGCTCATCTGATCCGCCCCGGCTTGGTCCTGCATGCTGACCAGAGTGCCCGTGTCCTCACCGTAATTGTAGGTCCCGGAAGCTAGTCGGTTGCTCATCTGAGTGCTCTGATTGTTCTGCTGCCCCTGCTGACCTGATCCCTTGAAGGTTCCGTCATCTGAGACACTGGGCTGCCCATTCTTCTGCTTGGCATCCTCAGGCTGAATCCACTTGGTCCCTTGGTTGGTGCTGTTGTCAGCGGTGCTGTTCATGGTGGTGTTCATCGCATCCGTTGACGACCGCGCGGTGCGCACACGGAAATCCTGGTCACCGCGATCGCCCTGGTTGCCAGGTCCACCCACACGTTGTCGAGTGCCCAAGCCGCTGAGTAGATACCACGCCACCGCCGCTAGCAAGAGTACGAGAATGAGATTCATACGCTCACACTCCTTTTTGTCGTTTTGTCGTGGTTCCTTTATAGTTTGGCTAGGCACCGTTGAGCTATCCTCGGTCATTGTTGGAACTTCCTCTTTGATGGAAAATATACTAATTATTGGCGTATTTAAATCGCTGCTCGTCTGAATCTGGCATGATACTTCTGTCATGACATGTTGGAGAGGATTCCCCAAGCACAGTGGCGAATGATGAGCAGCACAACCCAGTCCTATCTCTGCCCAAGTTCACAGGCCGGGCTGTTTTGTCGCGTATCCAGATAGAGAAAGATTCAGAGGGGGACATGTACAATGGAGTTCAATATCGCGTCACGCATCCAGGGTGTCCAGGGTTCGATCATCCGCGAGATCCTCAAGCTGACCTCGGACCCCAGTATCATCGCCTTTGGCGGTGGCAATCCCAATCCTGCGACCTTTCCTGTGGATGAGATCGCCCGCATTACCGCCGATATCCTCAAGAACAACCCCATTTCGATGCTCCAATATGGCCATTCCGAAGGATATGCGCCGCTGCGCCAGACGCTCAAGACGCATCTAGCCCAACAGGAAGGGATCAGCTTTGATCAAGACGAGCTGTTTATCGTCTCCGGCGCCCAGCAAGCCGCTGATCTGATCACCAAGGTTCTGGTCAACGAGGGCGATGTCATCCTGACCGAAGACCCATCGTTTGTCGGTTGTTTGAATACCTTCCGCGCCTACGGTGCCAAGCTGGTCGGCATCCCCATGGAGTCGGATGGACTAAATGTCGAGAAGCTGGAAGAGGCGCTCAAGACCCATGAAAACATCCGTTTCCTCTACACCATCCCCAGC
>CAZINL010000144.1:0-2534 GCA_964540595.1 uncultured Clostridia bacterium
GGAGTTGAAGGACAGCGGCGAGAGCTCGGTGAGTGCCAGTTTAATGGCGACGACATTGGCGCCCCAGATGACCGCACAACCGATGAGCATGATGTCAATAAGTCCAAACTGTTTTTCTTGCATGTCTAGGCCACGTCCTTTCCAACCTCTCCAACGATTTTACCGTACCCGAATAGGTGTGGCTAGAGAATAAATGAGTCCAAAGGGCCAAAGAAGACTGATATGGGGAGGATCTGCCGCTTACCTGCAGAATTGTGGAAGGCTAAGGTAATGATACCATTGGCAAAGTTGCAGCCACCCCGGGCGGGTGGCTGGCTGGGAGGCGAGCGATATGTCGACCGTGGTCCTCAAGCGCTGTGCGACGTACGATCAGGATCTACTCGGCAAGGTGCTGAACGAAGGCATGGAGAAGTTGGGTGGTTGGGGACACTTTATCAAACCGGGGCAGAAGGTGTTGCTCAAAGTCAATATGATCGGGCCGGTAAGCCCTGACCGTGCTGCGACCACGCACCCTGAGTTCGTACGAGCGGTCGTAAGGGCGGTCAAAGCGCATGGGGCTGAAGCTTGGGTAGGGGATAGCGCCGGTGGTGCCATAGCAGGGATCTCACCGACAGCCAAAGCCCTCGAGGTTTGTGGCTATGCCCAGGTCTGCCGCGAAGAAGGGGCACGGCTCGTCAACTTCGACAGCGAAGGGGCCGTGCCCGTACCCAGCAAGACTGGTCGTTTCTTCAAAGAGTTTTACATCTCTAAGGCGATCGTAGATGCCGATGTGGTGATCAACTTGCCCAAGTTCAAGTGCCACTCAGCGCAACTCTACACCGGGGCGGTAAAGAACCTTTTTGGTGCTCTACCCGGTCTGAGCAAAGCCACCTACCACAAGACTGCTCCCAATCACGACGACTTTGGCGAGTTAGTTGCTGACATCCATCGTGCCTGCCGGGTCAGGTTGAACCTAATGGACGCTGTCGTCGGCCATGAGGGCAATGGGCCGACCGCCGGCTCACCGCACCCGGTGGGAGCCCTGCTGATGGCCACCGACCCTGTGGCTCTCGACGCCGTTGGCTGCCGGATGATGGGGATTGAGGCCAGCCAGGTGCCGACCATACGCCAGGCTGAGATCATGGGCCTAGGGACAACGAAACTCAGCGAGATAGAACTTGCGGGCGATTATCGCGATATTCCTCGCGTCCAAGACTGGAAGCTGCCCAGCGGGATGGGCATGAAGGGTCCGAGTTGGATGCTGAAGGCAGTGATTGGCTTCTTCAAGACTCAACCGGTGGTGGATCGGCAGAAGTGTCGGAACTGCAATATGTGCGTGGATAGCTGCCCGGTCAACGCCATTGACCGAACCGATAAGAAGATCAACTATGAGCTCTGTATCGAGTGTCTCTGTTGCCATGAGCTCTGTCAATTCCACGCGGTCAAACTGCATCGGGCGAACCCCTTGGCGCAGATGATGATGCGGGGGAGAGAGTAGCGGTACTCGTCCACAGTCCACAGCGGAGGGCTTCGGATAAAGCCTCGCTAGTTACAGACCCTTCTATACTGCCAATGGAGGCTACTTCACGATATGGATAAGCGCGTTGCATTGGTCAAAGCAGGCAGTTACGACCCAGATGTCGTGGAACAAGCGCTCAGGCAGGCCCTGGATCTGGTCGGCGGCTTAGATACCTATGTCAAGCCGGGGATGAGGGTGCTGCTGAAAGCTAATCTCTTGATGAAGAAGCGGCCCGAGGAGGCGACCACCACTCATCCGGTGGTGGTCGCGACCGTGGCGAGGATGGTCCGGGAGCTTGGTGCCACGCCCATCATTGGCGACAGCCCAGGTGG
The DNA here is from genome assembly GCA_964540595.1 of uncultured Clostridia bacterium. GTDB lineage: Bacteria > Bacillota > JAAYKD01 > JAAYKD01 > CAYOCI01 > CAYOCI01. The sequence goes on from CAZINL010000144.1 coordinate 1,831, forward strand.
CCCGTACAATGAGGGCTGGTTGAAGGGGATCTATCTGCACTGCGGAATGGATGAGGCAGCGCGACAGAGTGGTGCCGAGCTGAACCACGATTTCGGCGTAGCCGAGCTACCAGCGCCCAATGGCAAGCTAGTGCGTAGGATCGAGGTGACCAAGACGGTGATCGATGCCGATCTGGTGATTAGCTTGTGCAAGTTTAAGACTCACGGCATGACCACCTTTACCGGAGCGGTGAAGAATCTATTTGGCGTGATCCCAGGGATGGCCAAGGTGGAGTACCATCTGAAGATGCCCGAGGTCGGGCTGTTTACCGATCTGCTGGTCGATATCTGCGAGGCGGTTCGGCCGGGGCTCAGCATCATGGACGCCATCGTCGGCATGGAAGGGATGGGCCCATCGGCCGGTGATCCCCGTCAGGTTGGGGCGCTCTTGGTCAGTCCCAACCCTCACGCGCTGGATCTTGCTGCCTGCGCTCTGATCGGACTCGGGCCGCAGCGCGTCCCGACGCTGGCGAGGGCTCTGGAGCGGGGACTGATCCCCGCCGAAGCAGAGCAGCTGGAGCTGCTAGGAACGGCGATCGCTGAGCTGCGTCAAGTCGGGTTCAAGGTGCCCAAGGCCCGCGATATCGCCATCCTCCGTCACCGCCTGCCTAAGCGTATGGCCGATTTCCTCAGCTACTACCTGCGTCCTCGCCCTGTTTTCCATC
>CAZINL010000144.1:2544-2830 GCA_964540595.1 uncultured Clostridia bacterium
ATGGTCGAGACGCGGCCGCATGTCGACCTGAACAAGTGTATCCGCTGCTTCTGCTGCCAAGAGCTTTGTCCCCACAAAGCGGTCTCGATCAAGCGACCGTTCATCAGCGAGCGGTTGCTGAAGTGGTAGGGCAATGAGAAAAGAACGGTAGGCGCGATATCGCGCCTACCGTTCTTGATTTGGCTGGGATAGAAGCTATTCCTCTTTGATTGCTTCGGGAGGGCAGCCCTGCACGGCTTCGTGGGCGGGGTCCTCGTGATGCTTCGGTACGTCAGGCACCTTAGCC
>CAZINL010000144.1:2840-4600 GCA_964540595.1 uncultured Clostridia bacterium
GGGCAAGTGTTGATGCACAGACCGCATGCGATGCACAGATCCTTATCGACCTTAACCTTCACTATCATTCGCCTCGCTTCCATCACTAATAGGCTTAACACTAACAAGGATACCCAGCTCGCAGCTAGAGTATGACCCTGAAGTTTCGAGAGGTGCTGAAGTACGCCACGATGTTAGCTGCAGGCGACCGCCGATCCCCCGTCACAACTGTCTCACGTGGCTTACTCAAGCCACTGCCGACACCGCGCCTATCCGGCGCTAGTTGTGACTTCGGTCGGCGTGGACATGTTGCTGCGCAGCCACGTCCGAGCCAGCTTGCGCTGGCCTGTGTTCGTAGGTCGATTGAAAACTTCTCCTATTTATGGTTGCCGCAGCGCTTGCAGACCTTGAGCGTTTTGCCATTGACGGTGGAGTCCCATAGCACCTTGACGCTCGTGCGGCCGCAGATCGGGCAAACACCTTTACCCTTGCCAGGAAGTTCAGCAATACCTTTGCCTCTGTTCTTCTTAGACATATTGACGCAGTTCCCCTTTCCAAAACTAGTTGATGGTACACCTTGTGGGAGCCGTTGAGCCTAAGCCAAAAGTCCATTACCAACCTTTATGAGACTTAGTACTAGGCTGTCAGGCGGTACTGGATAGTGATGAAAACAATGGAACATTTTCCACTTAACAGATTACCGCAATCGTGGCGCACTGTCAATCCGTAGGGGCCGATCGGGAACCCTCCGCAAGCTAACCAGTCCCTATTGGCCCTCAGCGTGGTGCGGCGGTGGCGGCCGTGGCGGTCAGGCCGAAGCCAACCTCTTCGCCCATCTTCTCCTGCAGGCGATACTGGGTGTCGTGGAGACGCCAATAGGTGCCGCGCTGTGCGAGCAGTTCAGCATGGGTGCCGCTCTCAACGATCCGTCCATCGTCGACCACCATGATCAGATCGGCATTACGGATGGTGGAGAGGCGGTGGGCAATGACAAAGGAGGTGCGATCCTTGAGCAACTGCTGCAGGGCGTTCTGGATCAGCTTCTCGGTCTCAGTATCGATGCTGGAAGTCGCCTCATCAAGGATCAGGATGCGTGGATCCGCCAGCAGCGCCCGGGCAAAGGCCAGCAACTGCCGCTGACCCGTGGAGAGTGTGTTGCCGCGCTCCTCAGTCTCGGTCTCGTAGCCCTTATCCATCTTGGTGATGAAGCCGTGGGCATTGGCGGCTTGGGCGGCAGATTCGATCTGCTCCAGGGCAGCACCAAGGCGGCCGTATTCAATATTCTCTTTGACGGTTCCCGAGAAGATGAAGGTATCTTGGAGCACGATGCCCAGCTGACTTCGCAGTGAGGCTAGGGTGACCTTGGTCAGATCATGGCCATCGACCAGGATCCGGCCGGTAGTGGGGTCGTAGAAGCGGGCGACCAGGTTGATGATGGTCGACTTGCCAGCGCCGGTCGGTCCGACCAGAGCCACCGTCTGCCCAGGTTTGACGGTGAAGGAGACATCGTGCAGGACCGGTTTGTCCGCCTGATAGCCAAAGGAGACATTCTCAAACTGGATCTCGCCCTGGATCATGGGGATGTCGACCGCATCGGGGGCGTCGACGACCAGCGGCTTGCTGTCGAGGAACTCGAAGACCCGCTCGGCCGAGGCCATGGCTGAGAGCAGCTGGCTGTAGACGCGACTGAAGGTGCTGACCGGTGCCCAGAACTTCTGCAAGAAGGTCAGGAAGGCCATGAGGGTGCCCAGGCTCAGTTCGCCGGAGATCACTTCCTTGGC
>CAZINL010000144.1:4610-7950 GCA_964540595.1 uncultured Clostridia bacterium
GAGGGCGGCGACGATGTCGATGATCGGCCAGAAGATGAACTCGATGGTCACCGCCTTCATGTAGGCGCGCTTGTTGGCGGCATTGATGCGGTCAAACTTCTCTGAGTTGATCTTCTGGCGTGAGAAGGCTTGGATCACCTGCACGCCGGTCAGCGTCTCGTTCAGGTGGGCGTTGATATTGCTGACCGCCTTACGAACTTTCAGCCACTGCCCTTCGAGAGTGCTTTGCCGACTGTACATCACGAGGATCAGAAACGGCAGGACGACGAAGGCCAGGCTGGCCAGGCGGGCGTGCATGGTGAGCATAATGATCACAATCCCGATCAGGCTCAAGCCCTGGCTGATGATATTGATCATGCCGCTGTTGATCATCTCGCCCATGGTGTTGACGTCGTTGGTGATGCGGGACATGATCTTGCCCACCGGCCGGCTGTCGTAGAAGTTGAACGAGAGCTTCTGGATATGATCAAAGAGCTGCTGGCGCAGATCGTAGAGGATATGCTGTCCGGTACCGTTCATGATGCGGATCTGTCTGCCGCTGGCGACCCAGGCGATCAACCGCATGATCACTAGCGAGACCAGGACCTGGTTGAGCACAGACATATCGCCCTTGGTGATGCCGCTGTCAATGGCATACTTCATCAATACCGGCTCGGCTAGGTTGACCAGGGTGCCGACGAAGACCAAGAGACCGGCGACCAGGGTCTGGCTGATGTATGGTTTCAGGTAACCCATCATGCGGACGAAGTAGCGGCGGTTGAAGGGCATCTTGGTAGCCTCTTGCTCCTCTTGCTCTTCCTCCACATCGAAGATATTGTCAGTATCGGCCATGGGAAACAACTCCTTTCGGACGAGTCCCTAGTCCCTTGCCCCTCGCCCCTCGTGGGAGACAGAGAAGTGGGACCAGTAGGTAACAGGCGTTTTGCGCAGTACCCAGATGTTGGGTCTTGGCCTTTGGGTGCTGAACAGGCTCTGCCTAGTCGGCAGAGTCCCGTTCAGCAAATTGTCCATCAAACAAGCGCTTGTAGATGCCGCCTTGGGCGAGGAGCTCCTGGTGGGTGCCCATCTCGGCGATGCGTCCACCGTCGAGGATCACCACGCGGTCCGCCCCTTTGACGGTGGAGAGACGTTTAGCGATAATCAGGGTGGTGCGGTCCTTCATGATCCCGTCCAAGGCCTCTTGGATGAGGAACTCCGTCTCGGTATCGACACTGGAGGTGGCCTCATCGAGGATCAGGATCTTGGGGTTCATCAGCAGGGCGCGGGCTAACGCCACGCGCTGCTTCTGACCACCTGAGAGCCCGACCCCGCGTTCACCCACGCGGGTCCGAAAACCCTTGGGCAGCTTGGAGATAAACTGTGCTGCCTGGCTGGCCGATGCGGCCGCTTGGACCTCTTCTTCACTGGCGTGGGGGCGGCCATAGGCGATATTGTCACCTACGGAAGCGGAGAAGAGGAATGTCTCTTGCAGCACCAGCCCGATCTGACGGCGCAAGGAGGCGAGGGAGATCTGGCGAATATCGACGCCGTCGATGGTGATCCGCCCTGCGGTCGGATCATAGAAGCGGGGGATCAAGTTGATGAAGGTGCTCTTGCCCGAACCAGTCCCGCCCAAGATGGCGATGGTCTCGCCGGGCTTGATATCGAGGTTGATCTCCGATAGCACATCCTCATTGCCGTCGTCGAAGCGGAAGGAGACGTTTTCGAAGCGGATATGACCCTCCATCTTCGTCAGATCGGCACTCGCGGCGGTATCGGCGATCTCGGGCTTGGCATCGAGGATCTCCCAGAGTCTAGGAGCAGCGGCCAGGGCGCGCTCCATCATATTGATCAGCCAGCCGAGCATCCGGACCGGCCAGATCAGCATCCAGAGATACATCTGAAAGGCGAACAGGTCACCCAAGGTCAGGCGGCTGGCGATCACTTCACGGCCGCCGAAGTAGAGGAAGAGGACGATGGAGAGGCCGGAGAGCAGCTCCATGGTCGGGTTGGTCTGCGCCTCGATCTCAGCGCGATCGAGGTTGCCCTGCAGGTGCTCCTTGTTCTTGGCGTTAAACTTATTGACCTCGTAGTTCTCGCGGGCGAAGGCCTTGACCACGCGCACGCCGGAGACATTCTCCTGGAGCACCGTGGTCAGCTTGCCCATCTGCTCGCGCACCTTCTCCCACGCTGGGCGGATGCGCTTGTCAAAGCGGACCACCGTATAGCCCAGGAAAGGGTAGGTGACCAGCGAGGCCAAGGTCAGGCGCCAGCTGATGCTGAGCAGGATGCCGGTATAGGCGATTAAGATGACGACATTGTTGCTCAAGAGCAGTGCGGACCAGCCGAGGAAGTTTTGAATGCACTCCACATCGCCGGTGAGCTTCGACATCAGCTGACCGGTCTGGGCCTTGGCATAGAAGCTGTGTGAGAGCTCCTGCAGGTGGTCATGGAGCTTCTGGCGCAGGTCGTAGGTGACCTTTTGCCCGACCAGTTCGGCGTAGTACCACTGCGAGAAGTTGAAGACGCCGCGGATCACCCAAATGCCGATGTAGGCGGCAATCATGGTGAGGATCAGGCCCAGGTTCCCCTTGGCGATACCGTTGTCGATGATGCGGCGAGTGAGCAGCGGCGGGACCGCATCCAGCGCCGTGCCGATCACCATGCCGCCGGCGGCGGCCAAGACGGTCAACCAGTGGGAACGCAGGAGACGTAACAGGCGTGGCAGGTTTTTCACGATGGATACCCCCTCTTTCGTGGCAATAGCCTCTCTCATAAGTCGTTCTTCCGGAACTTGCATAACCGCGAATCGAGTTGTTAGGACCGCTTACGTGCGCCGCGATGAAGTCATGCAAGTTCCCGGGTAAGAGAAGAAGCCATGGGCTCGCCCACGGCTTCTTTGGTTGCATCGCCGTCTATGAAACAGCGCTACAATGCAAAAGCCATGGGCACGTCAACCCATGGCTACTTACTAGCAAATCTTATGCCAGTGGCCTCGGGCGATGACGCAAAAAGTACATAGTGTTCCCGTCTAGAACGCGAAGACGAATGAAACGAACAATGCTGAGTGCGGTCATGCCCAAGCCCCCTTTTCAGAAGTGTTTCTACAGCTGATTATAGCCAAGGACTGGGTGAATGTAAACCCCTTCCAAGACGAATAATGGAATTTCATCACGAACTGCTGAGACGTGACTGGTCATGTGGACAACAAAAAAGCCAGCCCCAAAGGGGGCTGGTAGAAGAGAGGGGGTAATTAGCACTTGGATGTAATGTATAATACCCCATCTATTCGGATAATGCAAGGGCACATTGCGAATTGTGAATTAAGAATGATGAACTAAGAATAATGGGCTCGGAGTAC
>CAZINL010000145.1:0-7950 GCA_964540595.1 uncultured Clostridia bacterium
CTTATCCAAGCGCTCGATCAGTTCGGGAAGCTGTTGCACATGAGAAAAGACGGCCTCGGATTGCCTGAGGCCGCGCTCGCCCATGGCAACCGGCAAGAGCCGTCTTTGTTCGGCGTGGAGAGTCCCATCCAAGGTGATCGCAGCCACCGAGGTGGTATAGTTGCTCGTATCAATTCCCAGTAGCCAATCACTCATGAGCTGGCTCTCCCTGAACCTGACTCTTCAGTGCGCGCAAGTGATTCAGCACATTGCCGAGAATACCGTTGACGAAACGTCCGGCCTCAGGGCTGCTGAAGGTCTTGGCAAGTTCGACCGCCTCGTTGACGGTGACATTGGGGGGGACGTCCTCGACCCACAGCAGCTCATAGAGTGCCATGCGCAAGATCGTCCGTTCGACCTTAGCTAGGCGTTCTAGGCGCCAATCAACAGCGAAATCGCTGATAATCTCGTCAATTTGCTGGCGGCGTTCGCTTACGCCGTAGATCAACTTCTTACTGAAAACGCCATCCCGCTCATCCAACGGTTCGTCTTCGGTGACCAGCTCAAAGGCGCGGTCCAGATCAGTGGTCACAAACTCCTGTCCAAAGAGCAACTTCAATGCGACCTCACGGGCTAGACGACGTGACATAGTGCCTCCCCTTTCAGGTTCCTGACTCTATCTTCTCCAAGGTTGACTAGTGACTTACTCATGCCAATCACGCATCCTGCCGCATCTGAGGGTCGTCTTTGCCATCGTGACCCACGGCCACACCCTGAATATGGACATTGACCTCGGAAACGCGGAGGCTTGTCATGCTCTCTACAGCTCGCTTAGCACTTTCTTGAACATTGAGCGCCACGTCTGGGATCTTGCTGCCATACTTGGCGATGACAAATAGGTCCATCACGACCTCATTGCCATTGATCTGCACCTTGACACCCTTGGCCAGGTTCTTCTTGCCGAGGATCTGGGCGATATCACCCGCAATGGAGCCGCTCATCCCGGCCACACCGTCGATCTCGGTCGCTGCCATGGCAGCGATGGCGCCAATCACATCATCGGCTATCTTCAGACCGCCTGCATCCTTGACTTCAGGCCGCGCGTTTTTTTCCATGGGCAACCTCCTCTGGATTGTACCTGACCACATCTGTTTTATTATACCAAAGGCATACACAGTGCGCGAGTCAACAAAACTGCATCGTGGCCAAAACTTCAGGCCACGATGCAGTTTTGAGTGCGTAGCCATCAGCCCGCAGCTATCGCACGCCCGCTTATCGTACACGGGCGACCTCTTGCGTAGAAGGGGCACTGGCGCGTAGCGCGACTTGGGCGAGACCCATTCCCCTACTTCTTCTCTATCACGATCACTTCATTGGGTTGAACCCCACTGATCTTGGCGACGATCTCTGCGATCTGTACTACTTTGTTCTCATCGAGCTCCTGAGCGTCGACCACGACGGTCGCAGTGCCGCGGTCAAAGAAGAAGACCCCGTCTTTGTACCCTTTGCCCTTGATCAGGTTTTCGATCATCAGCTCTTTCTCGATCAACGCCCGCACTGCCAACAGTTGTGCCTGGGCATCCTTGCGCGTGGTGGCATCCGTCTGGCTGCTCTGGATGATCTCCTTGAGCAGCTCGATCTGCGCCGAGCGGGCCCGCTCGCGGTCGATGCGATAATTGGTAAAGTAGCCCGCATTGTCAGTGGTATTGCGATGCTGCTCCACAATACTCGGATTGGCGGCCGGTGCCATGGCCGGTACGGCATCAGGTTGTGCTGTGGGTTCGACAGGTTTGGCAGTCTGTTTGCCAAAGATCGGCCACGTGACCTTCATCGGCTCTTGGTAGCGGCTTCCGACCCACAACAACGCCAAAGCCAGAACCAGGAGCAAGGCTAAACCGATAGTACGCTTATGAAAGACCATCATCGCTGCTGCCTCCTATTTCTTAGCATAGACTTGCACTTTGTGGGCTCCCACATTCAGGACTGTCTGCACAGCGGAGATGATGGCCGCCTTGGCTTCGGGAGCCTCTGCTCCCTGGGCGACCACCACTACACCGGCCACCTTTGGGTTGAGTTGTCGCACGACCATCGGCTCCTCCCCCTGGGCTCCGGCGACGCGGGTGAAGACGACTTGACTGGTCTTGTTGGTCTCTGTGATCACTCGGGTTCCGCCCTGTGGATCACCTTCATGGGTCGTCTTCTGATTTTCGACCACGTTTTCCGCCAGGTCCAACTGTGTCCCGGCCTCCACTGTCAACATCACCTTGACAGCGTTATTGCCAGTGATCTGTGCCAACACTTGCTCCAGCTCTCTGGCCAAGGACAACTCATAGGTATGGAGTTGAGTCAGCTGCGAACTGGATGGCTGTTGCTCGGCGCCCTTGGTCGGCAACATGGGGACGGCAGCGTTGTTCTTCTCGGTCGGCCACCACGTCACCACCAAGAGCAGCACTCCCAAGATCCCGATTGCCACCAGATAGATCGTACGTTTGTACCTACCATTCAACAAGCTCCTAAGCCAATCCATCATCTTGCCCACCTTTCACCGCGAATTTGCGACTTGGATTGTCTGTTATCCACCAGCAGCCAGAGAACTAGTAGGCACGGCTGATCAGGACACGCACCAACTTGGCTTCCACACCAAAGACCGAGGCAATGGTGTTCTGCACTTCATTGGCGAGGCTGGACTCTTTCGCCGACCATTCCGTCGAGTTCTTGGTGGCTGCTGCGCTGGGTTGTTTGTTCTGGACCTGCACTTCCACCGGCCTAACCACTGAGACGGCGGACTTTTCACCTGGGACGATACTGACCTCGATCTCCTTCAGCTTGATCAGATCCGTATCTTGAGCGAAGGTGACCTTAGCCGCAGCCTCCTTTACCCCATCGATCTGCAGCGCCGATTGCTCCACTTGCTGGCGCACCCTGTCACGGGCGGTAGTCACCACCAGCTCATCAAAGCGTACACTGGCGCTACCCGGGGCGGTGACCACCTGATCATTGACCATACTCTGCTGCAGACCCCAGAGGACACGTTCTGGAGCAAAGGTCAGTTCCATCACCTTAAAGACAGGCTTCATCAAGGCCATGATCAGAACCAGGCTGATCACCAGCCGCACGAAGCGCCGCATGGCACTGGTGGGGAGCAGCATCTCCAAGATGGTGGCGAAGAAGATGAGTGTGATCAGGCCTGCTATCCAGCTCCTCAACTCTGCCAGCATCTTCTTCCCCCTTACTTGCGGATCATGACGGCCATGGTACCGGCCCCAATCATAGTGGTCAACAAGACGAAGAACATCACACCGACCGAGGCGACGGCTGCAAACACGTAAAGCAGCGTGTTTCCCATGCTGTTGAGGGTATCAGCAACCTGATTCTCGCCCATCGGCTGAATGGCTGCAGCCGCCACCCGATAGATCAGCACCATCAATAGGATCTCGACCGACGGGAAGGCCGCCACCATAAAGATCACGATCGCGCCTAAGACCCCCAGACCGTTCTTTAGCAGCAGCGAGCAGCCAGCCACCATCTCCACTGCATCGGCGAACACCCCGCCGATGACGGGGACAAAGTTCTTGGTGGCGAATTTGGCGCTCTGAAAGGCCACGCCATCGGCCACCGCAGAAAACTTCCCTTGTGCGGTCACGATGCCGATGAAGAGCGTCATGCCGATCCCCAGCGCGCCATAGCTAAAGTCTTTCAGGAGCGCGGCTAAGCGAGAGACTTTAAAGCGCTCGCTGAGATTGTTCACCAACTGCAGGATGACTGAGAGCAGAGTGAGAGGGATCACGAAGTTGTTGATCGTTTGAGTGATGGCCGTCGCCGCAAAGATGACCACGGGTCGGAAAACCGCTGCCGTGGTCACACCGCCCACCGCTGTGACTAGCACCATCAGCAGCGGCAGCATGGCCTGCATGAAGGTAACCATCTGGGCAATGCCAGTGCGGGCCACGAGAAGACACTGCCCGAAGCTGAAGATCGCCACGCTCATGACCAACAGGTAACAGACTAGGCGCGCGACACTCGATACCCCGGTGTTGTCAAACGAGCCAGCCAAGCTCTGCAGCAGCGCCGAGACGATGGCCAGGACGATCAACTTGCCAAGGAGTGCGCTGTGGGTCGCCAAACGAGAGAAGAGGTAGCGCAGCAGCCCATCGCCGATCTGTTGCCAGGTCGTGTTGCCTTTACCCTGGCGGATCATCGCGATCAGATTGGACAGGCTGACCTGAGGGATAAAGCCTTCGCGCTCCTTAGTGAGCTGACTAACGAATTGATTAATCCCTTCCAGGTCCAGCATCTGCATCTGCTTGTCTAGTAATTGCCCCAAGGGATCCGCAACGGGCTCAGCACGCACGGGTCCTGCCATCAGCATCAACAGGATCAGGCTGAGCGCGATAATCCGCAGCATCCGCACCAATATCACGTCCAATCGCCAGGCATCATTGAGAGTCAACCGTCTGAGTCTGCAGTCCCTCTACAATCCGGGACGCGTACCGCCCGCTGTTTTCTTTTCATGGAAGCAGCTGCAGCACACTCTCCATCACCAACATCACGATCGGCACTGCCAAGACCATGATGATCACCTTGCCGACAAACTCCACTTTGGTGGCAAGTGCCCCTTGTTCGGCATCGCGACAGATCTGCGCACCGAACTCGGCCACATAGGCAATCCCAACTACCTTGAAGATGGTGCTCAGGTACAACGAGCCGACACCCGCTTGCTCGGCGAGCCGAGAGATGGTGTCAAGCACGCCCCGTAGCCTATCAAAAGCGAAGATAAAGAGGATAAGACCGGCGGCCAGGCTGAGCAACAGCGCAATCGCTGGTTGCTGCTGCTTGACGACCACGATTAGGGCTACCGCCACTAGGGCAAATCCCACGGCCTGCAAGATGCTCACGTGGTCATCCCCCTCAATACAACTGCAGCATGGTTTTGACGCTATTGAAGAGTTGGCTGATCAGGCTGACCACCAGCATCAGGACGATCACCACTCCCACCAACGACATCAACTGCCCCTGCTCCTTCTTCCCTGCTTGATCGAGAACGATGTACAAGATGGCGATGATGATCCCGATCCCTGCGATCTTGAAGATCAGTTCCACATTTGTGAGGCTCAACATATCAGCACTCCTCCCCAGGTAGCGAGTTCGGTGACCAGGCTCAAAACGGCAGCTTGTTCGGCACCTCATGTGCTATACACTGTATGTCCAAGGGGATAGGAAAATGACACTGGCGAGTGCCTAGTCTCCAGTCCCTAGTCCCTAGTGGGCTACCGACCGAGCTCATCGGCATTGGTGGCCTGGGACTAGGGGCCTGGCGCTCATATCAGCACAATCACCACCAACAACCCCACCAAGAAACCAGCATAGCGCCATAAACGGACGTTCCTCTGCTCCTCCTGTAGGCCGTGCTGCTCCTCCTGTTCGAGCCGCACCATGGCCAAGCGCAGGTGCTTGAGCTGGTCGCTGCGGTCAGAGCTGCCTAGGTTTTGACCAAACTGATCCAGAATCTCTCGGTCCCGGCCCAGGAGCGATGAGTGCTGAAAGAACTCCTGCAGGGCGAGTAACCAGGCCTCACGTGCCGAGTAACCCACTCGTGCTTCCAACACACTGGCTGTCTGAGAGAAGAGCAGCTCCACTGGTCCACTCTGCGCCGCTGCCACTCGCCTTAACGCCTTGGGCAATGGGGTAGCCGCGTAGCTGATCTCGGTTTCGAGCAACTGCAGTGCTGACCGCAACTGACCCAGCTGGCGCGGACGCTCCACATAGTTCTGTGCCACGTGCCAGCCGATCATGGTGAACGACCCAATGGTTAGGAGAACAGCTATCAACTTAAGCCACATACCAAAACCTCCTTGTATGTGAAGTGAGGCGCGGTGCCGCAAAGGCTCGCTAGCTCCCGGGATTCAGGCTTTCTGTGGGCTCTGGACTGTGGACTGTGGACTACGTCCATCGATGATCTCCTCAATGGTTGCCGGCCCCAACCGGCGGCTGACGATGACGATACGAGCAAAATGACCGCGATCAAGCATTGTGCGCATGACAGGTCGCCGACGCAGTTCTGTAAGGTCTGAGCCATGTGCCGTAGCCACTACCGATACCCCAGCGTGAATGGCCTCCTCGATGGCGATGGCATCCTCCTCACGCCCGATCTCGTCAGTGGCGATTAGTTCCGGCGACATCGATCGGATCATCATCATCATCCCTTCGGCTTTGGGACAGGCATCCAGCACGTCTGTGCGCGGCCCTACATCTAGCTGGGCCACGCCCTCAAAGCAGGCCGCGATCTCCGAGCGCTCGTCCACCAGACCGACTTTGTGTGGCCTTAATACCGAGGGACGTCCGTAGCTGCATTGGCGGACTAGGTCTCTCAGCAGCGTCGTCTTGCCGCATTGGGGTGGAGAGACGATCAGCGTATTAAGCAGTCTACGGCTGGTGGCATCTGTTAGGGACTCAATCATCCGATCAGCCACCCCGACCACCGCCCGAGCGATACGTATGTTCATGGCGCTGATCGACTTCTGCGTCTGTACTCGACCGCGGTCAAGCACCGCCCTGCCTACGAGACCGACACGATGGCCGCCTTCGACTGTGACATAGCCCTGCCGAAGCTCTTCTTCCAGTGCATAGAGGGAGCTTTGGGCGACCAACTCCATGGTGCGTCCCAGGCTGACAGGGTCAACCCAATAGCTATCCTGAACCGATTGGGTGAGAGCTCCTCTGGCGCTCACCAGTGAGGTCATCCCCCTAAGTGAGACCGCCAGTGGCCGTCCTGCCCCTAAGCGGATCTCCTCGATAAGATTGAGATCCTTGGGATCGAGCTTGTCCAGGATCGCACGGATATCGCCTGGCAAGACACGAACGATCGATGGGGGGAGCATGGAGAAGACCTCCTTCCTCAGAGTCATCAAGGCACCATGCCACCAAGCCACCAGATTGGGTCGCAAATCTGACATGGCCTGTGGCCTACCGCAGAGTGACCGATCTGCCCCAGACTTGGACCCACACTATTTGGCTACTTGAGGTTTGGTGGCATGGTGCCTTGGTGGCTTTCACAATACCCTATGGGACAAGTCCGGAAAATATGATAGGGGAGGACAAGTTCACTGACTTGTCCTCCCCTTGGGTGCTCCCACCTATGGACCGTTGGTGTTATGGCTCTTCGTACGGAAGTGCAGCATCCATATCGACGTCATCATAATCGACGCCATCGTCTAGCTGATCGATGACAGCATCAATCTCATCTTCGACACGAAAAACTTCACGACAGTGAGGACAGGTCAGATGAATAGAGTGATGCCCGTCAAAGGCTTCCGGGTCTAGACGGAAGTCGTCATGGCAGTAGGGACATTCAACCTCAAGAATGATCTCTTCCTCCAGATCCTCATCTTGATCGTCATCCACATCATCCTCGACCAACGTCACTCCATCGGGATCGTCGATCTCGATCCAGTCCTCGTCATTATCCACCGCCTCTGACCTAGAAAGCTCTTCATCCATGCAGGTAACGTAATCTTCCAGATCATCCTGGCGAGCGGTCACCTCATCCACGGTGTCTGCTACATCCACCAGAACATCGAGGATGCTTGAGATCAACCGACCTTCTTTGCTGCCCATATCGACGTTCATCCCTTTAGCCATTCCCCGAACGTATGCGATACGCTCCCTTAGGTCGTCGGCATGCCAGTCGCCCATAGGATCCCCTCCTTGATCAGCCTAGACAGTCCGTGCGTATCCCATTTGGCACACGGCTACCTATAGTCTCCACAGGCAGAGCGATCCAAATACCGCCTATGAGGCCAAAGATAGCTTAGCAACAGTAATAGCCAGCCCCAAAGGGCCGGCTATTATGCTAAGCGCAGCGTTGCTACGCTCCATGTAAAAAACGTTGCTTGACAGTCTCCGGGATCTGAGCTCTGGTATCTTGTGGCTACACGCGCGACAGATATTCGTTGGAACGGGTATCCACACGCA
>CAZINL010000146.1:0-7908 GCA_964540595.1 uncultured Clostridia bacterium
CGCTTCGGCCAGCGCCATGGCGAGCAGGAGCGACAGAATCACAATCACCCACAGGTGCTGAGTCGCCGCGCTGACATCACCGAGAGGAAGGGCTACACGAGCCGCTCCGATGATCGCGCCGCCTTCGTAGACCGGAACTGCCACATACAGAAACGGCCAGCGAGTGGTCCCGCTGGTCCGCTGCGCCTTGCCCGTTGAGCCTGCCAGGGCCGCGATCATCTCCGGGCGGGCGGCGTGGTTCTCCATGCCGGCGGGATCGACGTGGGAGTCGGCGAGCACCATCCCTTGCCTGTCGATGACGGTGACTCGCAGGCCATGCTCCGGACCAAAACGTCGCATGAGAAGCTCCAGATCATCTGGCCTATCTTCCTGCAGATAGCTCACGCTGGCGGCCGCGACCCATCGAGCCTGGGTGGCCAGGTTCTTCTCGGTCAGGTCGAGGTAGAAGCCGCGCAGTGCAAACGTCAGCACCACGGCCATTAGAGGTAGTGTGATCATCAGCAACAGGAGATAGGAGTTGAGAATACGTCCGCGGATGGTCTTCATGGTTACAGGTCCCGAAACTTATAGCCGACCCCACGAACCGTCTTGATATAGATGGGCTGCCCTGGATCGGCCTCGATCTTGTCGCGCAGGTGGCTTATATGGACGTCGACGATGCGAGCGTCGCCGAAAAAGTCATGACCCCAAACCCGGTCGAGCAGCAACTCACGGCTCATGGCCATACCGGGGTTCTTCGCCAAGGTCTCGAGCAGCTCAAACTCCTTCGGCGTCAGGGCCGCGATCTCACCGCGCAGTAGGACCTCGTGCCGCCGCAGGTCGATGATCAGCTCCCCGGCCTCAATGCGCTCCGCGTCATCCGCCTTGGGAACAGGGTTGGTGCGTCGCAAGATGGCTTTCACCCGAGCAGTCAGTTCGCGCGGGCTAAATGGTTTGGTCAGATAATCGTCAGCACCCAGTTCCAGTCCGACGATACGGTCCACTTCGTCATCGCGTGCCGTCAAGAAGATGATTGGCGTGTCGAGGCTCTTGCGCAGCTGTCGGCAGACCTCGAAGCCATCGAGGTCAGGCAGCATGACGTCTAGAACCATGAGGTCAGGCTTTTCGCTGATGGCCTTGTCGAGCGCTTGGGCACCATCTTCCGCGGTCAGAACCAGAAATCCCGCCTTCTTTAGGTGATATTCCACCAGGGTTAGGATAGACGGCTCATCATCCACCACCAGAATTTTCTCAGGCATCGGCTCACCCCTTATTACGAGAAGTCTGTTAATAGAGTAACACACTAGTGCACAAAGCCAAAGCTTGACGAACGAAATCTTCAGCGACTAAGAGCAGTCTGATGCTATAATACGGGTAGATTGGTGCCTACTACGATTGAAAATGGAGCGTAGCAGCGATGTCTGAACGTGTCTTAGAGTTGGTCGTTCGAGCGGGGGAACTGATGCTCAAGAACGGAGCAGAGACCTACCGCGTGGAGGAGACCATGGAATGGATGGGCAAGGCGTGCCCAGGCTGCAAGGTGGATGCCATCGTCACACCGGTCGGACTATTCGTGACGTTGGAGGAGCAGAACGGAGTACGGCTCACCCAGGTTAAGCGTGTCCGGGAGCGCACTCTAGACCTCAACAAAATCTACCAGATTATTGACTGCTCTAGGGACCTAGCCAAGGGTGAGATCAGCCTCACAGAGGCTGCGGCAAGGTTGATAGAGATTGAGCGGCAGGGGACACTGACCAGACACTGGCAGCGGCTACTAGCAGCAGGGATTGGTGGAGCCTGTTTTACCAAGCTGTTCGGCGGCAGTTGGCTGGACTTTACTTTGGCGTTTGTTGCCAGTCTGACGGTGCAGGTGGTCACGGAAGGTATTAGGCCTCTACCGATGGTACGCTTTATGAGCGACTTTGTCGGAGGCCTCACCGGTGCCAGCGTTGCCATCACTGGGGCATGGCTACTGCGGTCCTATGGTTTCAACCTGGATGCGGTTGTACCTGGAGCGATCATGACGCTTGTTCCCGGGGTCGCCATCACGAGCTCGGTTCGCGACCTGGTAGCTGGCGATCTAATCTCGGGGACCACTCGTGGTCTTGAGTCGATCATTGCCGCCGCCGCCATCGCCGCTGGGGTGGCTCTGGCACTCGGAGTTTATGTCTGGGTAGGAGGGTGGATCTGATGCTGCCGGAACTGATCCTGGCGTTCGTTGCCAGCGTTGCGTTTGGCTGTCTCTACAACGTACCCCTTAGGGGCTTGCTCGTCGGTGGTTTGGCGGGGCTGTGTAGTTGGCTAGGGCTGAAAGTGGTCATGGGAGCCGGAGCGGGAACCACTATGGCGACACTGGTGGGTGCACTGTCTGTAGGGACAGTTGGTGAATGGGCAGCACGCCATCTGCGAGCACCGGCCAGCATCTTCATCCTACCGGGGATTGTCCCGCTGGTGCCAGGTGCGGTGGCTTATTCAGCCATGCTAGCATTCCTTCGTGGTGACGTGGCGGTAGGCGCGACCAAGACCCTAGAAACCCTCTTGATCGCTGGGGCGATTGCGGCGGGGCTGATCATTACCGGCTCCTTGGCGAGACTGGTGACCAGTGCACCTCATCAGAAGAAGGAACAGGAGAGGAGTTGATCTCATGAAACCGTCGGAGCCAATCAACCGAACCCGCTCGCAGAAGCGTTGGTCGGCGATGCGAGACTGGACATCGTTCTTCGGTTCATTGCCCGAGCACCGTCGTCAGGCTGCCGCCATCAAGATGGGGGTGCGCGAGGTGTTCAATATCCCCTATGGCAGAGATCACCGTCAGCGTTATGATGTCTTTATCCCCACTGAAGCGCAGGGACCGCTGCCCGTGGTTTTCTTCATCCATGGCGGCGGTTGGCGGCAAGGGTCAAAGGAACTGCATCGATACGTCGGGTATGCGCTGGCCCACGAGGGGGTTGTGGCTGTGCTGCCGAGCTATCGCCTCGTTCCACGCGCGGTGTATCCAGCCCAGATCGAGGATATCTCCTTGGCGCTGCGCTCAGTGGCCGAGGAGATCAGCTTCCTAGGGGGCGACCCCTCACGAGTAGTGGTCACGGGGCAATCGGCCGGAGGCCATCTTGCGGCTCTAGCAGTCTGCGACCCCAAGTGGACGGCAGGCTTTCGAGCAGCAGGAGGGGTGGTCCGCGGCTGGGCTCCCATCAGTGGGATCTACTCCTTTGGAGCATGGGATGACCAGCCCACCAAGGGGTTGCTGCGCGACTTTGTGAACGATCCGGCCTTGTGGGAGGAGGCTCAGCCCATCCGGCATGTCTTAGGGAACGAACCACCCTGCCTGATCCTACATGGCAGCGACGATTGGTTGGTCAACCCCCAACAAGCGCTCTCGCTCAACCGGAAGTTGGTCGCGGCGGGCACGGACGTGCAACTGGTGCTCTTCCCAGCGCTGCGCCATATCGATATCATCGCCAATTTCGGCCGCGAGGACGATCCCACCCGCGTCGCGCTGGCCTCCTTTGTGCGGAGGGTGACGCGCGCGTAGCGGAATGAAGAATGAAGAATGAAGAATGAAGAATGAAGAGTTAGGATTTGGGAGCAGGGGATCGAGAGATAAAGGATCATGACTCTCAAGGAGGTGGCACCCAATGCTCATCGATTACCACATGCATCTTGAACGAGGCGAGTACAGCTTTGCCTATCTCGATCAGATGATTGAGGCGGGGCGGGAGCGGGGGGTCGAGGAGTTTGGCATCACCGAGCATTCACACCACTTCCGCGAGTTCATGCCGTGCTACCAGAGTGTGCTGCGGGATGAGAGCGTCGTTGGCCACTATCAGGAGCAGTGGCTGAGAGGCAAGCGTAAGTTTGTCTACAGCTTGGACGAGTGGGTGGATTTCATCCAGCGGGCCAAAGCGGTAGGATACCCTGTTAAGCTGGGGCTGGAGGTCTGTTATTTCCCGGGTGAAGAGGAGAGGATGGCGTCGATCCTGGCCCGCTATCCATGGGACTATATCACCGGCTCGGTCCATTGGCTTGACGGCTGGGGGTATGACCATCTGCCTTTGCGCGCTGAGTGGCACAGGCGCGGCATCGATCGGATCTATGTTGACTACCTACGGGTGCTGGAGCAGTCCATCCGCTCAGGACTGTTTGATCTGATCGGCCATCCGCTGGTTATCGGCATGTTTGGCGACCAACCTAGCTTTGACCTCGAACCGCACTACCAGCGCCTCGCCCAGGTCATGAGCGAGAATGGAGTTTGTGCTGAGATTAACACCGGCATGCTCTACCGCTACCCGGCCAAGCAGATGACACCGCCCAGGGAACTTCTCCTGCAGCTGCGCCAGCATGGTGTGCCGATCGTGTTGGGCTCAGACGCCCATCAGCCCGATGAGGTAGGTACCGCCTTACCGCAAGCGATGCAGCTGGCCAAGGAATGCGGTTACACCGAGAGCGTACGGTTTGCGGCGAGGAAGCGCATCAGCAACCCGCTGTAAGCGACAGACGCCCCGTCGATCATCGACGGGGCGTCTTTATGCTAGCTCTAGAACTCCCTGAACTTATCCTTCGGCGCACCGCAGATCGGACAACGATCAGGGGCATCGCCTTCGCGGGTATGACCACAGATGGGGCAGACCGAGAGCTTGAGATCCAAGTAGTCCTTGCCCTCGCGGACCAGTGTCAACGCTTTGGCGAACAACTCGCTGTGGTTCTTCTCCGCCGCCAGGGCGTAGTTGATCGAGCGCAGCGCCTTATCCTCTTTCTGCATCTCAGCCACGACCTTGTAGGCCGGATACATCTGCTCGATCTCAAAGTCCTCACCGGCTTTGGCCCACTCGAGGTTCTGCACCAGTGATCCCACCCCGAAGGCGGCCATGGAGCCGACCAGGAAGTCGCCGTCGATCCCCTTCAACTCATTGAAGTGATTACGTGCATGGGCCCACTCGGCAAAGGCAACAGCCTCAAATAAGCGCGCAACGTTGGGGCGGTTCTCCTGCTTGGCCTTGTCACCCCAGACACGATAGCGCATGTAGGCCATGCTTTCACCGCCGTAAGCGGAGCGGAGATTGGCCGCTGTCATGTTGTTCTCCATGATGATCCTTCCTTTCACTGTTTCTATAGGGAAGTATATCCAGACCGGAGCAGCAAAAGACGCTCGAATCTAGGCTTACCGTTTCCCATGTTTCGGCTCCCGGTGTGAAGGAGTCGCCGCCGAAGATATGGAAATATGATAGTCTATCTTCTACACGGAGGACGACTATGTTGCGCAATCCCGTTGTCCAGCTGTTGTTTGCACTGTCCAAGGCGCTCGACTTAGTTGGTGGAACCGAGTTCTCATCGTTGCGCCATGGTTTGAGTGTCTGCTATGTCAGCGGCCGTTTAGCTGATCAGATGCAACTTCCCCAGGCGAAGCGTGAGCAACTCTTTTTCGCCAGCTTGATCCATGACTTAGGTGTGAGCACATCGACCATGCGTCGCGACTTGCTGCAGTTTGAAGTCAGACAGCCTGAACCCCATGCCGAGCGCGGAGCGACCCTACTGCAAAAGAGTGATCTACTTCGTCCCATCGCACCCATTGTGCGGGCGCATCACCAGAACCACCAAGCTTGCGATGATATCTGTCTGGCGGATATAATCCACCTCGCCGACCGGTTGGATGTGCTTACCCACAGAGATGATCGCTACATTCTTCATCAGCGCGACACGGTGTTGTCTGGCATCCACGAGGCTAGTGCGGTGTTCTGCCCTCGTGTCCTGGGCGCGCTAGATGTTCTGGCGGGTCAAGAGGCATTTTGGCTTGACTTAGCCTCTTCAGATCTACTCAGGCGTGTTGATCGCCTCTACAAGATCAGCATCGTCCCGATTGGTCTGCACGCTATCGAGCAGTTGGCCGAGATCTTCGCCGACGTCATCGACGATAAGAGCCCCTTTACCGCCCAGCATTCTTGGGATGTGACCAGGGTCGCCGTAGCGCTTAGCGAGCGGCTGGGATTTGGTCCCGAGGAACTGCAGGAGATGAGGATCGCCGCGCTGATGCATGATCTTGGCAAACTGGGGGTCGATGACAGTATTCTCGATAAACCTGGCGCCCTGACCCCCGATGAGTTTGCGGTGATGAAGATGCACACATATCATACCTACCATTTGCTAGCGGAGGTGGATGGTATGGAACGTATGGCGCGCTGGGGGGCTTATCACCATGAACGGCTGGATGGGCGCGGATACCCATTTCGAGTCAGGGCAGATCAGCTTGATCTGGGCAGTCGGATTGTAGCGGTCAGTGATATCTTCTCAGCCCTGCGTCAGGTACGACCCTATCGAGCCCCCATGGATAAGGATCGAGTGATCACTATTCTGCAGAATCAGGTCGCAGGCGGTGCGCTCGACGGCCGCGTGGTGCAAAATGTGATAGATGACTATGAGGCGTTTGATCGGTTGGTGACGCGGGGGTAAAGTCCCAAATCTCAAGTCCCCAGTCGCGGCCTGGATTGCCCAATAAGAAGGAGATGTCCACATGCGGACATCTCCTTTGATCTTCGGTTCCTATTCGTGACCCTACTAGGGAGTAGGGACAAGTGATTCACTTAACAATCAAAACATCCCGTGCTGAGGTAACGACAGCCGGCATCGGGAAGGATGGTGACCACGCGCTTGCCTGGGCCAAGGGTGCGGGCCAATTGCATGGCAACGTGCACATTAGTGCCGCTGGAGATACCGACAAAGAGTCCTTCCTCGCGGGCCAAACGCTTGGCCACACAGATGGCTTGTTCATCGGTGACCTCGACGATCTGGTCGATCAACTTGCAGTCGAGGTTGGGCGGTATGAAGCCATCACCGATCCCTTGCTGCATGTGCTGACCCATGGGTTTGCCCATCAGGACAGCGGCTTGGTCCGGCTCAGCACAGACGATCTTCACCCCTGGATAGGCTTCGCGCAGAGCGCGTCCGATCCCGGAGAGGGTACCGCCGGTACCAAATCCGGAGACAAAGGCGTCCACGGGTTGTCCCTGCAGAGCTTCCACGATCTCAAGACCGGTCCGGTAGTGAGCCTTGGGGTTGTTGGGATTGGCAAACTGCTGGGGCAGGAAGACCTTCGGATTCTGGGCTGCCAGCTCTTCGGCCTTGTTTTTGGCGTTGCGAATGGCTTCTTCGATATCCTTGCCGGCAGGGGTCAGGATGATTTCAGCGCCATAGGAGCGGATCAGCATTTGGCGTTCCTTGCTCATGTTCTCGGGCATGCAGATGATGACCCGGTAGCCTTTGACTGCGGCGATCAGAGATAAGCTGATCCCTTGGTTGCCGCTGGTCGGCTCAACGATGATGGTGTCAGGTTGGATGAGCCCCTGGCGCTCGGCCTCCTCGATCATGTTCAGAGCTGGCCGGATCTTGACGCTGCCGCCGGGGTTGAGCATCTCGGCCTTGACTAGGATCTCGGCGTCGCGGGTCGGATCGACCAGACGGTTGAGACGGACGAATGGAGTATGACCAACGGCCTCCAGGATGGATGAGTAGATCTGTGCCATGATGAATACGCCTCCCGTACTAGGTTGATGTGTGTGCTCTATAGCGGAACAGATTGCACGCTTTCTAATTGTCACATTCGCCGCTATTTCGCGAATCCCTGTAGCTAAACCGCACACCATGGCCTGCTAGGACGAATAGGCGACGTGAACCGGTACAAAACGAGTCTAAAGCCCATAGTCCACAGTCCACAGTGGCTGGATGTACAGATGCAGGACGTGCGGAATCCCAGCCCAAGTGGACCCAACTCCAAGGTGTTCGCTGGGTGCAGGACCTCTTCCGACCTGACTGTGGTCTGTGGTCTGGTGACGGTGGACTCACTTTGGCATCATTCTTGCTAACATCTCATGGATCGGGAGGGGATATAAGTGACGATTATTGAGGTTAGGGAGCTCTGCAAGACCTACTATCGTAACA
>CAZINL010000147.1:0-7869 GCA_964540595.1 uncultured Clostridia bacterium
TGAGGCACGCCGCCAGCGTTCGTCCTGAGCCAGGATCAAACTCTCCGATAAAAGTTTATTTTATCGCAGATGCGATCAAGACTCGTTTTTGGCTTTCGCCATACGCATCTCGCTTACGCTCGATGCGGAATTGAACTTTGGCTTCTTCATACGCTGTTCAGTTCTCAAAGATCAACTTTGCTCTTGTCCGCGCGGTTCACGTCTTGTTCACCGGCGGAACACTATCTTATCACGATTTCCGCCATCACTTCAAGCGGTAGTTTTTGCTACATTTGCTTGTCGCTGGCTCATCGCCGTGACGCTTGTATATCTTATCAAGTCGTTCGACCATTGTCAAGCTGACGCGCTGATAAAATCAAATTGGCCGGTTAACGCCATCTTAACCAAAGATGGCGTTAACCACTACGAGCGTCACAAGCGAGGTTGCCCAGGCTAAAGTGGTTGGGATTGACCAAGTCATCAGCTGTTCCTTGACCTCATCAATGCCAAGCAAGCGGTTGACCACCCAGAAAAGGCTATCATTAAAATAGGAAAAGACAAACGCACCCATAGATGCCGATTGCGCGGCAAAGACAGGATTGACATTAAAGCTGGCGAGGATCGGTGCCGTGATCGACGCCGCCGTGATCATTGCTACTGTGCCGCTGCCTTGAACAAGACGTACTAGTGTAGCCACTGCAAACGGGAGCAAGATCGGTGGCAGGGCGGTTCCTGCGATCAACTTAGCAAGGTAATCTCCGGCACCGCTGTCGCGGAGCACCTGTCCGAGCGAGCCGCCGGCACCGGTGACCAAGAGAATAATGCCGGCGGACTCGACACCCTCTTCCACGTGTTTGAGGACGGTCTTCCGATCCTCATGCCCAGCTAGCCCGTAGATAGCCACAAGGAGACCAATGCCAGTGGCAATGACCGGATTCCCTAAGAAGATGAGAGTAGTAGCGACGGCACTGGTTGCCTTCATGGCTGAAAGGACGGTGTTAAGGAGGATGAGAATGACCGGCACCAAAATGGGGGCAAACGATAGAGTGGCCGATGGCAGATTCTTTTTAGTCTCCAGCTCAACATCAGCAGCTTTGACTGCGGACGGATCTGGGCGTTCCCAGCTTGTCCCATCAGCGTTGGGAAGCTGATAGATACGTTTGCCAAGCCACTTGGCATAAACGATACCAACGAACAACACAGGTATAGCAAACAACATGCCCCAGAGGATCATTGCCCCGACGTCTGCCTTGAAGATACCCGCGGTACCCAAGGGACCCGGTGTCGGCGGCACCAGGTGGTGCGTGGCAGCCAGACCAATAGCAAGCGAAACACCCAGCGTAACGGCCGATTTTTTGGTCTTGCGCGAGAGCGCCTTGACCAGCGGAGTGAGAATAACAAAACCAGAGTCCACAAAGATGGGGATGGAGACCATGTAGCCGGTCAAAGCCAGAGCCCATTCCTCACGATTTTTGCCTAAGTATTTCAGGAAGGTATAGGCCATCCGTTCGGCCGCGCCTGAGACCTCCAGGATGCGTCCCATCATCACACCGAAGCCGATGACGATGCCGATGCTGGCGAGGGTATTGCCAAAACCGGTAGTGATGGAGCTAGCCACTTTGGGTGGGGTCATGCCGCCGACGATCCCCGCGACCGAGGCGGCGATAATTAGCGCCAAGAAGGCATGGACTTTTGTGCGCAGTACCAGGAAGATCAACAGAGCAACTGCGATGACTAACCCTAGGATCATCTGCGAGCCAGATGCAGCTTGTGGCATTGAAGCAACCTCCTTCATGACTGTCCTACAAAATCACTTCTTGGGAAAATGCATGACTCTGAAATCATGTTATTGCGGGCGCGTTAGTCTGTCATAAGGATGTCAAGCATTTTCCCGATATCGCTTAACAAAATTGGGGGCGTAGTGCGCAGCTAAACGGATCGCTTCCTCCATGCTGACAGCGCTGGCCTTGCCCGTGCCGGCGATGTCAAAGGCGGTGCCATGATCCACCGAGGTGCGTAGGAAAGGCAGGCCGAGGGTAATGGCGATGGTGCGCTCAAAATCGACCATCTTGGTGGCGATATGACCTTGGTCGTGGTAGAGCGACAATACGGCGTCATACGAACCCTTCAAGCCAAAGTAGAAGACGGAGTCCGCCGGAACAGGGCCCACCACGTTCATTCCCTTAGCCCGCGCTTGCTCAATGGCGGGAACGATCTCGTTCATCTCTTCGTCACCAAACAGCCCATGTTCGCCACTATGGGGGTTGAGCCCAGCGACCGCAAACTTAGGATTGCTCACGCCGAGGCGCTCCATGCTCTCTGCACAGCGGATAAGGTAATCAAGCACCCGCTCCTTCTTGACCATGTCACAAGCTTTGCGCAGCGAGACGTGTCGGGTGAGAAAAAAGACGCGCAGGTCATGGACCTGAAACATGGTCAAAGGATCATGGCTGCCCGAGAGATCGCCTAGGATCTCAGTATGGCCAATGTAGTCAACGCCCGCCGCTTTGAGCGCCTCTTTGTTGATCGGAGTAGTCGCCATGGCATCAATCTCGCCGCCCATGGCCAGCTCGACGGTCTTCTTAATGAAGTCGAACGCGGCTTGCCCCGCCATGGCCT
Organism: uncultured Clostridia bacterium; assembly: GCA_964540595.1. GTDB lineage: Bacteria > Bacillota > JAAYKD01 > JAAYKD01 > CAYOCI01 > CAYOCI01. The sequence continues at coordinate 2,599 of CAZINL010000147.1, forward strand.
GAACTTTGCCCATGGCGAGCTTCGCAACATCGACGTTGGCTAGGTCAATAAGATCAATCGTTCCTGCCTGATACTTCCCCTGCTGTGGGGCAGTCACCAGATTGATCGGTGTGTTCTGGCCAACAAAGCCCATCGCCTGCTTAATCGTTGCCTGGTCACCGATCACCAGGGGGCGACACTTCTCAAGAACTCGGGGGCTGGCCAGCGCCTTGACGACGATCTCAGGTCCAACACCCGCCGGGTCACCTAAGGGGATACCGATAATGGGTCGATCCATGCTGCACCTCCGTATTGTAGATGAGTCCACAAGTCCACAAGAACACGAGTCCACCTGTAGTTATTGAGGGCGACGAGTCATTGAAGCTATCCATCTGTGTCCTCATGCGCGGAACACTCTACCTGCAAGCCTGATGACTTAGGTTCGCTGTCTTCTATTTGTGTTCTTGTGGACGTGTGGACTTGTGGACTTGTGGACTTGTGGACTTGTGGACTCGATCCCCTTGGTGACTCACTTCCCCACCGGCACTAGCTCAGTCGACACCTTGGTCAACAGATAACCGATACTCTGCGTGGCGGCGTCGGGTCCCCCGACTAGACCGCCTTTGGTGATGATCGGCATGTTCCCCCATGGTCCGCCCACTAGCCGCCCGTAAGCGGCCAAGGGCAGGACTTCATCCTTGACCTCGATCGCCTCAGCGCCTAGTTCTCGGCAGACGGCCACGGTCACGTCACCACCGCTGGTATAGAGAGCTCCGATGGCGCCAGCGCTGCGCTCGATCACCTGCTTCGCGACCAAAGCCAGTCCAGCCGCGATTCGTTCGGCTGCCTCGTCCTCGTCAAGGTCGTGTTTTCGTGCCATGACCTTGAGGTCAAGAATGTCGTTGTCGTCTTTAACCGTCCTGATCCCGAGGACCTCATTTTTCTCGATCTGGGCCAGAAGCTCGTCAGCGACCCGCTTAGACTCAGTAGCGAGCGTTGCTTCATCAATAAGCACTTCGGCATCTACGCTCACTAAGCATGGACGGTAGTGGTGTTCAGCATCCCTGACTTGCTGTCTGGTCAGGGGCGTAACACTTCCCACCACCATCAAGACCTTCTGCCCGTGTTGCAGATTGGGCCTCGGCAGTAGGCGCTTCGCCAGTGCCTCAGTAAAGGGTCCGGGATCAACCGCCACCGCTTTGATACCCGACTGCTGGACAGCTTCGGCAATGGCATCGAGATCGTTGTTGGTCGTGGCGTCGATAACGATGACACGCCTGCCCTGCTGCTGCAGCTTCAAGACCGCGTTGGCGATGGCACCGACCCCCTGCAAGACAACCTGCAGTCCGACCTGAGCCACAGGGTATTTGGACTGTGCGGCGATCAGGTCTGGCACCACAGATTGCCGCACAGGGGTCTTGGGGTCCCTGGCGACGTCGGTTCGCTCCAGGGGGATGGAGTTGACCATCAGGTAGCCCCCAACGGTGACCCGCCCAGACTTGGGGAAGGCAGCGACCACAATAGCTATCTGATCTGGACCAAGCGAATCCAATACCGCATCGATCTCAGCACCCACGTTGCCGCGCATGGTGCTATCGATCCGTTTGCTAAAGAGCGCCACGTCAGACTGGGCAAAGGCTCTGGCTGTCATGGCCACGCGGCGGTAGGCCTCATCAGACGCGATCGCTCGACTGTCGGTATTGATCGCGATGACGCTGTAATCCTGAAACCGCTCTTCGCTATAGGCCTCAAGACGAAGAAACGTAGTGGTTCGGTAGCCTTGACGGGCCAGGAGTACTCCAGTCGCATTGGCCCCGGTTAGATCATCAGCGATGATAACAAGTTTACGCACAGGCCACCCCTTCTTTGTCAGGTTATTGTCTCGCATAACTCAGTCCTTCGGAACGTGCATGACGTAGAATCAGGATATTGAGGGCTGCATAGGGTGCCATGATGAAGTCGTGTAATTTTATGGATTATGGTCGACTACCGTCTCCGGTATGGCCAGACCGGATGAACATGCTTTGGGATAGTATTCCCTGCGTATGGTATCTATGCACGCGCATCGTCTTCCGATACTTTCCCAGTCAAAGCAAAGGGATTGCAGTCACACTTGCCGAAACATTGCTGTACTATCCGATGTGAATGGAGGGATTGACACATGCCTGAGCGGTTTGAAGTGGGCAACCTGTCTGTGGAAGCGGGGACGAAGCTTCAGGGTTACCTGACGGTGATAACTGGTGGATTGGAGCTACCCATCACCCTGATCAATGGCAGCCAACCGGGCCCAACGGTCGTGATCACGGGGGGGACTCACGGCGGCGAATATCCGGGTATTGAGGCGAGTATCCGTCTGGCCGGCGAACTGACCCCCGAAGCTGTTCGAGGCCGCATAGCCATCGTGCACCCGGTCAATCTACCCGCCTTTTTCGCCAAACAGCAATACGTCATCCCCGAAGACGGCAAGAACCTCAACCGCATGTTCCCCGGCAAGGCGCTGGGAACGGTCAGCGAACGGATCGCTTTCATTATTACTCATGAGCTTCACGCCCAAGCTGACTTCTATATGGATCTCCATGGTGGAGATATCCATGAGGCACTGGTTCCCTTCGTCCTCTATCCGGCTGGTTGCGACCCTGAGGTAGCAGAACGCTCGCGCCGGGCGGCATCTTTCCTAGGTGTGCGTTACTTGGTCGGATCGTATTCTACCAACGGCACCTTCGGCTCCGCTGCTTCCCGCGGCGTCCCGGGGTTCCTGGCTGAGATCGGGCAATGCGGCCGCTGGAGCGAGGTAGAGGTAGAGCAGTATCTTCGTGGTATCAAGAACGTCCTCAAGCATCTCGGTGTACTGTCCGGGAAGCCCATCCAGCTCAGCCCAATCGTCGAGATGCCCCGTATGGTGGGAGTTAACGCCGAACATCAGGGTTGCTGGTACCCATGTGTAACTGTTGAGCAGCGGGTCACTGCAGGTCAAAAGATCGGCGAGATCCGCGACTTTTTTGGCAGGGTGCTGGGAGAATACCACGCCCCCCTCGGTGGTGTAATCCTCTATGTGATCACCTCGCTGGCCATCAACAGCGGTGATCCGCTGGTGGCAGTGGGGCCGATGAAGGAATAGTGGACAGAGGCTGCTGGTGCAGCCTCTTTTTCTTGTCTGGTGTCAGCGTCGTGCATAGTTCATTGGTGATCGCATGACATGGAATCATGTCGTACAGGCTCCCACGTTTCTAAGGTTCGCTTGTGCATCTCCTCAGGCGTCTGATCGATGTTCGCTGGCAAATGCAGCTGCGTTCAGTACCTTATCAAAAACACACGCAAGATATGGTATGATAATGCAGAATTCGCGTACTAGAGCGTTTCTATCGACAGAACCTGCACAGAAAAGAGGTCCGCAAGAGTGAGGAAATTGCAAGATACCTTACGGCAGGTTGGACATCGTCCGAAGCCTGGCGGAAGGTTTGTCGTATTTACGGTGTTGGCACTCACGCTGATAGTGCCTCTCGTGGCTAGCTCCTATGGTCATTTCCATCAAACGCAACCAAAGGCTAGGGGGGGAGTTTTGGACTTAACCCAATGGCCGCTGCATGAAGAGGTAGTGAGGCTAGATGGGCAGTGGGAGTTCTACCTCGGTCAGTTACTCGAGCCAGGGGGAGTTTCTGCGACCCTAACAGGAACTAGTCATATCGATCTCCCCGGTTCATGGAATCCCTACCAGACCCGCAATAGTCAGGTATCTGGGGATGGCTATGCTACCTACAGATTGCTGTTCTTAACTGACAAAGAGGCTAAACTCGGCATAAAAGTCCCCAGAATACATACGGCCTATCGTCTCTGGGCCAATGGCGAACTGATCGCTAGTGCGGGGGTAGTCGGTACGAGTAGACAAACAACCACTCCCCAATATCTCCCCCAGGTTGGGCTCTTTGTCGCACAGCAAGGGGTGAATGAGATTGTCATACAGGTGTCCAACTTCTCTCACCGCAGCGGCGGGATATTGGAAAGCTTAGTCATGGGCAGCGAAAACCAGATTGTTGGCCTACGTTATAGAAAGATCGCTTGTGATTCTCTCTTGTTTGGTTGCTTAGCAATCACAGGAGCCTATCACCTTACTCTATTTGTGTTTAGACGACGGAATAAGCCTGCTCTGTATTTGGGTTTGTTCTGCCTATTGATTGGCATACGAACCATGTTGGTAGGAGAACACTTTTTCATTTATCTATTCCCTAGCTTCCCATGGGAACTTGCCCACAAAGTACAAACGCTGACCTTTTATCTCGGGGTACCCCTTATCCTGAGGTATTTTGATGCGGTTTTCCCTGCTTACTTCCACTCCCAAGCAGTTCGTGTCGTCAAATGGGTTGGAACTGCTTTCGCGGGTCTGGTTCTTCTCACCCCGGCACGGATCTTCACCGTCTTCAATCCCATCTATCAGGTGTTTGCCGTCGCTGTCATCCTATACATATTGGCCATGTTCACAAAACTCATTGTTCGGCAGGAGAAGGATATCTGGTTGATCATTGTGGGGGCCCTGGCTTTGCTTGCCACTAGTCTCAACGATATTATCTACTTAAGCATATGGCTGAATGATCAAGGCTCCGATCTGCTAAGGGCTGTGTTTCGGGTCAGCAATCTCTCCTCTGTTGGCCAACTGATCTTTGTGTCGGCAAACGCATTGCTACTAGCCCAGAGGTTCTCTAGCGCTCTCGATCAGGAAGAAGTGATGACGGCACAGCTAAAGAAGATAAACCTCAAGCTGGATGAGCTGGTGACCGAACGCACGAAGGCGCTGGAGGATTCGACAGAGAGAATTAGATGCCAGAAGCTTGAGTTGGAGCGAGCAAATCAGACTTTACAACTGCTTTCTAGGAAAGATCCCTTAACAGGTTTGTGGAATAGGCGGCACTATGATGATATGATCCAGATCGAATGGAAGCGCGGTTTGCGCCACCAGAGCCCGATAGCGCTGTTGATGTTAGATATTGACCATTTCAAAGAGTACAATGACTGCCATGGGCATGGGGCGGGCGATGAGTGTTTGGTAAAGGTCGCGCAAATAACAGAGGGATTGTTCCAACGTGCGAGCGACTTGGTAGCCCGCTATGGGGGAGAAGAGTATGTCGCGATCGTGCCAGGCTTGAGCAAGGACGAGATTACACAGATGGCCGTGCGAGTACGAAAAGCCATCGAGGAGCTGAAGATCCCGCATGGCTGTTCACCGGTGAGCCCCTGCGTGACCGTAAGCATCGGGGTAACTTCAGTAATTCCTGATATGAGCCACTCTCCGCGCGAGCT
>CAZINL010000148.1:0-533 GCA_964540595.1 uncultured Clostridia bacterium
GAAGGAGGTGAGCTCTGGCATAGCTCCCACACGGTAGAGGATCAGATCCGCAGCCTGTGCAGTGGTGATCGGCCATTCACCCGCGACATGATCGGTAAAGGTCACACTGATGGTGGAGCGGTTGGTCTGATCATCGACCATCAGATGAGCATTCGCCGTTGTGGGGTTCGAACCGTCGTAGAAGGTCAGCGTGTAGGGGGTAGCGTCAGGATGATGGATAGCGACGGCGGTTTCGGCCTCAACGATTGTCTTGGGGCGGCTATCGCCGGTGAAACGAATGGTCAAGGCTGCGTCGTCACCAGTATCAGTGCCCAAGTTAAGCTTGTGATTCTTCTTCGCGATATCAGATCTCAGTGTTGGCCCAACCGACATTAGGATCAGACCATCAGCATCGAGATCCTCTGCGACCTGAGCCTGAACTCCTGGGAAGAGGTTCGTGCCCACGCGAAGATACAGGACCTCACCCGTCTCTGGATCTTCGCCAACAGGCCGGTCCCGAAGTCCTAACAACTCGGGATAGGTGGGACTTTGGG
>CAZINL010000148.1:543-2429 GCA_964540595.1 uncultured Clostridia bacterium
AGCTAGGTGTGTCGTATTATGGGGTACATTATCTGCGCTGGGGATCAAGCTACGTCTCCACCCCAATAATACGTGACACCTAGCTTGATCCCCAGCGCAGATAATGTACCCCATATTTTATCATTGTTGCCCCCCAGATCGACATTGGCGACGGTCATTCCGCCGATGATATCAACTTTTTTAGGGACCTTGACACTCGCCCGTAAGAAGAGCTCAAAGAAGTCATCATCGACCACGATGTAGGCCTTGCCGCTGATGGCCTCGTCATACAGATTGATCAGTGCGGATAGGTGGAGGTAAAAGTTGGGATCCCACTCTGCTGCGAGCTGGCCTCTCTCGATCACCACCTGATCGGTGTTCTTCAGCCTAACTTTCTGTAGCGTCAGCTGACTTCCGCGCAAGCTTAGCGCCAGATCCCCTCTCCCGGACATCACTTTCATGATGTCAAATGACGTGGAGAGCAGCAACGTCAGCGGCACCTTACCGCCGGTAGAGAAGATGGTGTCGTAGATTCTGTCTAGACCACCACCGGCCCCTGTCAGCCATATGACACCGAGTCCGTCGATATTGACCCCTGGCTCAAATCCAGCCATATAGAAGTAGATCTTGTCAGGGACCGGCGTTCCATCACCGGGTGCGCTTTTCACCTTGAGCTCAAACTCCAGTTCAAACTTGCGGGTCTTGACCTTGCCGAGCACCCCCACCTTGTAGCCGCCGATGGTATTAATATCGAGCTTTCCACCCATGGCGGGCAGAGCAGCAAAATACTTGGGCAACATCAGTTCCGCCTCGGAGTTGAAGCCGAGATAACCCTTGCCCTTACCGAAAAGCACGTCCTCGATATTCACCTTGCCCACGGGCTTGACCTTGTTCTTCTCGTTCTCAGCCTTGGCCTCATCGGATGGTTTATAGTTCTTCACATCTTGACGAAGCTTACCATCCTCGTCGGTTTTGCTGTTAACTGCTTCGGCCTGGTGCTTTCTCTGTTCATCTTGCTCCAGTTTCTGCGCCTGCTTGGAGCCCTCAGGCATGAGGAATGATAGGTCCAACTTGCCGCCGAACGAGATCACATAGCCACTACGTGTCTCGTAGTTCTTTCCCGTGTACATGGCGCCGAACTGGCCGTAGCGGAGGTCTACTGCTAAACCGCCGATGGTTTGGAGCATGTCGAAACCACTTGGCCAGACCAGCGAGATGGGGTTTGGCGGCTGCTGGCCAAAGATACGCTCGCCACGATCGTCGTATCGGATCAGCCCATAGTCAGCCCCATTGAGCAGTGGCGTGATGGATGCGTTGCCTGACCAGACTGCGGTACGACTGTTGGTCGTGTACAGATCCCCATCAAAATCTACCATGATCGCAGTGGTGCCACCCGAATTGCCTCGATAGATATGGACACTGCCATTTTCGAAGTCCAGTGCACCGTTGATGCTGATCGTGTCTTGTCTGGATATGGAGACAGCAGAGCAGGCTTGGATCTCGCCGCTGCTCTCTGCTGTGATCATAAACTCGCCTCGGAAGACCAGCAGCACATTCCCGGAGAAGGCTTCAAACGCTTTCTCGTCAGCAAAGGTTTTGATCGAGTATTTGATGCCGCTTCCGCTGCCCTCCTTGACGATGGCCGTAATGCTATAGCTATCGTTGCGGTATTTCGGATCGGTCGTTACGACGAAGCTGAGGGCGGGCGCCGTCATTTTCTGCTCAAGACCAGTTGGTGGCGTTTGCCACTCAAAAACCAGCTCATACTCACCTGGTAGCATCTCGTCCTGCACCACGATCTCCATCACACCAGGTTCGTCATCCGGGAAGATGATATTGGTCGCGGGAATGATGTGAAATTGACTGCGGTCGCTCTTCGAGTACGCCCGCAACTGATATTTGTCGGT
>CAZINL010000148.1:2439-7762 GCA_964540595.1 uncultured Clostridia bacterium
TGCAGCAGCCCGAATCCAGTCCCAGTGACGGAGAGGTGTCGCTTGCCATGGTTGTAGATCACGCGTGGCCCCATACTGGTGAAGGTGACTTCTGGTAGGCCGTTGTCTCCCGGACAGAGAATGTAGGTCGTGGAGGTGCCGATCAGATTATCCAACAGCAGCTGTCCATCCTCGCGATCCGTCATATCATAGGCGCGAAAGACGACCTTGCGGTAGGTGGTCTCCGGCAGGAGCTCCGCTCTCATCTTCCAGGTCAGCTGCCGTGTGGCGCCTATGTCCAGGTCACCCACTTCGATCGTGTAGGGATACTTATTGTTTGGGGCGGGGTCTGGCTCTATATTATCCGCGTCCAGTGGATACAGGCCATCATCCACCAAGACAGCGACGGCAATCCTCTCAAGCTTGTTAGCACCAGTCTTCGCGAGATTTGTGACGTTGGTCGTCATCTCAAAGGAGCCATGACCGTTGCTCAGTACAGATGGGGCAGTGATGGTCATACCCACTCGGTCGGTATCCTTGACCCGCACCTTGGAGTCTACGCCGTAATAGGTGGAGGCAAGCTTGCTCTTGCCACCAGCACTCACCGACCCCAGATCATAGTATTGAGCGAAGGCGCTATCTGCGGTGAGATAGCTCTTGTTGTAGAGGTTGGTGAAGGTTAGGTCGCCATCGGGGGTGAAGTCGAAGATGGTGGCTGCGAGGTTGTTCCAATGCCCAAATGCGATCTGGTAGGGTCGGACTGCGTTCTCAGCCTCATCGCGAATGGTATAGGCCGCAATGGTGGGATTGTGGTAATCGTCGTAAGCGAAGAAGTTAGCGGGTAGATAATCGCCCTTTTGCGCATTCAGCACCCGCTCTTTCTCCACTCGGTCGTAACCGCCACCCGCAGTACCGGACTGAGCTAGCTCATAATAGGCATAGTCCTGATTGCCCAAAGCCGTATCGAGAAGCAGGCGCGCCTTGATCGCGACGGCACTCCCTTTGTTGTTAACCACCGAGTAGGAGATCCGGACGGTACCATGTTCGTTGGAGCTGAGGTTCGTCACTGGCTCGAGCAACTGCGTAAAGGTCAGGTTATCTACCGTCCAGACCGCCTGGATACCGGTATCCACCTTGGTCACACTCAGGTTGTTGCCGAGCCCGAGAAAGCTGTAGTTGTTGCCAAAGATGTACTCCTTCGTCTTGCCATCTTCGGTGACGACAAAGGAGGCAAACGAGGTGTCGAAGGTATCATTGCGGTAGAGCAGGTCTTTATTATCGTCATCCTTGGTGAGAATATCACCGTCACGGGTGCGAATCAGGAAGCCCCCGTTTTTGGTTGAGACGATCACCTCGATCGCGCCATTCGCCATGCTCAGTGTCTCTGGCTGCGCTGCAGCCACGACAGGCTGCGCCGGAGCAAAACCCAACAATAGGGATAGGACTAGGACAAAGGATAAGATCCGCTGCCAGGTCTTTTTCATCTCAACACCTCCTATGACTGCAGATAGATGTAGGTGATCAAGCTCACTCTACTTTGGGTGATGACATAAAGAGTGTAAAAACCGTCCTGCTCGGCGGTGAAGCTGTTGGTGTTGGGTTTTACGCCCTTCATCTGCCCAGGAGTATTGAGGCCTGACTTCCAGTAGATCTGGTAAGGTTCTCCATTACCACCGGGGAGATTGCCAACGGTGACGTTGATGGCCCGTGAGCCTTTGCCTGAGATAACCAACGTCTCGTTTGGCTGTGCCAGAACCTCATTCACCCAGAGCTCGAGGGCGTTCTGATCATAGACCCGAACGGGACGGACCGCAGTTCGTTGATTACCGGCCCTGTCGGTGGCAGTCAACGTGATGGGATAGTTGCCCGGGGTGTTGAGTTGGTCGTCGGTTAGGCTGGTCGTAATGGCGATCTGCGGGTGTGGATCATCATTGTCAGTGACCAGAACGCTCGCAAGTCCCATGGCTCCAAAGGATGACGCGCTGGTCCCCTGCCGGACCGCTATGCTGCTGCCGGAGAAGAGAAGCTGTGGCGCGGTCTTGTCGATACAGTCGATCACGAAGGAGTAGCGTGTGGTCATCCCCACCTGGTCGGTGGCAACGATCTCATAGATGCCGTTGTAGTCGATCTGAAGCTCCACGGGTTGATCCTTGGCAACTGGGTAACGGTGCCCACGGAAGGCGATGCTCCCAGGCTCATCGAGGGAGGCGAGGATCGTCACGGACTGGTTGGTTACCTGGTGCTCCAGCGACGTTCCATTCGCTTGGTTATAGGCGGCTACACTCGCCCTGGTCGCTGGCAGCCCGGTGATGCTGATACTCGGTGGCACGCGATCAATGCCCGCCACCGTCACCCATACGGAGCTGGTGTTGCCAGCTCGGTCTGTAAACCTCAGCTCATACTCGCCATTGAGCTCGAATACCCGCTCGAATTTTGATCCATAAGCATTCTCACTACCTTCAAGGACAACGGGTTCATTGGCGGTAAACGTGTACTTGACCGAGCGCGCATCGCCTGCAGTCTTCTCGAAGGTGATCACTGGAGCTTCCTTGTCGATGATATTGACTGCGAGACTGATGCTGCCGCTCCTGGTATTGGGCGCGGTGAAACGGAGCTCTACCTCGGCGTTTTCTCGGAAGACCACCACCGCACTGTCTGTGGCTTGCTGTACGGAGATAGCAGACAAATCACCTGCCAGCATGTGTGGAGTCATCGACTGGATCGGTTTCGTAAAGCGAATGTAGACACTCACCTCTGAGTTGGTCGGGGTCTCGGCGAGAACGCCCTTGTGTGGTTTGCCATCCTTATCGATAAAGAAGGGTGACCACTGGGAGATCACAGCCTCAGGGGAGCTGGTGTCCAGGCTGGTGACGGCCGCGACCGTACTGCCGATATTGCCAGCGGCATCGGTGAAGATGAAGGTGAAGCTCTCATTGTCCAGGAAGTCGTGATAGTAGCGGCCATGATAGGGACCAGGCTCCGTCTCCACCATCACGCCGCTGGTGTTTTTCAGGGTGACCTTACCCGGTCGGTCATCACGGATCGATAGATAGCCACGGATGGAGAAGGGGCCGGTCTTGACATACGTGACCTCTCCGATCGGGGCGGTGTTGTCTGCCGTCGTGATGCGGATGGGTACCGTCGTCTTATTTCCATTCAGGTCAGTGAGCACGATGGTGATTTCGGCGTTCTCGGTGATCGTGACTGTCGTACCGCTGACCGAGACTCCAGGCACAGGATCACCCGCTAGACTGAGGGACGTCTGGTTTTCATCGTAGATCACAAAGCGCAGTTGCAGCACGCCCGAGAAGACGGGATAGGCGGTAGACTTGTCAACGAGCACCTCGTACTCGTCTCGGTTGTAGCCCGCGACTTTGCTGTTTACGCCTGCGACGCTCTGATAGATCGAAAACTCATAGTCTGGCGGGGTCGTATCCAGCTCCACTCGGTCTTTAGCGACGATCTTAACCGGTGGCACCGCCGCGATGCTGCCCCGGTTGCCGGCTAGATCGGCATAGTGGAAGATGTAGGGTTCCTGATGATCGAGTGTGAAGGTGTGTGTGGTGCCGGTACCCTCTAAGGGAAGGATCTCTTCATCGGCAAGTATGGAGACGATGACCTCGCCTGCCGTCAAACCATCGACTAGATCGGCGGTATAGACCCAGTGGAGCTCTACATGGGCGGGAGGGGTTTTGTCGATATTGCCAACCACCACCGTACGGTTCTGGGGGAGGCAGCTGCTGTTCTTGGGTTTGATGCCGTAGGAGATCGATCCGTTTTCGGTCATGATGATCGTGGCGGCGATGACATTCCCCAGTGTGTCGTGCTCTGGAATGATCTCACCACCGTCAATAAGCGTGGGCAGTTCGATGGTCACCTCTGGGTTGAAGGCCGCGTTGATCACCACCGTGACATCCTGATTGGTGGGAGCCGTCTCGGAGATGGTCACCGTGCAGTTATACAGCGCGTCATACTGGTCAACCTCGATCTGAGTATCGTAGGTGTCGCCAAAGATATCGCTGTAACTGATCGGATAGACACCATTGGCGAAGAAGGGCAGGTGCGTCTTGGTCGGTGCATAGACAGGGGTGAGCACACCCTCCTCTGGGTTCTTGAGCAGCACCGGCTTACTGAAGGTGGCCATGAAACCACCGCTGGCCAAAGCACCGTCCAGATAGCGGGCAGGTTCGTTGCGTGCATCGAGAGTAACGGGGTAATCACTGGAGCGATTCCCGGCTGCATCGGTTGCGTAGAGGGTAAGGCGGCGCTCTACTGTCGAGGCACTTTCGCTCTTGTCGTAGCGGAACGCGCCGGAGAAGGTGATGAGCTTCGTTCTTCCGCTGTTGACTGTCGACAACTGATAGATGCCGTGCTTCATAACGCTGGCCGCTGACCACTGTTCGGATGACGGCAGCGCGAACGAGGTTCCCGGCTCCACCCCCAGGAGAGCAGAATAAGCATCGTCGAACTGGATGTAGATCTGACAGCTGTCGGTATCGAGATCATCTTCGATCTCGGCGCGGAAGGTGAAGGTGTCCGCACTTGCAGCGGAGAGCTTGGTGACCGATAGCGATGGCCCCTGGGTATCGATGTAATCGATGTTCACCTGCTGGGTGCCGAAGTTGTGGTACTTGTCGAAGGCGTAGAAGGTGTAGTGGCCGTTGGCGCTCAGGGATACCTCACGCTGCTGATGGAACTGTGCGGAAAGCGCAGAGCTATCCACACCTGAGGGTGCTATCAGCCCAAGCTGAAGGTTCTCTGGAGCATCCACTGTGCTGACCAGTGTCCGCAACGAGGCAACGATGGGGCTATTGGTGGCAGTCCCCGCGATCTTGTCCGGAGAGAGGGTGAGCTCGATGGCGGGGGGCTGGTCCCCAGCCCGGATGATCACCGTCTCTACCGGTGTCAGATACCCACTGGTGAGGGCGATCTGATATTTGATCAGATTCTCACCAGGCAGGATGGGGATACAGGCGGCGGTAGCGGCGCTCGTGCTACCTAGCTGGGAAAGGATCGCCTCCTGGGTAGCGCTGGTCAGTACAGAGGTCTCATACTGCCGCTGCCCGGGGAGGTAGATCCACGAATAACAGCCGGACGGGATTTGTAGGTCAGAACCAATCTCATCGCTACTGGCCGTCTCGTTCCACACCTTGATATACGCTGCGTAATGAGGCTGCGTATCGATCTGGAGACTGGTCAGGTCCGTCCGAAAGAGGATCGACTGTACCGCATCAGGGGCCGCGCTGACGAAGACTTCATTGGGTCGCGTGCCGGGAGCAAGGGTGTAGTCCGTGGCAGCCTCTAGCGTCTGAGCGTCAACAGTTTGACGGGTCTGCACTTGAGC
>CAZINL010000149.1:0-7745 GCA_964540595.1 uncultured Clostridia bacterium
TGTCGGTCGACGCAGCCTCGGTCATACTGTCCAAGACCATGGCAGTGATCGGCAGGGGACTACGCGGGACCCCCATCGCAGTTCCGATGGTCTTCCGCAGAGGGCCTGGGTTCAACTCGGCGCTTTGGTCCGAGGCTATCTTCCGGTTGGCAGATGAGCCGGCGGGTGGACCGATTCCTCATAGATTAAACCACAATCTCGGTAAGCTCTTCGGGCTAGGCCGGGTGTATGGCTTTCCTTTCTGCTACGGTGGCCAGCTGTATGCCACTGCTGGCGTAGTACTTAGCGAAGGCCAGGCCCTGACCCCCAGTCAATGCCTCAACGCAGAGCTTTTTTTGGCCCAGGCGATGCTGGCAGCCCGTCCCTTCTTTGAGACGCAGGGTTATAGGGATGTTGATCATCTTGCCCCCCCCGATGACCAGTATCGCTCTCTGTTTGACCAGAGCGATGCCGCAGTTTTCATCGTGGAGAACAACCTCGTTGTCGACTGCAATGCGCAGGTAAGGACGGTCTTTGGTGTTCCGGCATCCGAACTGGTCGGGACCTCCGTCTACGCCTTGGTCCCTCCTGAGGTCTACGGGCGTCTCCGCGAGCGGATCGAGCATAGATTCGCGGCAGCACTGGACGGGGAGCCGCAGGAGTTTGAGATGAGCGCGCGGCTACCTGATGGACGGAAACGTGTCATCGAGATTCGTCTGCTCCCGCTCGATCTACCTGCCGGGAAAAGAGTGCTGCAGGTGATCGCTCGTGATTGCAGTGAGCGAAGGCAGATGGAGGACGCTCTAAGGAGCAGCGAAGCTCGCTATCGCGAGCTGTTCGAGACACTGAGCGACGGGATCGTCGTTTTTGACGAACAGATCCGACGTGTAGACTGCACCCGGGCTCTCCTGGAGATGCTGGGCTATGACCAGGTGGACGAACTCCGAGGTGTCTCGGGGATCGATGTGATACCACCAGAATACCATGAGCTGAGTCGTTCGGTTTTCCAAGCGCTAGATGGCTGTGGCTGCCAAGAGTTTGAGACGGAGTTCCTCACCCGCTCAGGAGAGCGTGTGTTAACCCTAGTGCGCATCTGGGCGCGCAGGAATAATCAGGGCCAGATGGTCGGTGGGTGGACGTTGATCCGCGATATCACCGATGAGCGACGCATGGAGAACCAGGTTGCCCATATCGAGAAGTTTCGCCTATTGGGCGAACTCGCTGCCGCTATCAGCCACGAGATCCGCAATCCGCTGACCACGGTACGTGGCTTTGCCCAGCTGCTGGCATCAAGGCCGGAGTGCCCCCCGGCGGATAGGGAGATCTATCAGCTGATGCTCAGTGAGGTGGACAGTGCGACAACGATCATCCGCGACTTTCTGGACATGGCTAGGCCGGCCGGACCGAAGCGAGAGATCTTCTCGCTCAGCGATCTACTGACGTCACTGAGCAGGGTTTTGGAGAGTCAAGCACTGATCCAGCGGGTACAAATCACGACCCTGATCAGCTCCGACCTAAAGATCATCGGCGACCCCAGTCAGATGCGTCAGGTTTTCGTCAATCTAGCGCAGAATGCGCTCCAAGCCATGCCTGAGGGTGGTGAACTGTTCCTATCTGCTGAGAAGCTCAGCTCTGAGGTTCTGATACGGGTCCGAGACACTGGCATCGGTATATCGCCGGCCAACCTCGAACGGATCTGGCGTCCCTTCTTTACGACCCGCGCCGGTGGGACTGGCCTGGGGCTGGCGACGTGCTACCGCATCATTCAGGCGCACGGTGGCAACATCCAGCTGCAGTCGGAGCTTGGGAAGGGGACTGAGTTCGTAGTCCGTATTCCAACGCGACTGGAGTGAAGGAACAGACAAGGAGCTAGTCGAGACAATGACCTCGACTAGCTCTTGTCCATCCTGGGCTCCGTGGTCAGTTGACGGCACTTACCTCAGGAACTTGCATGACTTCGTTATGGAAAGCTTGCGCAACCCAAAACGCTCTGGATCCATGTCATGCAAGTTCCGGAAGAACGAGTATGCAAGACGCTAACCTAGAGGTCACGGATCTGCTCGCCGGAGCCGGGAGCGATACCCACGGGACCTGAGCCGACGCCAGTGCCGAGACCAGTGTTAGTGCCAAAACCGCTGCCGTAGCCCAACCCCTGACCATATCCCAACCCCTGACCGTAGCCATACCCTGGACGATGGCCGTAGAACGGATAGCTACAGAAGGGAGACCCATAGAAAGGATAGCTGGAGAACGGATAGCCGTAGAATGGGTAGTTACTGAATGGGTAGCCGAAGGACGGATAGTTAGCAAACGGGAAGCCATAGCCGAAGTTGGGGTAGTTGAACCCGGGTCGACAACCTACGCCTAATCCTTGGCCGTAGCCCAACCCTGGACCGTATCCTAGCCCTGGGCCATAGCCGGGGTTTCCGATGGGAGACTGTCGAGCGGTCTCGTTGGCGGTGGTCATGACGCCTTCCTCCTTAACTCCTGGGACCGGAGTCCCGGATCGTGTGTTTTCACAGTAATAGCCTATGGGAGTGGCCAAATTAGCGTCACCCTTCCGAATGCCCAGATGTGGGAAACTCTTCACTACCAGAAGAGGAATGTTGGTGTACAAGTCTAATATATTGAAACAGTTGCCAGATTTCCGCAATAAGGAGGGTGCTTGAGCTTGAAGGAGAAACTGCTACAGGTCCTGGAGATGCTCAAGGGGTATCAGGTGGATTATGCGGATATCCGCATCAATGATATCCTGGGCGAACAGATCTCCACCGAGAATGGCAAAGTCCAGAGCCTTGCTACATTTAGCACGCGTGGCTATGGGATCCGTGTTTACCTAGATGGGTCGATGGGGTTTGCCGGCTCGCAGGACTTTGATCAGATGGAGCAGGCGGCGCTGACCGCGATCGAGATCGCCAAAGCCAGTCGGATTGCTCAGAAACAGCCGATCCGTCTCGCCCCGAAGGAGACGGTGGTGGACAGTTACGTGACCCCGATTGAGATCGATCCCTTCTCAGTGTCAAAGGCCGATAAGTTGGGTCTGCTGCTAAAGGCCGAGGCTGAGATGCGCCAGGCGGCGCCTCAGCTGTTTAAGACCCATGGGTTCCTCTCCTGCCGCCGCGAGGAGAAGACCTTTGCCGACACCGATGGTTCTTATATCACCCAGACGCTCTATGAGTGTGGTGGTGGTATCGAGGCGGTGGCGGTGAATAAGAAGGAGATGCAGCGCCGTTCGTATCCTAACTCTGCCCGCGGCAACTACGCCACCGCCGGGTATGAGTTTATCGAGAAGATGGGCTTGGTGGAGAACGCCGCTCGTGTGGCTCAAGAAGCAGTAGCTCTCCTCGATGCCGAGGAATGTCCATCGGGCTACTACGATCTGGTCATCGAGAGTTCCCAGCTGACGCTGCAGATCCACGAGAGCGTTGGCCACCCCATCGAGCTTGACCGCGTGCTGGGCTATGAGGCAGGCTATGCTGGCACCAGCTTCCTCGATGCTGAAGAGGTCGGTTTCCAGTATGGATCGGAGCATGTCAATATCGTCGCCGATGCGACCGTCCCCGGAGGGTTGGGTACCTTTGGCTACGATGACGACGGTATCAAAGCCCAGCGCGTGCCGGTCATCACCAAGGGCCGCTTCCAGAACTTCATTAGTTCCCGCGATACTGCCGCAGTCATCGGACAGAGCTCCAATGGCACCGCGCGCGCTGATGGCTGGGGACGGATCCCCATCGTTCGCATGACCAATATCAACCTGCTGCCGGGTGAGTATGAGCTCGATGACCTAATCGCCGGTGTCGAGAATGGATTGCTGCTCTCGGTCAACAAGAGCTGGAGTATCGATGATCGCCGCCTAAACTTCCAGTTTGCCTGCGAGGTCGGCTATGAGATCAAGAGCGGTAAGCTGACCGGCAAGATCTACAAGAACCCGATCTACACTGGCATCACGCCGAAGTTCTGGAACTCCTGTGACGGCGTGGCCAATGAGAAGTATTGGATGATGTACGGCACCCCCAACTGCGGCAAGGGCGAGCCTGGCCAGGTGGCCCATGTGGGCCATGGATCGGCTCCAGCGCGGTTTAGAAACGTGAAGGTAGGTGTCGCCGATGTTAAGTAAGAATCAGATCTACAACATCATCGATATCGTCCTGCGTGCGGCCCAGGATCATGACACCAACGTCCTGGTGCAATCCGGGACCAAGGGTCTGACCCGCTTTGCCAACTCCGAGATCCATCAGAACGTCTTCGAGGATAGCACTGATATCACCATCACGGTGACTGAGGGGCGTAAGCGCAGTCAGATCATGACCAGCCGCTATGCCGAGGAAGGTTTAGTAGCCGCTGCCCGGGATGCCGTCGCTAATCTTAGCTTCCTGCCCGACGGCGATGAGCAACCACCGCTAGTCGAAGGGCCAGCCGAGATCACCGCTGAGTCTCTCAGTCAGGAACTGGAGCAGCGCTTCACAGCGGAAGGACGCGCACGTCTGGTCAAGCAAGGGCTAGATCTTCTAGATCCCGGGTATAAGGCCTATGGGGCCCTCTCATATGACGTCACCCAGCTTGCCATGGGCAATTCCAAGGGGATCAAGCGCTATGCCCTAGGGAACGAAGTGAAGTGTACTGTCCTAATCGCCGATGATCACGGCGGCTCGGGCTACGCTGCAGCCATCGCCTACAAGCCCGATATCGACATCATGGACACCTTCCGTCGGGCCCACGTTAAGGCCAAGCTCAACCGTGATCCGATCAGCCTCGAGCCCGGCGCCTACACGGTGATTCTCGAACCTCTGGCTGTAGGGGATATTCTGACTTATCTATCCTTCATCGGTTTCTCGGGCAAGAGCGTGCAGAATCAGGCCAGCTTCCTGACTGGCAAGCTTGGCGAGAAACTCTTCGATGAGAAGCTGACCATCATCGACGACTATACCCATCAGGACACTGTCTCACTGCCGTTCGACTTCGAGGGGACCCCGCGCACCAAGGTGACGCTGGTGGATCATGGTGTGGCCAAAGGGGTCGTCCACGACACCATGAGCGCCAAGAAAGATGGCGTCCCGTCGACCGGGCACTCGCTCAATCAGCCGTCCTTTGGCGGTATCCCGCTCAACTTGGTCGTCGCTGGCGGCGAGCAGACCCTGGACGAGATCATCAAGGGGACTAAAGAGGGCCTGTTGGTCACACGCTTCCACTATATGAACCCGGTCAACCCGCGTCAGGCCCAGCTGACCGCCCTTACCCGCGATGGCTTTTTCAAGATCGAGAACGGCGAGATCGTGGCCGCCGTGAAGAACATGCGCTTCACGGAGAGCATGCTCAGCGCGTTTAGCCAGATCGAGGCGATCGCCAGCGATCACGAGCGCACGGGCTTTTTCTTCGGCAACTACTTCGTCCCTGGGATGAAGATCAACGGCTTCCATTTCACGGGGAAGACCAGTTGACGGGCACCAGCAACGCCGCGCTCAGGGCTTCGTCTATGATTGAACGAGCTCGGCAGTTCGCCTATCGCAATCTGAGATGGCTGTCGGTGAGAGGAAGCGGCAAACTCGCCCCCTGGGCTCAAACAGTGTCCGCTTCTTTTCCTCACCGCCTGCGCTCCCTGAAATAACTCGCCAAATGTCGCGCTACGCGTGCTGGTGTCCCTTGGGGCGAGGAGCGGAGCGTCATACCCTACCTCTCAAAAAGGCGCATCGCTCGCGATGCGCCTTTTTGGTATGGGTGGCATACCGTATAGGTATAATGATAGGAAAGGTCGAAACACGAACGTTTTTACCAGATCGGCAGGAAAATGGCCGAACTTACCGAATATCAACCGATCAATGATATAGAGAAGGGGAGACGCTTCATGAGTAAGCCTGAAGCCGAACTGCAGTCGAATTTCATCCAGGAGATCGTCAACGAAGATCTGAGACTCGGGCTCAACGATGGGCGTGTCCATACGCGCTTTCCTCCCGAGCCCAACGGCTACCCGCATATCGGTCACGCCAAGGCGATCTTGATCAACTACAATATCGCCAAAGCCAATGGCGGCCTCTTCAATCTCCGCTTCGATGACACCAACCCGGTGGCTGAGGATCAGGAGTTCGTCGATGCCATCATGAATGATATCCGCTGGCTGGGGGCGGATTGGGGCGACCGTCTATTCTATGCTGCCGATTACTTTGACCACATGTATGACTTCGCTGTTCAGTTGATCAGGGATGGCAAGGCGTACGTCGATGACCTGAGCATCGAGGAGATCCGCCAATACCGTGGAACCCTGACGCAGCCGGGCAAGGAGAGCCCCTACCGCAACCGTCCAGTGGAGGAGAGCCTCGATCTCTTCGCACGGATGAAGGCTGGTGAGTTCCCTGATGGCGCTCGCGTGCTGCGCGCCAAGATCGATATGAGCTCCGGCAATATCAATATGCGCGATCCGGTCATCTACCGCATTCGCCATGCTCACCATCAGCGCAGCGGTGACAAGTGGTGCATCTACCCGATGTACGACTATGCCCATCCGCTCGAGGATGCGTTGGAGCATATCACCCATTCGCTGTGCTCGATCGAGTATGCGGATCATCGTCCTCTCTACGACTGGGTTCTAGACAATGTAAGGTATCAGATTGACGGCGTCGACCAGCGCCCCAAACAGATCGAGTTTGCCCGCTTGAACATTACTAATACAGTCATGAGCAAACGTAAGCTGAAGAAGCTGGTCGAAGGCAACTATGTCAGCGGTTGGGACGACCCCCGCATGCCCACCATCGCCGGCTTGCGCCGCCGCGGTTATACACCCACGGCGATCCAGGACTTCATCGGCCGGGTCGGTGTGGCCCGCAGCAACAGCATCGTGGATGTGGCTCTCTTGGAACACTGCATCCGTGAAGAGCTAAACACCAGCGCACCGCGCGTGATGGCGGTACTGCGTCCGCTGCGCCTAGTGATCACCAACTATCCTCAGGACCAGGTGGAGTGGGTTGATCTGGAGAATAACCCTGAAGACCCCGCCGCTGGGACCCGCAAGGTGCCCTTCTCGCGGGTGATCTATCTTGAACAGGAAGACTTCATGGAGAACCCGCCCAAGAAGTTCTTCCGCCTGACCCCGGGTGGTGAGGTCCGTCTCAAAGGGGCCTACATCATCAAGTGTGAAGAGGTTATCAAGGAC
This sequence comes from uncultured Clostridia bacterium, assembly GCA_964540595.1. Classification (GTDB taxonomy): domain Bacteria; phylum Bacillota; class JAAYKD01; order JAAYKD01; family CAYOCI01; genus CAYOCI01. Next base: position 7,124 of record CAZINL010000149.1, read on the forward strand.
GACCAGGGGCAGATTGTCGAGCTGCGCTGCACCTACGACCCAGAAAGCAAGAGCGGTGGGCCGACCAGCGGACGCAAGATCAAAGGTACATCCCATTGGGTCTCTGCTTCCCATGCGGTACCCGCGACGGTAAGGCTCTACGACTATCTGCTCAATGATGAAACCCCTGAGGTGGAGGCCGAGATCGAAGATGAACTGGCTGGTGAAGAAGAGAAGGTCAGCGGCGATTTCCTCAAACAGCTCAATCCGAACTCGCTGGAGACTCTCGAGCACGCCATGCTGGAGCCAGTCTTGGCTGAAGCTAAGCCCGGCGACCGCTTCCAGTTCTTACGCCAGGGCTACTTCGTTCTCGACCCCAAGGAAGCTGCTGAAGGGCGTTTGATCTTTAACCGCATCGTCGGCCTACGCGACACTTGGGCGAAAGTGCAGAAGACGGAGTAGTTCTGCAGCGCTGTGTGCTTCAGAACTGCAGTAGGGGTGGGTTTCAACTCGCCCGTCTCTTCCTGACAGTGGAGGCAGATCATACTTGTCTTTCGACAGAAAGACTGCTATAGTGGTTGCTGTCGATGCGGAAATAGCTCAACGGTAGAGCACCACCTTGCCAAGGTGGGGGTTGCGAGTT
>CAZINL010000150.1:0-7744 GCA_964540595.1 uncultured Clostridia bacterium
GCCAACGCTCCTGAGGGGGATGGGAATCGAAGTCGCGGCGAATCCTGACAATGAATGTGTCTGTAGTGCGCTGACTATCCATGTATGGACCCTCCGCAAACGAAAAGATGGTGAGAGCACTAGGCCTCACCATCTTTATATCGATCTGTCCTTAAAAAATGACTAAGAAAAACCTAAAACTACAGCCCTTGCCCATTCCTGATCCTTTGTGCCAACTCACGCGTCTCTGCCATGGGCTCTTCACCCAGCTCCTGACGCAGAACCTCTTCACAACACCTGTAGTCGCGCAAGGCCACGGCTCGATCCCCCAGAGCGGCGTGTGCCTTCATCAGCAGTCGATAAGCGGTCTCGCGCAAAGGGTCCACTGCTAGCACTCGACGGGCTCGGTCGATGGCCAGGTCATATCGCCTTTCGGTCAAGGCAACCTCACCAATCCGTACCAACAGCTCAAGGTATTTCTCGCGCAGATTCTCGCGCTCAGCCGTCGCCCAATCCTCATACAGGTCATCAGCCAGGAAGTCTCCAGCATAGAGATCCTCCGCCGCACGCCACGCCATGGCAGCAGCTGTCACCTGACCTCGAGTGCTCCACCAATGTCCCTTCTCCCAGTGACGGACGAACTCCTCCGCATCCACGGTCAGGGACAGCTCTGGGTTGATGGTATAGCCTCGGCCGCGGCGGATAATGAGGGGGGGATCCCCAGGGCTCTCGAGCAGCTTGCGCAGTGTGGAGAGCGTGACATCGAAACTGCGATCAGCAGCCTCGATCTCCACCTCAGGCCAGATGATGTCGAAGATCTGTTCACGTGAAACGATCTGGTTGCGCTTGGCGATCAGAAGCTTGAGCAACGAGATCGCCTTCTGGGATCTGATACTCGTCAGAGGGACCTCACGCCCGGCGCGGAAGAGGTGAAACCCACCCAGGAGCTTGGCGGTCAGCCCCTGAACTTCGGCCAACCTTCCGGTCGCAGCCACCAGCGATCTGGAAACAGGCGCCTTTTCGAGCAGCGCGTCCAGACACCCGGGGGTAGCCTTCTGAACGATCCCCACGACCGCTTCCGGCAACAGACCATGATTGATGGCCAGTGCCAGCACTGGGGCGCTGACCGGCAGTTCCATGGCTAGCAGACGTAGATGCCCGTGGCTCATCGCCATATGCAGTGCTTTTTCTGCCTCCACAAGGGCTTGCTTCTCGTCTCCGGCACCCCGGCAGGCAAGGGCCAGGTACCAACGCCCGAGGATCTCCTGACGCCCAGCGTGTAGATCACTAAGACGCTGAACAACAGATCCCATCTCCCCAATGGTTAGCTCCCTACCCTGTAACAGATCGTTGATCTGAGTATGCAACATGAGGGTTTGGCGAAAGATCTGATCACTATAGCCATGACCATGGCGCCGCGCCTGCACTAGGAAGATGCCGGCCGATGAGTACTGTCCCTGTCGACGATAAAGGGTCGCCATGGAGAGCGATGTCTGGGCTGCTCCAAGACCATCGTGCAGCCGTTCCTTCAGCTCCATGGCGCGATGATACAGCTGAAGGGCTAGGTGAACATTCTCGCGGTCACGATGAACGCTGCCTAGATCCGAGAGTGCGTGTGCTTGGTGAAAAAGGCTGCCGATCTCGTTAGCAACGACCAGGATGTTGTCGAGTACCGACTGTGCCTCGTCAAACAAGCCCAGTCTACGGTAACAGACGCCCAGACTGCTGAGGGTAAATAACAGCGGTAGTCTACTAGTGTTGGCCTTCTTTAGCTCCCAAGCCCGCTCGAGCCAGTAACGGGCTCCTGGCAACCGCCCCTGTTCCAGATAACACTCGCCAATGTTGTGAGCAACGCGAGCTAGAGTCTGACGATCCCCATTTTGCTGGTAGACCGTGAGCCCATCGATCAGCAACGGGCATAGACCGATCTCATCGGTCGCCAGAAGTTGGCTGGCCTCTTCAGCGTCTATCTCGAGAGGGGCCGCTGGCCGGATGATACTAGCCGACGCTTTGGGCAAGAAACGATGAGCCTCCGTAAACGCATGACGGGCAAGCTCCCGCTGCCCGGTACGATCATAGAGGATGCCTTGAGCTGAGCAGATATAGTGAAGCCATTGGATCGCGAGTTCGCGATCGGGGCCATCAACTTGACCTATCCAGTACCCTGCTAGCTCCTCAAGAATGAGGACAGCGCGGGTATAGTCACCCCTGTTGATCAGTTCCCAACAGCTCAGCAAGCGGATCTCGGGCTCCTGAGACCAAGGGGTCGGCAAGACGGCTGACCACGCGTCGATCTGAGGCAACGGGATATCAAGCTTGCCCTCGGAGAGCTGCCACACGGCAGTCGCGATACCCATGGCAGCTGTCTCAAAGTCATGGGCAGCGAGAGCCTTGGCAACGATCTCAACAGGGACCGGGTTTCTTGGTCTGGGGTATCGGCCCGGAAACTCTCTCATCTGCGCGGCACCCCCACGAATTTCCTTGTATTTTATATTCATCTAGTGTAAGGAAAAATCCTCTCCCTACTTAGTGTTTTCCCGGCTTCATCTCCTGCTAATGACCGCACTCGCAAGAAACAGTAACTAGACTAGTTGGTCATTTCCCTTTCAATTGACAGGTCTGATCTTCAGGTCTACAATATGACTGGTTTTGAATATCGTATTCCTCCGCTACCTACATAAAGCCTCAGAGACCCGACAGCGCTGTTGTCGGGGGCTTTTTATTTTTCTGGGCGAAAAATTGTTTTTTCTTGCACTTCTATCACGCTAGGAGATGTATCAATGATGACTGGACCAACGCTTCTTGCTGCCAACATCCTGATCCCCCTGTGCGCGGCTCTCGTGTTGCTCTTGACGAGTGACCGCCGCTTACGCACCATTGTTGTCTTTCTGACCGCTCTGGGAGTGGCTGCTAGCAGTCTGGGGTTGCTTAGTGCGGGGAGTTTTAGCTACCAGCCAGCGAGCAGTTTATGGAACATGCTCATTACGCTGGCAGACATGGCCCTATCCGCCTGCTTACTCTATATCGCCATCCGCCTGCGCCATGTCGGGTTGGTGCTGATGACACTGCTTCAAGCGGTCCCTCTCATCTGGCTGGAGATGACCCACGGCCATGCGCTCGAGGTGCATCCGGTTATTGCCGTCGACAGTCTGAGTCTTGTGCTCAACCTGCTGGCATCGTTGGTTGGTTCATTGGTTGTGATCTTCGCGCTGGGCTACATGGAGCGGCATGAGCATCATCAGCACCTAGAGCGTTCGCGTCAGCCTCGCTTCTTCTTCTTTCTGATGATCTTCTTGGGTGCCATGAACGCCATGGTCACGAGCAACAGCCTGATCTGGATCTACTTCTTCTGGGAGTTAACCACACTCTGTTCGTTCATGCTGATCTCCCACGACGGTACTGCGGACGCCATGGTTAGCGCTACGCGCGCGCTCTGGATGAACTCAGTGGGCGGGGTTGCGTTCGTCGGGGCCATCGTGCTTCTAGCAGAGCGCTCTCTCCCCCTCAGCATCATGGACCTAGCTCTTCGACGCGTCACTGGGCCACAGGTTCTGCTACCGCTGGCGCTCCTCGTCATCGCAGGGATGACCAAAGCCGCTCAGTTCCCCTTCCACGGATGGTTGCTGGGCGCCATGGTCGCTCCCACCCCCGTTTCCGCCCTGCTTCACTCCAGTACCATGGTCAAGGCTGGCGTGTACATGATTGTCCGCTTAGCCCCGGCCTACCAGGGGACCCAACTCTCTGGCCTAGTCGCCATCGCCGGCAGCTTCGCTTTCTTCATCGCCTCGGCCCTGGCTATTACTCAAAACAACGCCAAGCGCATCCTCGCCTACTCTACGGTGGCCAACCTAGGCCTAATCGTAGCATGCGCCGGGATCAATACGCCGCTAGCCGTGGCCGCGGCCACCCTGCTCATCCTATTCCACGCCATCTCCAAGGGACTGCTCTTCCTCTGTGTCGGCACCATCGAGCAAGAGATCGGCAGCCGCAACATTGAGCATATGGATGGCCTATTGGTCAAAATGCCGTATACGGCCACGATTACCGTGGTGGCAGCCATCTCGATGCTGCTTCCGCCATTTGGGGTCTTGGTGGGCAAATGGGCTACCATTGAAGCTGCCACGCGCACACCCATCGCCTTGGTGATGATCGTTCTAGGCAGCGCGTTGACTGTCGTCTACTATGTCAAGTGGATTGGTCATCTCACCAGTATCCACTATCAGGATCGTCTCCACATGGAATCGTTGCCCAAGACCGTGGCGGGACCGCTACTGCTGCTAGCTCTGGCAGTCCTGGGGACGAGCTTGTTCATCGGTCCGATCCATAGCGCGCTCGTGGCACCACAAGAGACGCTCTACTACCATACCTTGGCGGTCACCGCACCTAGCCACAGCTTGGTTTCCTCGGTGGGCTCGTACGCTCCCCTGCCATTATTTAACCTGCTGTTCATCGTCTTCATGATCGTTCCCATACTCGGATCCACGATCAAGCCGGCAGTGATCAAGCCCGCCTACTTGTGCGGTGAGCAGGTCGATGAGGCCGAGGTCGATCATTTCACGGGGCCCCAAGACCAGCCTCAGGAGCTGTCCCTGGGCAATTTCTACTTTCGCCGGCTGCTATCCGAACGACGTCTGGGTCCGGTCATGACGATCGGCGGCATCGCTCTGATGGCACTCATGTTGGGGGTGATGCGGTAATGCGGACGATCCTGATTACGCTGCTAACCATTGTTGTCGCTCCGGTCGTCGGTGCCCTCTTGACCGGTTGTGACCGCAAGCTCTCTGCCCGCCTGCAGGGTCGCTTTGGCCCCCCGATCGTACAACCCATACTGGACTTCCTCAAGCTCTGGTCCAAGGCTCCCCAGTTAGTCAACCGCATGCAGTTGATCTGGCTTTACTGCCATGTGCTGTTCGTCATCGCTTCCTTGGTGATGCTCTTCTTGGGCGAGGACCTCTTGATGATCCTGTTTGTCCTGACGTTTGCTGCGGTCTCCCTCGTCTTAGGGGCCATGTCCGTGCGATCACCCTACAGCCAGATCGGCGCTCAACGCGAGCTACTGCAAGTGTTGGCTTACGAACCGGTGCTGGTGCTGATAGTGGTCGGCATCTACCTGGTGACCGGGAGCTTCAGAGTCCAGAGCATCTTCAGTCAACCCAAGCCGCTGATCTTCTCCCTACCTATGTTCTTTATCGCGTTCCTGCTCGTGCTGACGATCAAGCTGCGCAAGTCACCATTTGATTTCTCCACCTCCCACCATGCCCATCAAGAGCTGGTACAGGGGATAACGGTCGAGTACTCGGGTCGCTATCTGGCGCTTATCGAGCTCTGCCACTGGTACGAGCTAGTCTTCGTGCTGGTCCTGGCCGCGCTGTTTTGGGCCACCAATCTCTGGGTGGGTGCTGCATTGGCACTGGCCTGCTATCTCTTGGAGATCCTGATTGACAATGTATGCGCCCGCGTCACCTGGCAGCGGATGCTATCTCTCACCTGGAGCGTAGGTCTAGCCCTGTGCATGATAAATCTCGCCTGGTTGTACATGAAGATGTAACGAGAAAGGAGCTCCTACCATGGGTCTGACCAATGTCGCTCGAGCCAAGTCGCCGTGGATTGTCCATTACGACTGCGGGAGTTGCAATGGATGCGATATCGAACTGCTGGCCTGCCTAACGCCGCTCTATGATGTTGAGCGCTACGGCGTGCTAAACGTCGGCAACCCCAAGCATGCCGATATTCTCATAGTGACCGGGACAGCCAATCACCGCAACGCTCGTGTCTTGCGCAACATCTATGACCAGATGCCTGACCCTAAAGCTGTGGTTGCTATAGGAGCCTGCGCTTGTTCAGGCGGGATCTTCCATGACTGCTACAACGTTCTGGGCGGCATCGACAAGGTGGTACCGGTTGATGTCTATGTGCCAGGCTGTGCGGCACGCCCCGAGGTTATCATCGACGGCGTCGTGCGAGCTACGGCAATTCTTAACGAGAAGGCGCATTCCGCCCGCAGGCTGGGCAGCGCCTAGCCGCATCTCCTTCCCCAGCAGTCAAACTAAACCTAGCCCCTGGGCTCTGGCCCTCGGGCTCCGCCGAGAAGGAGGTCACCCATGCTGACAAATGAACAGATCGTCTCCATTGACGAACTGATACCGCGGGCCGGGCAACTCAAGGAACAGGGCCACCGTTTTATCGCGATTACCTGTGTGAAGGTTGCCGAGGGCTTCGACCTCGTCTACCACTTTGACCGTGATCTCGTCTTGACCCATCTCCGGCTGAGCGTTGTTGCTGATGACGTCGTTCACAGCCTCTCCAGTCTCTATCCCGGGGCGTATTTCGTCGAGAATGAGATCCACGATCTCTACGGTGTTCGCTTCACCGGTCTCAGTGTCGACTATGAGGGACGCTTCATCTTGGCAGAGGATGCCCCCACCACCCCCATGGTCACCTATCAGGGAAAGGAGGGTAAGTGATGCCAGGACGCATGATTGTCCCCTTTGGTCCACAGCACCCAGTTCTCCCTGAGCCGATCCAGCTAAAACTTGTACTAGAGGATGAGAAAGTGGTCGATGTGATCCCCGCCATCGGCTATGTCCACCGCGGCCTGGAGAAGTTGGCTGAGGCCAAGGACTATGTCACCAATGTGATGGTGGTCGAACGTGTTTGCGGAATATGCAGCTTCATGCACGCCCTCTGCTACAGCCTCGCCATCGAGGAACTGATGAAGGTCGAGGTGCCACCCCGTGCCAGCTATCTACGCGTGATCTGGGGTGAGCTGCACCGGATGCACTCGTTGCTCCTCTGGTTGGGGCTACAGGCTGATGGATTGGGGTTTGAGAGCTTGTTCATGCACGCATGGCGTATTCGCGAGAAGATCGTAGACCTCATGGATCTGACCGCTGGCAGCCGCGTGATGATCTCCGCCTGCGTCATCGGCGGGACACGGCGCGACATCCCCGCTGACCTACTGGCTCACGTGGACCAGACCGTGCGCGACTGTAAACGCGAGATCGACGCCATTGTACCCACCTTTCTAAATGATAGCACCATCAAGCATCGTACCGTAGGGGTAGGGGTGCTGACGAAAGAACAGGCCTATCTGTTGGGTGCCGCTGGCCCCATGCTTCGTGCCAGTGGTATTAAGCAGGATCTGCGGACGACCGGTTATGCCGCCTATGGCGAACTTGATTTTGAACCTGCAGTGGAAACCGCTGGCGACAGCTACGCCCGCATGGTGGTTAGGATCAAAGAACTCTACACCGCTATGGACCTCATTCACCAAGCCATCGCCAAGATCCCGGATGGGCCGTTTGCGGTACCGGTGAAAGGCAACCCGAACGGGGAAACCGTCTCCCGGGTCGAGCAACCCCGTGGTGAATGCCTCTATTATGTCAAGGCCAATGGGACGCCCAAGCTAGACCGCCTGCGCATCCGCACCCCTACCTTTGCCAACTTCCCGTCTCTGATCAGCATGGTCAAGGGCGCCAATCTGGCCGATGTGCCGATTCTGGTCCTGTCCATCGATCCTTGCATCAGCTGCACTGAACGCTAATCGCGAGTCCCAAGGCCAACGCCCAAAGGCCAAAGTAAGTAGGCGAATAGTCCAAGCGCCACCTACTTTGCGAACACCTTAGCTCACTACGTGACGACTACGGACCTTATTGATCCTCTGCTTCCACTGGGCAGCCTGGGATGACAATCACTCCACTTTGGGCTTTGGCCTTTGGCCCTAGGGCTGAAAAAACAGGAGGTTGTTGATGATGATACCGATGCT
>CAZINL010000151.1:0-479 GCA_964540595.1 uncultured Clostridia bacterium
TCGGCATCGGATCGTGCTGGATCTTCTTTGTTCAACTGGCCTTTGCCTCGCGGCAAGGCGCCGAACTGCGTAAGGAGCTGAAGATGCCGGATGGGTATAAGCCTTACACATCGGCCGTGTTTGGGTATAAGAGAGAAGAGGTAACTGAAGTACCGGCTAGGAAGCCTAACCTGATTTCATACCTCACCTATTGTTGTGCCAACTCTACCTTCTTCACCAGCTCCAGCGTCTTGATATCGTGGGCGGTGAGGAAGCGGTTGGACAGGACGTAAAGCTTGTCACCGATGCGGATGATACGGCGGATCTCGGCGTCGCTGCCGTGCCAGTACTGACCCATCTTAAGATAGGACTCTTGGTCGAGGTGAGTGATCTTGCCCAGTTGCTCGAAACCGTTCTCCAGGCTGACGTCATAGAGCACAGCGCCCTGGAAGGCGAAGGAGCCATACCCGGTGGGATCGGCGACTGGCTTGGTCTCGTTG
>CAZINL010000151.1:489-7700 GCA_964540595.1 uncultured Clostridia bacterium
CGCAAATCCCAGTAGCCCGTTTTCGTAGTAGAGCGCCTTATGGTTCTGCAGCACCTCAGCCGAACTGCCACGAGCGCCGATGACGGTGCTGAACTTCTCGATGGGGTTGCTGACGTCGCGGACGTCGAAAATCGCCAACTTGATCCCTTTTTCGATCGCGAAGGGGCGACCTAGGCTCTTGCCGGAGGCGTCCTTGCGGTCAATGACGTCGGTATCACGGCCGATCCCGAGTAGGTGATTTTCATCGAGGGGATGGAGGTAGTTGCTGAAGCCAGGGATCTTCAGCGCGCCGAGGATCTTGGGATCCGTCGGCTTGCTGAGGTCGAGGACGAAGAGCGGGTCGACTAGCTCAAAGGTGACCAGATACCCCTTGTCGCCCATGAAGCGGGCGGAGTAGATGCGCTCGTTAGGTGCGATCCCTTCGACCTTACCCACGGTCCTCATCTCGCCATCGAGGACGTAGACGTTGTTGTTCAGCTGTCCGTTCTCCTTGGCATGGGAGGTGGTGGCGATGCGTAGGTGGCCCTGGTACTCGTCCATGGAGAATTGGTTGAGGATGTTGCCCGGGACAGAGCCCTTGGCCTTGAACTCCACCTCAGCCTTGTCGACGGCGAAACGGTAGACCGCAGTCTCGCCCTGCGCTGTAGGGATGGAGATGTAGAGGTTCTCTTCAGACATATAGACGTTGTTGCCTGCGCCGAGGAAGGCCTCAGTGACGGAGCCTTGATCGATGGCGCCGAGATCAAAGGCGGCGATCAGCAGATAGCTGGAGTAGGTCCCACCCGGAAAATACTGCACCTTATCCATACCGATGGGGGCGAACTCTTCGCTGATGGCAGTGTCACGGATCTGAGCTGGCAGGGGACGAACGGGGTAGAGGTACTGGTTCGAGAGCAGATAGACGTGGTTGCCTACCTTGCGTGAGGTGAGGAGGTTGCCCTCAAGCTCTACTTCGCGCACCAGCTTGGGCTGGGCCGCGTTCTCGATATTGTAAACGATCGCCTTGACCGTGGGGTTGCCACCCCAGTACGGCCCGATGATCATCTTCTGGGGCATGACGGCTGGCTCATTGATCCCACGCTTGGTAATCTGCTCCGGAGTGTCCTGATAGAGTTTGCTGTTGTTGGAGCGGCCGATCACCACCATCTGCTTGCCATCGATGTAGAGGTCCTGAGGATAGAAGCTCTCATCGGCGAAGGAGACCGTCGCGAGCTGCTTCATCTCCGCCACCGGGTAGGCGCGGGTGATGGTGACCTGGCGGTTACGCACCTGGTAGATGAACTGACCGTCGGTCTTGACGATATCCGCCTCGTCCACACCTTGTACCTGGACATTGGTGGTGGAGTAGTCAGCGCTGGCGCTGACAGAGCTTTGCTGCAAGTTCATGGCGGCCCCAGCCTTGGCGGAGCCAGTGGCTTCGGCGGCAGCGGGAGATGGAATGGCGGCTGGAACCGGAGCAGAGGTTGCCACGCCACCGTCCAGCGCCTCGTTCTTAAGCACCATGCGCTGCTCTACATACATGCGGGTATTAAGCAGTTTCTCTAGGTTGCTCAGGCTGCCGACCACGGGCAGTTCTTTTCCTAGGCTGCCGACGTAGGCGGTAGCAGTGTGGGCGTCCCAGCCGACCTGCAGGCCGAGCGCAGACAGTTCGCGCACTGGCAGGTAGACCATGCCTTCATAGACGATCGGTGCCACGGTCGGGGTGATCAGCTCGCCATTGATCACCAGATTGGCGGTCTCGTACTCTTTGTAGGGCAGAGGGGCACTAAGGATGGTCTGTTCTTGCCCGGGCGAGTTGATATACAGTGTCTTGGTAGCAATGTCCCAATTCACCGAAAGACCCAACGCCCCTTCAATGGCCTTGATCGGGACGTAGGTCCGCCCTTCGAAGAGCACTGGTCCTGGATTCCCTTCGACACGTTGACCGTAGACCACCAGCTTAGCCGCGCGTTCACCAAAGCCCATGGCGAAGACCCCTCGATCGATGGCGGCAATCGCCACCGCAAACAAGAGTATCCCGACCACCATGATCCCCAATCTCCGTCTTCCAGATAACAGTCGCTTCATCAGCCGCTCCCCCTTGCTATCAGTTCACACACAGGCTGTCGGCGCACGCCGTAGCCGTTCTACCCGATTAGACGGGGTAAGGACTGGGAACGTTCCCGGGTTGTGGAGCATTTATACGAACAGTTAGTCATAATTAAGGCCTGTAGAAAGGGCCACAGACCTAGCTCGATCTGCGTGGTATCGATGGCAATGGGTGCAAAGCACGCTTGACCGCGACTGCAGCGGCAAGGCCTACCTGCAGAGGGGCTTTGAATGAGATCCTGAGCCGGCTAAGGCAGGAGATCGTCGTTGTCATCCGAATACTAGAGAGTATTCGAATGATTGTATGTAGCTTGTGTTTTGGACAGCGGTGCGGGCACTCGTCATCCTAGCAGCGTACCGAGTTCCTTCCTGCTACCGGCGTGACACTCTGTGTCACCTCGACCCGGCAGAAGGGGCCTAGAATTTTGTGAGACGGCGACAATGGGGGGGATCTATGTTGGAGAAGAGGCAAGCATTTTCCACCGTCATCGTGACCGACGTCGGCAGCACCACCACCAAAGCGCTGCTCTTGGAACGTCACAGTGACGGCTGGAAGCTGACAGGACGTGGGGAGGCGCCGACAACGGTGGAAGCTCCCTATGAAAACGTAACAGTAGGTGTGGTTCGCTCCATTCGCTATCTTGAACAGGCGGTGGGGAAGAGACTGTTGGAGAACGCGGGTGAGCAGCACCGCGTCTTGACCGATGCCTATCTATCGACCAGCAGCGCCGGTGGCGGACTGCAGATGGTGGTCTGTGGCAATGTCGGCCGCATTACTGCGGAGAGTGCTCAGCGTGCCGCCCTAGGCGGTGGGGCGGTGCTGCTCGATGTCTTTACCGCCGATGACAATCGTTCACTCTTTGGCCGCATGGAGCGGCTGCGTACGTTGCGCCCCGACATGATCCTGCTCTCAGGCGGGATGGAAGGCGCGGATACGATCAATTTCGTGGTGGAGATGTGCGACTTCATCCGCGCGGCCAACCCACGGGCGAAATTTGGCTACCAGTATCGTTTGCCGATCATCTACGCGGGCAACAGCAGTGCCGCCCCTTCGATCGAGGATCTTCTGGGCGACCGCTTTGACGTGACCGTGGTGCCGAACCTGCGGCCCAATATCCAGACCGAGAACCTGGAGCCGACCCGTGAGGCAATCCATGAGCTGTTCATCGATCATGTCATGGCCCATGCACCGGGCTATCCGAAGCTGAAGGAGATGGTTTCGGGAGAGCTGATGCCCACGCCAGTGGCGGTGGGCGAGATCCTACAGCTCTACGCTAAGGAAGACAAGGCTAACCTACTCTGCGTCGATATCGGTGGTGCCACCACCGACGTCTTCTCGGTCATGCATGGCCAGTATCACCGCACCGTCAGCGCCAACTACGGCATGAGCTACAGCTCAGGCAATGTCCTAGCCCTGGCCACGGTGGAACGGGTAGCTCAATGGCTGCCCATGGAGATCGGGCTGGAAGAGATCAGCCACCGTGTGGGCAACAAGATGATCTACCCGACGACTATCCCGGCGACTTTTGCCGATCTGATGGTCGAGCAGGCTCTGGCCACCGAGGCCTTGCGTCTGTCGCTGATCGACCACCGTGCTCTCGCTAAGGTGCGCAAGCGCAGCGATTCCCTGACCACCAAGGAAGAAGACCTGATCCAGATGAGCAAGATCGATCTGATCATCGGCAGCGGTGGCGTGCTCTCCCATGCGCCCCTACGTGGTCAGGCGGCGATGATGCTGATCGATGCCTTTGAGCCCGAGGGGGTTACCCGTCTGGCGGTCGACTCGGTCTTCATGCTGCCGCACCTCGGCATCCTGGCGCAATATGATCAGCAGGCGGCGCTACAGCTATTGGCCGAGGAGTGCCTGGTCCCGCTGGGCACTTGTATCGCCCCCACGGGTAAGATCAACCCTGGCTCCAACGGTCTCAAAGTCAGCGGGCGGACGAGTACTGGACGCTCCATCGAGGCGTCGGTCGCCATGGGCGATCTGCAAGTCATCCCGCTCGGGTCCAACGAGACCGCTGAGCTGACGCTGAACCCATCTCTGCCGCTCAACCTCGGCGCTGGCCCGGGCATCTCCATGAGCTGCAAGGTCACGGGTGGCGCTAGCGGCATCATCCTCGACCTACGCGGACGCCCGCTCAAGGTCAGCGAGCTACCTGATCGGGCAGCTTCCATGCAGAGTTGGCTGAAGCGCCTTGGCGCTTGGCCCGATGCCGCAGTGACCGGCGAGGGGGTGGCACAATGAAGCAGGTGATCAAGAAGCTGCGCAAGCTCCCTACCCAAGGGAGCATCCAGGTGAATCTCGGTGATCGGGTCAGTCCCGACACCGCAGTCGGCAAGCTGGACTATATCCCGGGGCAACTCTATCGGGTCAACGTGGCCCAGGAGCTGGGTTTGCCGCCCAGCGAGATGCCATCCTTTATGTGTAAGGAAGCTGGGGACTGGATCGAGGCGGACGAGCTGCTCGCTGCCAGTGATGAGTTCTTTATTCGGCGCGAAGCGATCAGTCCCAAAGCGGGTTACGTGGGTCTAGTCTCCCGTCTGCTGGGCAACGTCTTCATCCGTGAACCGCTGCCGGCCGGGCCCAAGGAGCCGGTGGTGATCCGCGCCGAGGAAGCCGGTATCACCCTGGTGCAGTTTGCCACCAATATCGCGGTGGATGAGGGCAGAGTGGTGGAGAAGGGCAGACTGCTGGCCCATGGCGGTTTCGGCTCTAAGAAGCAGATCCTCTCACCCGTCTTTGGCAAGGTATCCAGTATCGTGTTCAATGAGGGCACGATCACCATCAAGCCGCTCTTCCACCCGACCGAGATCTACGCCCATATCCAGGGCGAGGTGACCGAGATCGAGCCCGGGGAGAGTGTCGAGATCTCGACTTACGGTCATCTGGTCCAGGGGGTGGTCGGTTTTGGTGGTGAGCAGGTCGGCGACCTGCAGATGGTGGGCGGGGGGAAGGTCAGTGATCTATGTGCAGACGACCTGCCCGTGGCGGTCGGAGGCAAGGTGCTGGTACACCGCGGCGGTGTTACCCTGGAGACCTTGAACCGCTTGACCGAGCTGGGAGCAGTGGGGTTGGTGGTAGGTTCGGCCAGCTTCAGCGTGTTGAAGGAGTTTCTGAAGGTCGATCCGCTGCAGACCACCGGTGCCAGTGCCGATACACCCTTTACCATCATCTTGATCAATGGCTTTGGCAATCTGCCCATGGCTGATGAGGTCTATGCCGAGCTAGCCAGCCTCGAGGGACAGATGGCTTCCATCGATGGTAGCACGCAGCTACGTGCTGGGGTGGTGCGCCCCGAAGTGGTGGTGGCGCTGCCCGATGCCGCTGACCTGTCGGCCGCTCCCGAAGAGGCTGTCGATACCCTGGCTGTCGGTGCCCGCGTGATGGTGGTCCGTGAACCAGGCTTTGGCGTGGTCGGATGTGTGCGCTCGGTCTCCCATACCCCACGGGCGGTGGGCAGCGGAGCGCTGGCGGCGACTGCGGTGATCGTCGATGAGGCGACTGGTCGCGAGTGGTTGGTCCCACAGACGAATGTGAAGGTGCTGAAGGGGGTGGCAGAGTGATGGATAAGCTGACAACTCTGCTGCAGGAAGATAGTCGACAGATGGCCAAGACCTGGCAAGGGCCGCTTACTGACCTTGCCAAGCGGTGGCAGGGGCGCATTCCGGAGTGGGAGCGGGTTTTCCCGGGTCTGGTAGGCTTCGTCGGCTTTCATTGCCTGCTCTGGCCCCAGTGGCAGCGAGCGGTAGCGAGACAGCTGGCGGCGAGTGAGCCGGTACTAGCCTATCGCCCGCCCGAGAGTGACGACAGCCAGCCTACTTGGCAGTTATATTACCGCGCAGTGGCGCCCAAGGTTGCTTGGGCCGCCATGCGGGCACCGGGTCTGACCCCGCTCTCGAGAATCCGGGCAGCCATGGAACACCGCGACTCAGTCCGCACCATCGCCAGCCTCGATGCTCGTGGGCAGGTGGTCGTTCAGGGGCAGGCCAGCGAGGAGTTACGCGCGCTGAGCGGACAATCGATCCGAGGTGAAGCCAGCGTAGGCCTGCCGATTTGCGACTGTGAACTGATCGCCGAGAGCCTGCCAGACTGGCAGGCGAGTATCGAGCCGTTGGTTCCGCTGCTGGAAGCGGCTGTCGCACGCCTTCGTCCGTGGTGGCGTGAGCAGGGCGGCGCCGAGAACTGGCGTGAAACGCCCGATCTCGCCTTCGCCATCCTGGCCTGGCAGCTCTGGCAGGAGCTGGCGACCCTTGGTTGCTTCCAGTCCGGGCAGGCTGAGAAGAAGTCCTTCATCTCGAAGCTCTTCGGTCCCCGCACCCAGGCGCCCTTTACCGGGTTGCTGGTGCTGCGTGGGGATCACTTGGGGCTATGGAGGAAGGTCAAGGCATAGAGCCCACAGACCACAGACCACAGTAATCGTGGTTGCGGGATACTCGGCAGATGGTGAGAAAGGCGCATCGTCTCGCGATTTGACAAACCGCGAGACGATGCGCCCGTCGTTTGCTCCTCGTGTTGCATGGATACACTGCCCACCGACGCAGACTACCACTAGAATCGTTGACTGTGGGTGGTGCGCTGTGAAGCTAATCCGTAATCAAAGACTGTTGCCCGTATTGGTAGTCCTGATATTATCTCTTTTGGTCGGCTTCTACCAGATGAACCGGACCACCCTTTCTCACGACGCAGCCTATGACCTCGCCCAGCGCTCTGTGCCTTTGCCGCCGGATTACCGTATCGGCCAAGCCGGGTTGATCCAGCGTTATACGTTGAGTCCCTACCGACATCCGACCTATCTGGTCCATGTCGTTGCCATGCGCGGAGCGCAAAACCCCATCGGCTTCGATGTGGTGATCGACGCTAAAGAAGGGCAAGTAATAAGCGTCAGGTCCGTCAACGCGAGGACAAGGGGACCATAGCGGAGCGCTGAGCGCTCAGCCACCAAGCCACCAAGGCCCAAGTGAGACGGGAGTCCACAAGAACACAAGTCGGATCCCGGCTGCGTAAGCAACGGGTCCACTCCCGTCGAGTGCCACAACAAGCGTCGGTCAGGCGTGGTGTCGGTAGTGACCTGAATAGGTCACGAGAGACTGTTGAAGCGAAGGACGGGAGGTTGACTGCA
>CAZINL010000152.1:0-6834 GCA_964540595.1 uncultured Clostridia bacterium
GCTAACCGTGCTTTTTACGCTCTACCTCTGCTCTCCACGGCAAAAGGGATCTACACCAATGCCGTTTATGGTTTTGCCATGATGTTGCACAAGGTGATAGATGACTTCCAGCCAGACTACCTGGCCGTGGCGTTTGACCTGCCTGAACCGACCTTTCGCCACAGGGAATACGAGGCGTACAAAGCGCAGAGGCAAAAGGGACCAACGGAAATGGCGGCTCAGTTCCCACTAATCAAGGATCTCCTGAGTGCCTATCGGATCCCGATCCTAGAGTTGCCAGGGTTCGAGGCTGACGATATCCTTGGTACCATGGCGCATCGTGCCACACTGGCTGGCATCAAGACTTACTTAGTCACTGGAGATCGTGACTCTTTTCAGCTAGTCAGCGCCACGGTTAGCGCACTGTATACCCAACGGAAGGGGATTACGGAGCTTGAGACCATCGATGAGCACGCCGTGCAGCAACGATTCTCGGTGACTCCGAACCAATTGGTCGATCTCAAAGGGTTGGTCGGTGATGCATCGGATAATATTCCCGGTGTCCCAGGAATTGGCGAGAAGACTGCCGCCAAGCTGATCGCCCAATTTGGGACGGTGGAGAACATCTTGGATCACGTCAGTGAAGTGGCGGGAACCAAGGTGCGTGAAAACCTTGTGACCTATAGGGAGCAAGCTCTCTTGAGCAAACGCCTGGCCACCATACGGGTTGATGCTCCTTTGGTGGTGGAACTGGATGATCTCAAGCATCAGGAACCCGATTGGCAGGCCTTGGATGGTCTTTATCGAGAACTTGAATTTACCACCCTTCTAGAGCGTATTCGCTCGTCCACTAGCCAGGCAACAGCCAGTGAGCTGACCTTGGAGCTGGACGTGCGGGCTGATCGACCAGAAGAGATGCTGGAGTGGCTAGATCAACTGACACCGGGGAGCTCGGTCTACCTAGTGGTCAAAACCAATCAGGATCGCCTCGATCCCCACAGTATTACGATCGCGGCGTGCAGCGCAGACGGTCCGCTTCACACTGTTGAGATGATGGAACAGGATTTCTTCCCCGCCTTACGTGAGCGCCTGTCTCTCTATCACCTGATCGGTCACGATCTCAAAGCCCTTGGTCTGGCTCTGGGTCTATGGCCAGAGCATGGGCCACAAAGTGCCGACGACCTGATGATCGTAGCTTACCTGCTGGATCCAGGCCAGGCCATAGACACGGCGAGCTTGGCAAGACGCTATCTGGGTGTAGCAGGTGACCCTATTAGTTCCTCAGGTAATGCAGTCGCCATGGAGCTGTGGCTGCAGCGTTCGTTGACCGCCCCTCTCCTTAGTGCTCTGAAGGATCAAGAGTTGACTGATCTCTATCGGCTGGTCGAAATGCCACTGATAGCGGTCCTGGCGGCGATGGAACGAGTTGGTATTCGTGTCGATGTGCGACAGCTAGAGGTTATGGCGAGCGAGCTAGACCAGCAGGTCGAGCGACTGACGGCGGAGGTTTATGAAGCAGCAGGCGAAACCTTCAACATTAACTCGACCAAGCAGCTCGGCCATATTCTGTTTGAGAAGCTTCAACTGCCAGTGATCAAGAAGACCAAGACGGGCTATTCGACGGATGTCGAAGTGTTGGAGAAACTCGCCCTGCAGCACGAGATCGTGGCGAAGATACTGGAGTACCGCACCGTGGCCAAGCTAAAGAGTACCTATGTGGATGGCCTAGCGGCGTTGATCAATCCCTCAACGGGCAAGGTTCATACCACCTTCAATCAGGCCGTGACTGCTACGGGGCGTCTCTCCAGCACATCTCCCAATCTGCAGAACATCCCCATCCGGCTAGAGGCGGGGAGACGTGTGCGGCGGGTCTTCGTCCCTCACCAGGACAACTGGATCATCGTAGGGGCTGACTATTCGCAGATCGAGCTCCGTGTCCTAGCCCACATTGCCCAGGATGAGAAATTCATTGACGCGTTCCGACAGGACCAGGATATTCACCGTCGTACGGCATCCGAGGTCTTTGGTATTCCTTTTGATCAGGTAACCCGAGAGCAGCGTGATCGCGCCAAAGCTGTCAACTTTGGTATAGTATATGGAATCTCCGATTACGGACTTGGTACCAACCTCGGGATTAGCCGTGCAGAGGCGAAACAGTACATTGCTAGCTTTTTTGAGCGTTACCCCCAAGTGCGGACCTATCAGGAGAGTTACATTGCCAAGGCTAGGGAGGACGGGTACGTCACCACCCTTCTCAACAGACGGCGGTATCTTCCCGATATTAACAGCCGTAATTTCAACCAACGTTCTTTCGCCGAGCGTACTGCCATCAATACTCCCATTCAGGGCAGCGCCGCTGACATTATCAAATTGGCCATGGTGCGGATGGATGGCATTATCAGAGAGAGAAAGCTCACTGGTCGTATGCTGCTTCAGGTGCACGATGAGCTGATCTGTGAATGTCCCCAAGGCG
The DNA here is from genome assembly GCA_964540595.1 of uncultured Clostridia bacterium. Lineage (GTDB taxonomy): Bacteria > Bacillota > JAAYKD01 > JAAYKD01 > CAYOCI01 > CAYOCI01. The sequence goes on from CAZINL010000152.1 coordinate 2,453, forward strand.
AGCGCGAGGCCATGGTGCAGGCGCTCCGCGAGGCCATGGAGCTGGCGATCGAGCTCTCGGTCCCGCTCAAGGTTGATGTCAATGTCGGGAGCGACTGGTATTCGCTGAAGTGAACCGTGCTTTGCCCGAACAACGAGATCATCTTCGGTCGCCGCAGGCGATCACTTCGGCCGTTGGCCTAATTACTGAGGAGATGTATTCATGCCCGAATTACCAGAAGTTGAAACAGTACGTCGCAGTCTCGAAGGCAGGTGCGAGGGGCAGACTATCTGTCTAGTGGAAGTATTGCACCCCAAGGTCGTCGAGCCCCTTACGCCTGATCAGTTCATCGAGGCGGTGACCGGTCGAGAGATCGCTGCCTTGAGACGGCGAGGCAAATATCTGCTGGTTGATCTACTTCCCCAGGGGCTGCTTCTGATCCACCTACGCATGACGGGACGACTGGCGCTTGTGGAACCTGATTGCCCGCGCCCCAAGCATACACATGTGGCGTTCACGCTCTCGGGAGGCCGGGAACTGAGGTTCATCGATCCACGTCGCTTCGGTCAGGTGCGCTATCTCGATGATGAAGCCTCGGTGGCGGCCGGCGGCTATAGTCAGCTTGGGGTTGAGCCTCTTGGCGACGCCTTCACTGCGGACTATCTCTGGTCAGTGACACAGCGGCGCCGTGTGGCGGTGAAGAGCCTGCTGCTCAACCAAACCATCATTGCGGGTTTGGGCAATATCTATGTTGACGAGGCACTGTTCGATGCGGGTATCCACCCAGAAACAACAGCAGTGGAACTAACCCGCGGACAGGTGGAACAACTTGTCGTATCCATCCGCCGTGTGATTGCAGATGGGATTGCCAACCGAGGTTCGAGTTTTCGTGACTATGTGGATGCGCAGGGGGAGCGAGGCAGCTACCAAGACCATTGGCAGGTGTACGCCCGCCAAGGCCAGCCCTGTTCACGCTGCGGAGCACCTATCATCAAGACACGCGTCGCAGGTCGAGGTTCGCACCTCTGTCCAGACTGCCAACATAGGGGGTGATTCGTGATGGAACCAAGTCATCGCCCACCTGTGATTGGGCTGACCGGGGGGATCGCATCTGGCAAGTCGACGGTCGTGACCATCCTGCGCCAGCTCGGTGCCGAGATCGTCGACGCCGATCGCATCGTTCATGAGGTGCAGTGCAAGGGTCAACCCGCCTGGACAGCGATTGTCGACCACTTTGGCGTAGGTATCTTGACTATGAGCGGCGAGCTCGATCGGCGTGCCTTGGCGGCCATCGTGTTCAGTGACGCTGGGGCACGTGAGCGCCTGAATGAGATTGTCCATCCCATTGTCATCAGGGAGATCCAACGACAGATTGCGGATCTACAAGCACGGGGCTCTGCCAGTCAAGGGATCATCGTTGATGTTCCTTTACTCTATGAAGCGCAGATGGGGGCGATGTTTGATCAGGTGTGGGTGGTCTCAGTCACAGAGGAGACGCAGATCGCCCGACTTATGGCGCGTGATGGTCTTGATCGCGCTTCGGCGTTGGCAAGGATCCGAGCGCAGATGCCTCTCGATGAAAAATCCAAGCTTGCCGACGGTGTGATTGACAACGAGTGGGGTATCGACCATACTAGGGCACAGATAGAGACCCTATGGAAAAGGATCAGGGGGGAGATTGTCAGTGACAGCGACCATTGCACTGATCGCGCACGATCGTAAGAAAGACGAACTCGTTGCTTTCGCACGCCTGCACCAAGGGTTGCTGACTAACTTCAGACTGGTAGCTACTGGTACCACTGGACGACGATTGATTGACGAGGTAGGTCTTGATGTTAGGCCTTTGCTATCGGGCCCTCTGGGCGGTGATCTGCAAATCGGTGCCATGGCAGCCAATGGTGAGTTGCGGGGGATTATCTTCCTGCGCGATCCCCTAACTGCTCAACCGCACGAACCCGACATATCGGCGTTATTAAGAGTCTGTGACGTTCATAATGTGATGGTAGCGACGAATACCGCCACCGCGGAAGCTTTGGTTCATTATCTCGGAACCTAACATGTGGAGGGGTCTGTGAGGCTGAGAGATTTGCGTCGACGTCTGGGCGCGCTGATAATCATCATACTGGTTCTATCGCTGCTGTGGGTACAGTCCCCTCTTTTTGGCCGTGCTGTGTATCCATGGCGTTTTCGGCAGCAGATTTCGGATATGGCAGCTAAGTACGGGGTCGACCCTTATCTAGTTGCCGCTATTGCCTACACGGAAAGCAAGTACGATCCTGTGGCGAGGTCCCACAAGGGTGCCGTGGGACTGATGCAGCTGATGCCTGAGACAGCAGTATGGATCTCCGAGCAGCTCAAGTGGACGACGTTCACACTGGACCAACTAACGGACCCGGACGTTAACGTTGAGCTGGGCTGCTGGTATTTGGCTAGCCTTTCCACCGAATTTGACGATCTATCACAGGTCATCGCAGCCTATAACGCGGGGCGGGGCAATGTGCGCAAGTGGCTAAGTCAAGGAACATGGGATGGCAACATGGCGACTGTTGATCGTATTCCATTTGGAGAGACACGCGACTACGTTCGTAAGGTGTCGAGGCACCATCTATACTATCGAAACCTTTACGGGCCAAAGGTTGTTTGGCCGTGGTGGAGATAGTTGTCTTGGCCAGAACAGCCACTTGACGGCATAGGGGCGCAGGTGGCATAATAGCTTCTGTCGCCAGCAGAACGGTGCGTCGGGAGAGCGAGATGCCGAAAAATTCCTGGCCATATTTGATTGCACAGAGAGCAAATGACCTGCAAACTAGAATAAAATTCTAGTAGACAGGGAACTATAGATGTGGTATTATAGCTCTTGTCCGAAAGCGAGGAACGCCATGAGCGAGCAAGGGAAACCATCTGATTGGCTCGACGTTCTGGCGCTGACGATAGCAACGTTTCAAGTGCTGGCTCCGATGCTTCTTGCTATGGCTGGTGCTGTGATGTTGATCTATTTGGGACTTTGGTTTCTAGCGAGATGACATGCCGAAGTGGTGGAACTGGCAGACGCGCTACGTTCAGGGCGTAGTGAGCTTAAGCTCGTGCGGGTTCAAATCCCGCTTTCGGCACCAATCCCTCAAGGTATGGACTGTGGTCCTAACCATCACATGTCGGGCTGGCGGAATTGGCAGACGCGTACGTTTGAGGGGCGTATGGGCAACCGTGCGGGTTCAAGTCCCGCGCCCGACACCAAATGCAAAAAAGACACCGAAATTCGGTGTCTTTTTTGCATTTGGTCGCACTGTGACCTAAGGTAGCCCATAGACCATTGTTTATGCAATGATCATACATCTTCTGGCTATGGAGGATGGTTGTGTTGACTGCTGTTCTTTTGCAGGAAATTGATCATCGGACTAGACGAGAGAGACAGATTAATGTAAAATTGAACCTGTATAATCCGCTGCGACGGCGCATAGATATGCAAGCACAAAATCCTACCGTCGCTCTTTCTGTCATATGTGCAGGAATCTCCTTGCAGATAGCCAATTAGAATCAAATTAGCCACGTCCTCACGTTATGGATCATGGTTATATCGTCTAGACCATGATCGCCCCGCACCGCTTGGGCTTAAGGTTAGTAAAACACTGAGAGAGGAGTGTTTCCATGTCGAAGAAACTTGTCGAGGTGAGGAACCTCAAGACGCAGTTCTTCACCAGCGACGGTGTTGTCCCTGCGGTCGATGGGGTAAGTTTTCATATCAACCAAGGGGAGAGCTTGGCAGTCGTAGGGGAGAGCGGCTGTGGCAAGTCCGTTACGAGTCTGTCTATCATGCGACTCATTCCTTGGCCCCCAGGTAAGATTGTTGAGGGTGAGATCCTCTTTGATGGTGAGAGCATCCTCGCTAAAACCGAGGGCGAGATGCAGCGAATTCGCGGCAATGACATCTCGATGATCTTTCAGGAGCCCATGACCTCGCTTAATCCAGTGTATACGGTTGGATTTCAGATCAGTGAGGCCCTACAGCTCCATCAAGGGATGAATGCCCAGCAAGGCATGGAACGCGCTATTGAGATGCTGCGGTTGGTTGGCATCCCCTTGCCAGAGCGGCGCGTTCATGAATACCCGCATCAGCTCTCTGGGGGTATGCGGCAGCGCGTCATGATCGCGATGGCCCTGGCGTGCAACCCCCGTCTTCTAATCGCTGATGAACCCACCACAGCGCTGGATGTGACCATACAGGCTCAGATCCTGGAACTGATGCGTAAGCTCAAGAACGAGTTGGGTATGGCGATCCTGCTCATCACCCACGATCTCGGGGTGGTGGCCGAGATGGCCGAGCGGGTAGTGGTCATGTATGCAGGGAAGATCGTAGAAGAGGCTGACGTCGTGACGCTATTCAAGAACCCGCTGCATCCATATAC